>NZ_JAVIWQ010000002.1:3621796-3923613 GCF_034313965.1 Herbaspirillum sp. RTI4
TTTGGAAGGATCGTAGGTGAAGTAGGGATTCGATTCATCCTTCTTCATATCCAGATGGTTAGCCCCGTCGTAGCCGTAACGCACTTCGCGCAGGCCCACAGTGCCGGCCATGTCTTGCAATTCGCAATTGCCGTTGGTCGGGCAGGTAAGGCAGTCGAGCGGGTGATCGGAGATATACAACTCCATCACGCCGCGTCGGATATCGGCCAGCTTGGGCGATTGCGTGACAACTTTCATGCCGGGTTCGCACGGGGTGGTGCAAGAGGCCGGATAGCCCTTGCGACCGGCGATTTCCACCAGACACAGACGGCAGGAGCCAAACGGTTCCAGACTGTCGGTCGCGCATAATTTCGGCACGTTGACACCGGCGTCGACTGCCGCTCGCATGACCGATGTGCCGACCGGCACTTCAATCGATACGCCGTCGATTTCCAGCGTGATCAGTTTTTCGGACGCACTTTTTGGGGTGCCGTAGTCGATATCGTTAAGTTGATTCATGATGAGATTCCTTCACTCTTTGGCTAGCGCGGCCGGACAATACCGCCGCGCATGGCGCTCAATGACATTAAATGGCAGCTGACGCCGCCTGCGTAACAGGACCAAAATCTTCAGGGAAATAATTCAGTGCCGACAACACCGGATACGGTGTCATGCTGCCCATGGCGCACAGTGAACCGTTGACCATGGTGTCGCACAAATCGCGCAGCAGATGCACTTGCTGGGTGCGGTTGTCGTCGGCAATGATTTTGTCGATGACTTCCACGCCGCGGGTCGAACCGATGCGGCATGGCGTGCATTTGCCGCAGGATTCGACGGCACAGAAGTGCATGGCATAACGCGCCTGCTTCGCCATATCGACCGTATCGTCGAATACCACGACGCCGCCGTGACCGAGCATCGCGCCGACTGCGGCGAAGGCTTCGTAATCGAGCGGTGTATCGAACAGATGATCTGGCAGATAAGGACCAAGCGGGCCACCGACCTGCACCGACCGAATAGGCCGACCACTCTCGGTACCGCGGCCGAAATCGTTGAGCAAAGCGCGCAATGTCAGGCCGAATGCTTTTTCAACCAGCCCGCCGTGCAGGACATTGCCAGCCAGTTGGAATGGCAGCGTGCCGAGCGAACGTCCCTGCCCATAGCCTTTGTAATAGGCTGCGCCGCGCGCCATGATGATAGGCACGCTGGCAAGAGAAATCACATTGTTGATGACGGTGGGCTGTCCGAACAAACCCTGAATTGCCGGCAGTGGCGGCTTGGCGCGCACCAGGCCGCGTCGTCCTTCCAGACTTTCCAGCATCGCGGTTTCTTCGCCGCAGATATAGGCGCCAGCAGCCTTGCGCACAGTCAGATTGAACTCTTTCCCGGAACCCAGAATGTTGCTTCCAAGATAACCGGCGGCGTTGGCAGCGACAATCGCTTCGTTCAGCGCAATGATGGCGTGCGGATATTCGGAACGGACGTAGATGTAACCTTCGGTGGCACCGACGGCGACGGCAGCAATCGTCATTCCTTCAATCAGAACGAAGGGGTCGCATTCCATGATCATGCGATCGGAAAACGTACCGGAGTCGCCTTCATCGGCATTACACACCACGTATTTCTGCGCGGCGGGCGCGTTGAGCACCGTGTTCCATTTGATACCGGTCGGAAAGGCTGCACCGCCACGGCCACGCAGGCCGGAGTCGGTCATTTCTTTCACAATCGCGGCACCATCCATGGTCAAGGTGCGTTGCAGTCCGGCATAGCCTTCGTGCGCAATGTAATCGCTCAGCGAGACCGGATCGGTAATACCGACCCGCGCAAAAGTCAGACGCTCCTGGTTTTTCAGAAAGTCGATCTTGTCGGTCAGGCCTTGCGACAAGGCGTGCGTTCCGCCTTTCAACAGTCCGGCGTCGAACAGTCCGGCAACATCCCCGGCATCGACCGGGCCATAGGCGACACGGCCTTCCGGCGTTGCCACTTCTACCATTGGTTCCAGCCAGAACATGCCGCGCGAGCCGTTGCGCACGATGCTGACGGCTTCACCACGGGCTTCTGCTTCGCGTCGTATGGCGGCGACGACTTGTTCGGCTCCCAGCGCAACGGCGGTGGAATCGCGTGGTACATAAATAATGGTGCTCATGGGGTACCCCGCTTGGCGCCAATCAGGCGATCCAGTTTGTCTGCGCCCACACGGGCATGTAGTTCATCGTTAATCATGATGTTGGGGCCGCAGGCACATTGGCCTAGGCAGTACACCGATTCCAGCGTGAATTGACCATCGCTGCTGGTTGCATGAAATTTGCAATCGAGCAAAGTTTCCGCATGCTGCGCCAGCGCTTCGCCGCCGCGTGCCTGACAGGCTTCGGCGCGACAAATTTGCACAACATTTTTACCGGCCGGATGCTGACGGAAAAAATGATAAAAAGAAATGACGCCGTGAATTTCGGCCCGCGACAAGTTGAGCTCATCGGCAATCAGTGGCACCACGTCGGCAGGAATGAAGCCGATGGCCTCCTGAACGGCGTGCAAGACGGGCAACAAGCTGCCACGTTCTTGGCTGTGGGCGGTGATGGCAGCCTTGGCCGCATCGATATCGAATGGATATTGTCTGTTCATGAACTCTCTCCTGCTGGAGCCGCACAATAGCGGCGTTACTAGTTTAGAACTTACGCAAAAGGCCGCTCGCGTTATTGCATCGGGTTATTGCATCGCTTTGCCCTACTACGTGTACTGCCTGCGGCAATGCGTCTGGCCATCGGCCTTTTGCATAAATTCTATAGCTAAAACTGTTGCGATGATGGTCGGCGCGCCGCCGCTTCATGCGAGCAGCGCGCCGGCTCATGTGTTGTTGGTTTTACTTAAACAGCACGGAAGCTTTTTGCAAGGTCAGCGAGATACCCCAGACCAGCGGAATACCGACCGCCAGCCAGGCTGCTATGACGATGACCGGATTACCACCGCTACCGATGCGATCCATTGCCGCGCCATCGAGAACAACGGAATCGTCGCCGCTGGACTTTTCATGCGCCAGTTTCTTTTCAATCGCCAGTTCTTCCGGTGTCATGAAGTGCTTCGCCGCTACCGGACGTACCAGCAAGTTGCAGATCAGGCCCAGTACCAGCATTCCGGCCAGGATGTACATCGTGGTGTTGTAGACCGATTCCCGCGGCATGCCGAGCGACAACTGATATTCACGCATGTAGTTGACGACGACCGGCCCGAGTATCCCGGCAGTAGCCCACGCGGTCAGCAGACGACCGTGAATGGCACCCACCATTTGCGAACCGAACAAGTCAGCCAGATACGCCGGCACGGTAGCGAAACCGCCGCCGTACATCGACAGAATCAGACAGACCGCGCCGACGAACAAGGCAATGCTGCCCGATTGCGCCGACCATGGCAGGCTGACGTACAGGATAAAACCGAGCACGAAGAAGATCACATAGGTCATTTTGCGGCCGACAAAGTCGGAGCAAGTGGCCCACACAAAACGTCCGCCGATATTGAACAGACTGATCAGCCCGGTAAAGCCGGCAGCGATAGCCGCAATGGCGGTTTTCTGCTCCATGCTGAGATCGCCGAATTTGACATTCACGCCCAGCAAATGGCCACCAAACACTTCCTGCAACATCGGTGATGCGATACCGATCACGCCGATACCGGCCGAGACGTTCAGACACAACACCAGCCACACCAGCCAGAACTGTGGAATGCCCCAGACCTTGCTGACATGCACATGCTGTTGGGTAATCATGGCGTTATTTTTGGCTTCCGGAGGCGTCCAGCCAGCGGGCTTCCAGCCCGAAGGCGGCACCCGGTAACCGAAAGCACCGGCCATCATGAAGACGAAATAGATCGCGGCCATGGCGACGAAGGTTTCCCATACGCCGACCGAAGTGGCCGTGGCGAAATGCCGCATCAGCTTGTCGGCCAGTGGGGTGCCGACCAGCGCGCCGCCGCCAAAACCCATGATCGCCATACCGGTGGCCATGCCGCGACGGTCAGGGAACCACTTGATGAGGGTCGACACCGGCGATATATAGCCCAGTCCGAGGCCGATGCCGCCGATCACGCCCGAGCCTATCCACATCAGCCATATCTGATGGGTGTAGACGCCGAACGCTGAAATCAGCAGCCCGCCGCACCAGCACAAGGCCGCGACAAAACCCGCCTTGCGCGGACCGACACGTTCCAGCCAGCCGCCCCATATCGCGGCAGACACACCGAGCAGAACAAAAAACATCGTATACATCCAGCCCAGCATGGAGATTTTCCAGTCGCAGCTGGTACTGAGCATTTGTTCGAAGAAACCCGCATCTTTAGCGCAGGCTATCGGATCCTTGATACCCAATGCGCGGGACAGCGGCAGCCAAAACACCGAAAAACCATACGCCATACCAATACATAAATGGATTGCCAGCGCTGCCGGCGGGACCAGCCAGCGATTAAATCCTGCGCCGGCAATAGTTCGTTCTTTTTGTAGAAAATCGAAAGCCATCGTCTCCTCCTGTGGAGTGTTATAACCCTGACAATATGCATGGGTTTGCATATTTCTTCTATAGTATTTTTACCATTTATTGGGATTTTAATAATTTTTTCTGCGATTATAATTAAATTGAATTCGCACTCAGGAAAGTAACACCGAAGCGCAATCACAGCAATATGCTATATTTTGCATATATGTATAAAGTCATAATCAAACCGCACTGGGAAATTACCCACGACACACAAACACCGCTCGATACCGCTGAACTGCTCCTTTTGCTCGGGGCAATCCAGCAGACCGGATCAATCGCTCAGGCCGCGCTGCAACTTCATTCCTCGTACCGACATGCATGGGGCGTCTTGCGATCGGCTGAAACACTATTCGGCTGTAGCCTGACCGACAGCGGACGGGGACGCGGCACGACCCTGACGCCATTCGCCGATAAGCTGCTGTGGGCCGATCGTCTGGTGGCTGCACGACTCTCCCCGACTCTGGACAGCCTGGCATCGGAACTGGAAACGGAACTGGACAAGACCGTCGAGGGGGCATCGCGCGCAGTGCGACTCTTTGCCAGCCACGGTTTTGCGGTGGCAGCATTGCTGCGGCAACTAAAAGCCATCGAGATGCCGGTTGAAGTGCGCTACCGTCACAGCAGCGACGCTATCGCCGCTCTGTCGCGGCAGGAGTGCGACCTGGCCGGATTTTCCATCCCGCTGGGCGAACTGGAAGCCCCTGCCGTTGCGCATTACGCCAGCTGGCTGAACAAGCGCAGCGATTGCCTGATCCATCTGGCTGAGCGCAGCCAGGGCTTGTTCGTCATGCCGGGCAATCCCAAGAACATCACTTCGCTGGAAGCCCTGGCGCATTCCGGCGTACGTTTCGTTAATCGTGAAACCGGCTCTGGCACACGCATGTTGTTGGAAATGATGCTGGCTCGCGCGTCCATATCACCAAACGATATTAGCGGTTTTGAAAACACCGAATTCACCCACTCGGCAGTTGCGGCGTTCATTGCCAGTGGCATGGCGGATGTCGGTTTCGGCGTGCAAACGGCCGCCCAGCGCTTCGGGCTGGAATTCATCCCGCTAATCAAGGAGCGGTATTTTTTCGCTTTGCGCGGCACGACGCTCAATGACCCGCTGATGCGGGTCATCGTCGACATTTTGCAATCGACCCAATTCCGGCAGGTGGTCGATGAATTAGCCGGCTACGACGGCAGCAAGACCGGAAAAATTCTGACGCTGCAGCAAGCATTTGGTTAAGGTCTGTTGACCTTGCATTTGCTAGCGCGAACGCGCGGCGGTCGGTAACTGTTTAGGCTCTGTTCAGAGCTTCAGTTCCCGCTGCAGAAACTGCACGCACTCGCGGATTTTGGCTGAATTTTTTAATTGCAGCGGATAGACCGCGCACAAGTCCGCCTCCTGAAAATAAGCGGGCAATACCCTTGTCAGTTGGCCGCTGGTCACACTATCGGCCACATCCCAGATCGAGCGCAGGATAATGCCGTGTCCATCAACGGCCCACTGATGGATGATCTCCCCATGATTGGACGCCAGCGCCCCGGTCACTTTGACTGTTTCCGGACCAGCCGGGCCGACCATGCGCCAGATGCCGAAGGACTGATTACGTTCACGTATTACAAGACATTGATGCTGCGCCAGATCGCCCAGCCGCACCGGTGGCGGGTGCGCACGTAAATAATCTGGGCTGGCAAACAGCGCCCGTTGGCTGGCCACCAGACGCTGGGCAAACAAATGCGGCTCCTGCGCCACCCCGACCCGAATATCCAGATCAAAACCTTCATTGACCATATCGACTTCGCGGTCGAGCAATTCGAGTTCTATCTTCAGCGCCGGATGTTCACGGGCAAATACCGACAATAGTGGTGATATATATTTTCGGCCCAACGCAAAGCTGGTACCTATCTTTAGCAATCCGCGCGGCACCTGCTTGGCGCTAGCGGCGGTCTCCACCATGTGTTCCACATCGTCGAGGATTTTCCTGGCCCATTCATGGACGTTACTGCCATCGTCGGTCATCACCACGCTGCGCGTCGTGCGGTGGAACAAGCGCACGCCAAGGGCTTGCTCCAGCACGGCAATGCGCTTGCTGACAAACGCCGGCGAAGCGCCTACCTCCTTTGCGGAAGCGATAAAACTGTTTTTGCGCGCCACCAGACAAAACAGGCGCAAATCTTCCAGCAAGGGGGGATTGTTCACGTTATGTGTTTTATAGGTTCACTGAATCGTTAATTATAGCGTGGCAAATATGTTTACCATTTGCCACACTCCATTCACAAGCTATCAGGATTTACGTAAACACAAGGAAAAGGAAGAAACATGGCCCGTCATCAAATTGCTGTCATTGCCGGAGATGGTATTGGCAAGGAAGTCCTGCCCGAAGGCTTGCGCGTGGTGCAAGCCGCTGCCGCGCGTTTCGACATCGATATCGAGTTCACCCACTTCGACTGGGCCAATTGCGACTACTACGCCCTGCACGGCAAGATGATGCCGGACGACTGGTTCGACCAGCTCAAGGGTTTTGAAGCGATTTACTTCGGCGCAGTAGGCTGGCCAGCGACAGTGCCAGACCACGTCTCGCTATGGGGTTCGCTGCTCAAATTCCGCCGTGAATTCGACCTCTATGTCAACCTGCGCCCGGTGCGCCTGATGCCTGGCGTGCCTTGCCCGCTGGCCGGCCGCAAACCGGGGGACATCGATTTTTACGTGGTGCGCGAAAATACCGAAGGCGAATACTCTTCCATCGGTGGCAGAATGTTCGAAGGAACCGACCGCGAAACGGTCATCCAGGAAACCATCTTCACCCGCCACGGCGTGGACCGTGTCCTCAACTATGCCTTCGAACTGGCGCAAAGCCGTCCCAAGAAGCATCTGACCTCCGCCACCAAATCGAACGGCATCGCCATCACCATGCCGTACTGGGATGAGCGGGTAGAAGCCGTCGCGCCCAACTACGCGGACGTGAAATGGGACAAATATCATATCGATATCCTGACCGCGCATTTCGTCCTGAACCCGCAGCGTTTCGACGTGGTGGTGGCCTCCAATCTGTTTGGCGACATCCTGTCCGATCTCGGCCCTGCCTGCGCCGGCACCATCGGCATCGCACCCTCGGCCAATCTGAATCCTGAACGCAAACTGCCCTCTCTGTTCGAGCCTGTCCACGGATCGGCCCCCGACATCTACGGCAAGAACATCGCTAACCCAATCGCCATGATCTGGTCCGGCGCGATGATGCTCGATTTCCTGGGCAACGGCAAAGCGGTCTACACCCAGGCCCACGATGCCATCCTCAAGGCCATTGAACTGGTTCTGGTCACCGGCCCGACCACGCCGGATCTGGGTGGCAGCGCCAACACCACGGAGGTTGGCAAGGCGATCGCCGCGGCGATCTGATCCCATAAAACTGCTGGCGGCGGAGCAAGCCACATTACCCGCCGCCAGCGGCTCATTGCACGAACATATAAAAAAACAAACGCGGCGCAGCTGACGATTTGAAGTTCACAGGAGACAAACATGATTTCACCGAAAGCACCGGGCAAAGCATTTTTCGCGACGGCCGCCATGAGCGCTCTGCTGGTATTGAGCGCCGGCACACAAGCACAGCAAGCGGCGCCCACCGCGCAGCAGCCCATCATTCTCAAATTCAGCCACGTCGTTGCCGCCTCCAGCTCGAAAGGCAAGGCTGCCGACTATTTCAAGAAAATTGTCGAGGAGCGCACGCAGAACCGCGTCAAGGTCGAGGTCTATCCAAACGGACAACTTTACAAAGACAAGGAAGAACTGGAAGCGCTGCAGCTCGGCTCCGTACAAATGCTCGCGCCGACCTTCGGTAAATTCGGGCCGATGGGCTTACGCGAATTTGAGGTGTTCGATTTGCCCTATCTGTTCGACGATTTGCCGCAAGCACGCAAAGTGACCCAAGGCCCCATCGGCCGTGCGCTGCTGAAAAAACTGGACGCGAAAGGATTAGCCGGTCTGGCCATGCTCGACGATGGCTTCATGCAATGGACTGCCAATAAGCCCATTTTGGTTCCGGCTGACATGAAGGGGCTGAAAATTCGTATCCAGTCGTCCAAGGTGATTGATGCGCGTGTTCGTGCCGTGGGCGCATTGCCGCAAGTGATGTCGTTTACCGAGGTCTATCAGGGCTTGCAGAGCGGCTCGATTGACGGCCAGGAAAATCCGGCCTCGGTCATTTTTTCTTCGCGTCTTAATGAAGTGCAGAAATACATGACGATTTCCGACCACGGGTATCACGGCTATGTATTGCTATCGAACAAGAAGTTCTGGGACGGATTGCCGCCCGATATCCGTACCATCATGGATGGCGCGGTCAAGGACACGACTGCCTACTTCGATACCAACTCGCAAAAAGAGAACGACGATGCGCTGGAAGAAATCAGGAAAAGCGGAAAAACCCGCATCACGACTCTGACTCCGGCTGAAAAACAAGAGTGGAAAAAAGTCATGTTCAAGGTCCACGCCGAAATGGCCGACCGCATCGGCAAGGACTTGATCCGCTCGATTTACAAAGAAATCGGCTATACGACGACTAAATAAACGGCTTTAGCTGCACTATTGCCCTCAAAACCGATGCCAGAGAGACATCCGCTATTGCTTCATGTGACATAAACTGGGATAATCATCGGCTTGCGTTGCCGGGATGGCGGAATAGGTAGACGCACGGGACTCAAAATCCCGCGCTGTAAGGCGTGCCGGTTCGATTCCGGCTCCCGGCACCATTAGAATTACCAACCTTGCCTAAGGTTGAAAAAAAGATTGACAAAAAGCCCCTTCACTTTCATAGAGTGAAGGGGCTTTTTTACGTTCATGGTGCCAAAGTTTGTCAATCGATTGCCAGATTTTATGGGGCATATTCGGGACATATTCCGGGCATATCACCGCATGTTCAGAAATGCGCGAATGCGTCAGGCTCCCGAAGCAAACGCAAATACGCTGGTTGACTGCGCCCGGACACGATGCCGGGGCAATCTCACCACAACGCGTACTCCCCCTCGCTTATTGCAGTGCCGGCCGCTTGACCGGCATCGCGTCCGGGCGACCTGCCGCAAACGCTGCTTCACCCGCGCCCTTCACCGGCACGGCGATCTTGCGAATTTTTGCCACCTGCTCCGCCGTCGTCGTCGAGCCGCGGTTGCCCCAGCTAGTCCGCACAAAATTAACGACCTGCGCCACCTGTTCGTCGTTCAACTGGTCGGCATACGGCGCCATGGTCAGCGACGACGGTGCCGTATGGGTACTCGGTACGGCACCGCCAGACAGGATGATGTTGATGGTCGAAGTGGCATCGGCATTTTGCAGAAGCGCATTACCCGCCAGCGCTGGGAACGCTTTGCCGTTGCCCGCACCATCCG
Organism: Herbaspirillum sp. RTI4; assembly: GCF_034313965.1. Classification (NCBI taxonomy): domain Bacteria; kingdom Pseudomonadati; phylum Pseudomonadota; class Betaproteobacteria; order Burkholderiales; family Oxalobacteraceae; genus Herbaspirillum; species Herbaspirillum sp. RTI4. Next base: position 3,631,666 of record NZ_JAVIWQ010000002.1, read on the forward strand.
AACGATGACAGCCTGCGCACTTGTTCAGGTACAACATCGCACCGGACGTATCGGCTTTACCAAGGAAGAGTGCCTGTCCGACTTTGGGATCGGCCACAAAGGCCGCTGCGTTATTGCTGGCCGGCAGCGACTTCAGATACGTCGCGACGCTGGCCAGATCGGTATCGGTCAGGTATTGCATGGAGTGGCGAACCACGTCATTCATCGGGCCGAACGATGCCGTGTGGCTGTTGCGCCCGGTCTTCAGGAAGTCGACGATATCCCCTTCGCTCCAGCGTGCCAGTCCACCGCCATGTTCGTTGCGCAGGGACGGCGCGCTCCAGCCATCGATGGCAGCACCACCGGCCAGATAATCGCTGTGACCAAGACCGGTCAACGCGGTTTCCTGCATGGTGACGGCACGCGCCGTGTGGCAAGCACCGCAATGGCCCAGACCTTCGACCAGATAGGCACCGCGCAGCACCGCCGTTTCGCTCCCGGCTGGCGGCACATGCGGCTGCGGCGTGGGCGCAAAGGCCCAGCGCCAGAACGTCAGAGGAAAGCGCATCGACAGCGGCCAGGGAATGTCGGCCGCCTTGTTCGGCGTCGTTTCCGGCGTCACGCCATGCATGAAATAGGCATACAAGGCCTGCATGTCGGCCGCGCTCAGGCGCGAATACGACGGGTATGGCATGGCCGGATACACGGTGTAGCCAGCCTTGGTGACGCCGGTGCGCATCAGTTTGTCGAAGTCGTCGAAACTCCATTCGCCGATGCCGTTTTTAGGATCAGGCGTGATGTTGGTCGAGTAGACCTTGCCGATGGGCGTGCCTAGCGCCAGACCGCCGGCGAAGGGTTTGCCGCCGACCGCACTATGGCAGGCAATGCAATCGCCAACGCGGGCCAGATATTCGCCCTGCTTGATCTGTTGCTGGTCGGCTGGCGCCGCCCAGGTGAGTGCCGCGGCCAGGCTCAAACCCAGCGCAGCGGTTGCCATGCCGGTCGCGCGGGCCAGTGTCAGTGTCAGTTGAATTTTCATGGATAAGCTCAGGCATCGACCAGTGGACGGGGATCTTTCAGGTACTGCTCGCGGATCGCTTTGGCTGACCAGTAGGCCAGCGCCGTAGCCAGACCGGTCGGGTTGTAACCGATGCCTACGGGGAACACGCTGGACCCGACGGCAAAGACGTTGTAGACGTCCCAGCTTTGCAGGTAGCGGTTGAGTACGCTGATCTTGCGGTCGGTACCCATGGCGGTGCCACCGGCCCAGTGCGTCGTCTGATAGTTGCGCAGGTCGAGGTGATCGCCGAGCTTTTTGACAGAGACGTTGATGGAAGTCGGATTCATGGCTTTTGCTACATCAAGCATCTTGCCGGTGACGTACTGGCTCATCTTGATGTCGTTATCTTTCCAGTCGAAGGTGAAGCGCAATAGTTTCTGACCAAACTGGTCGGTGTAGGTCGGATCGAGATCGACATAGCAGTCGCGGTACACCATGTTGGCGCCATGCACGTCGAAGGAGACGGTGTTGAGGTAACTGTCTTTCACTGCCTTTTTCCAGCCCTGACCCCAGCTTGGTGTGCCGCTCGGTACCGGAATGCCGGAGATAGGCTTCACACCGGCCGGATTGCACCACGCGGGCGAGCCGCCGACAAAGCCCAGCGGGCCGTGGTCGAAGTGGTCGCCGTTGTAGTCGTCGACCGCTACGCCGGTACCGCCAGCGCCGATGAAGGGATTGGTATTGGTATCGAGCGGGAAAAACATCTGTACGGTGGACATGGTCTGGTAGGCGATGTTGCGGCCGACCACACCTTCGTTGGCGATAGGGTCATACGGCTTGCCTATGCCTGAAACCAGGAACAGATGCGCGTTGTTATAAGCGAAGGTGCTGGCAATAACCAGCTCTGCCGGCTGATCGACCGTCTTGCCGTCCGCCGTGACATAGGTGACACCGATCGCTTTTTTCTTGCTGCTGTCGAGGTTGATGCGCAGCACATTGCAATTGGACCGCAGTTCAAAATTCGACACTGCGCGCAAGGCCGGCATGATGTTCACGTTGGGCGAGGCCTTGGAATAGTTGTAGCAGGCGAAGCCCGAGCAAAAACCGCAAAAATTGCAGGGCCCCATTTGGCAGCCATACGGATTGGTATACGGTTGCGACGCGTTCGCCGACGGTTCGACGAAGGGATGCAAGCCCGCCTCCTTGGCGGCTTTCTGGAACAGATGCGCTGTGTACGGCACTTTTTGCGGCGGCAGCGCGTAATGGCTGGAGCGGTTCGCCTCAAAGGGATTACCCTCGCCTACCACTTTGCCGTCCACCAGATAGGCCTGACCCGAGGTGCCGAAAACCTTTTCAACGAAATCGAAATGCGGTTCCAGCTCTTCATAGGTGACGCCGAAATCCTGGATGCTCATGCCTTCCGGGATGAATTTTTTCCCGTAGCGACTCTCGTAATGGGAGCGCAACTTCAGTTCTTCGGGGAGTACGCGCCAGTGCTGGCCCGACCAGTGCAGCCCGGCACCGCCGACGCCAGTACCCGGTTTGAATGCGCCGATTTGCCGATACGGTACGGCGATGCCAGTGGTCGCATGGCGGAAAGTGAAGCTGCCCTTGTTGAGATTCTGGAATAGCTTGCTGCGTTGCAGATAGGTCAGCTCATCCAGCGTTTTGGGATACGCACCGTCTGGATAGGTGTCGCGATATTCGCCGCGCTCCAGCGCCAGTACGTTCAGGCCGGCTTCAGTCAGTTCCTTGGCCATGATCGCGCCCGTCCAGCCGAAACCGATGATGACGACATCCACCGGTTTCATCGTTGTATCAGACATATTTATTCCTTAAATGATGGAAACCGGTGGCAGCGGATACTTCTTGCCGTACTGCTCGACCCAGTCCATATAATCGGCACGGGCACCGGGGAAACCAATCATTTTCCAGGCGGCCATGTCCTTGTTTCCGCCATGTTGGGGATCGCAAAAATACCCTTCTTTGGTGTTTTGTAGCACCTGGCCGAAAAACGTCGCTGGTGGCACCTCGCCGATGTTGAACGTGCCTTTTTCCAGCGCCGAGATCACCTCATCGCGCTGCGCCGCATCGAGTTGAGCGAAAGTTTTGCTGAATTGTTTCTGTACGGCGGCGTCGAGCCCTGCCAGTCCGCTGCGATAGAGTTCACGCGGCGTCATGTGGAACTGGTAGCCGAATTCCGGTGCCGACGCAACGAATGGGGCTTGCATATACCACAAGCCGCCATGTGCATAAGGAGTGTTCATTTGCAGGTCGATGAACTCGTGGGCGCCCGCTTCCAGCGCGCCCGGCCCCTCATCGCTGGCCGGTATGAGCCGGTCTACCAGCGCAGAGAGGGTTTCCCATTCGGCTGGCGAAAAATAGCGGGGTTTGAAAGCGCCAGCCGGCGGTGTGTTCGTTGCCATCCCCACACCCGCAGCAGCAATCAGGACTACGGCAGGTGCCGCCGTGACGGCCGCGCGCAAAAAATGACGCCGGTGAGGCGAAATGCCGATCACTTTCATACTGAACCCCTTAGAATTTCCATCAAATTTGTTTTTTTTAACAATTTTGGATAGTACGCTTTTTTGAAATTTGATGCTCCTACACAACAAATCGCTAGGGTCTGTTGACGTTTCATTTGCGAGATGCGCGCCAGCAGGCAGCGGGGAGCGGGCAGTTCACTAGCGGCGATACCGTACAATCAACAACGCTTATGCCGCCACTGTCAGCTCTTAGCAACATGGGGTATGAATAAACGACCGAAGTACTTTAACGAAAGGTGATTGACATGTTCCAACTTAAAAGAAGTACCGCAGCGGCCATAGGTATCACGACGCTGGCAATCGCCTTATCTGGATGTTACAAACCTGAGGGTCCGGCAGAAAAAGCAGGCAAAGCAGTCGATAATGCGGCTGAAAAAGTCGGCCAAACGATTGAAAAAACTGGCGAAAAAATTCAAGACGAGGCGAAAGGCAATCAGAAATAGCCTTTGAATCAGGCCTCTCTGGAATGATTTTTGAGCAGATGTAGTTCAGCGCATCAACGCACTAAACAGAAATGTGAAATCTGATCGAAAAAAAGCGGCTTGTCTTGAAGGACAGGCCGCTTTTATATTGCCGCGCAGTGATTTCAAGCGTCAGTGGACGCTATCAAGGGACTCAACAATTAACGATCAAAATGAGCGATCAATAATTAACGATCACAACTTAAGGATCACAACTTAACGATCAGATACCGCATCGACAACGCACAGTGCCGTCATGTTGACGATCCGGCGCACCGTTGCTGACGGTGTCAGGATATGCACCGGCTTGGCGCAGCCGAGCAGGATAGGGCCGATGGCAACGCCGTTACCGACAGTCGTTTTCAACAGGTTGTAAGAGATATTGGCGGCATCCAGATTAGGCATGACCAGCAAATTGGCATCGTTGGTCAGCGTTGAATCAGGCATGACTTTTTTCAGCAATGCCTTGTCCAGCGCCGTATCGCCATGCATTTCGCCATCGATTTCCAGATCAGGGGCAGCGGCTTTTACCAGCTTCAGCACAGCGCGCATTTTTTGCGCCGACTCACTATTGTGACTGCCGAAATTCGAATGCGAGAGCAAGGCCACGCGCGGTTGCAAACCAAAGCGGCGCATTTCTTCTGCCGCCAGAATGGTGATCTCCGCCAATTGCTCGGCGGTCGGGTTTTCGTTGACGTGCGTGTCAACCAGCACCAGCTGCCGGTTCGGCAAAATCAAGCCATTCATCGCCGCGTAGACGTTGACGCCTTCACGTTTGCCGAGCACCTGGTCGATATAGTGCAAATGCAGATTGGTGGTGCCGTAGGTACCGCAAATCATGCCGTCGGCGTCGCCCTTGTGGATCGCCATCGACCCGATCAAGGTGTGGCGGCGGCGCATTTCCAGCTTGGCGTATTGCTCGGTGACGCCGTTGCGGTTAGTCATCGCATGGAAAGTTTGCCAGTAGTCGCGGTAGCGGCTGTCGAAGTTGGGATTAATTACCTCAAAATCGATATTCAAGCGCAGACGCAGACCGAATTTCTTGATGCGCTGTTCCAGCACTTCAGGACGACCGACCAGAATAGGCGTGGCCAGTTCTTCATCGACTACCACTTGCACGGCGCGCAGAATGCGCTCTTCTTCGCCTTCCGCGTAAATGATGCGCTTCTTGTCTGCCGGTGTTTTCTTGGCGATGGCGAACATCGGCCGCATGAAAGTGCCGCTGTGATAAACGAATTGTTCCAGCTTGGCGGCATAGGCTGCCATGTCGGTGATCGGCCGTGAAGCAACACCGGACAATTCCGCTGCACGCGCGACTGCCGGTGCAATCTTCATCATCAGCCGTGGATCGAAAGGCTTGGGAATAATGTAATCGGGGCCGAAAGACAGGTTGTCGATGCCATAAGTCGTGGCGACAATGTCGGATTGTTCCGCCTGCGCCAGATCGGCAATGGCGTGCACGCAGGCAATTTCCATTTCACGCGAAATGGTGGTTGCGCCGCAATCGAGCGCGCCGCGGAAAATATACGGGAAGCACAACACGTTATTGACCTGGTTCGGGTAATCCGAACGGCCGGTGGCGATGATGGCGTCGTCGCGCACGGCCAGCACTTCTTCCGGCAGGATTTCCGGGGTCGGGTTAGCCAAAGCAAACACCAGCGGCTTAGGCCCCATGGCCTTGACCATGGCCGGCTTGAGTACGCCGGCAGCAGACAAACCGAGGAAGATATCAGCGCCGGGAATCACTTCTGCCAGCGTGCGGGCATCGGTAGGCTGCGCAAAACGCGCCTTGTCGGGATCCATCAATTCAACACGGCCTTCGTACACCACGCCAGCCAGATCGGTGACGAAAATGTTTTCGATAGGGAAACCGAGATCGACGATCAGGTCCAGGCAGGCCAGCGCTGCTGCGCCTGCGCCGGACACAACCAGTTTGCATTTCTTCAGATCCTTGCCAACGACTTTCAAGCCATTGAGGATGGCTGCGCCGACGATAATCGCGGTGCCGTGCTGATCGTCATGGAAGACGGGAATTTTCATCCGGTCGCGCAGTTTGCGTTCGATGTAAAAGCATTCCGGAGCCTTGATGTCTTCCAGATTGATACCGCCGAAAGTCGGTTCCAGTGCGGCAATGATGTCGCACAGCTTGTCGGGGTCGGTTTCATTGACTTCGATATCGAACACATCGATACCGGCGAATTTCTTGAACAGAACGCCCTTGCCTTCCATCACCGGCTTCGATGCCAGCGGGCCGATATTTCCCAGACCGAGCACGGCCGTGCCGTTGGTGATCACTGCCACCAGATTGCCGCGTGCAGTGTATTTGAAGGCATTGGCCGGATCGGCCACGATTTCCTCGCAAGCCGCGGCGACGCCGGGCGAGTACGCCAGCGCCAGATCGCGTTGGTTCGTCAACAGCTTGGTCGGCGTTACGCTGATCTTGCCGGGGGTGGGAAATTCGTGATACTCCAACGCCGCCTGGCGAAGTTGTTGACGAAGTTCTTCCTGCTTGCTGATGATCGAATCCATGCGCTACTCTCTTTTCTTAGTGTTGCAAAAAAGTGTCATTTTATCACAGCGCCCCTTGGCAGCCCCTTATGCGAGCAGCGGTCAGCCCGGCAATTCCGGGGTCCGCTTCTCTCAAAATGGAGAACCGGGGCGGTGACATTGCAATGCAACAACACCCATTTTTTCGAACTATCATCAATAGCAAATGATGAGAAAAAGAAAATGTTGAGGTTTATTCCGCAATAAGATGCTTCGCCGCAGCAATGTGCGCGCCCGATTGCTGAAATGAGGCAGAGAAAGCATTTCTGCGGCGCTCATCCTGCGCTCCCATGCCATCCAGAATCTGCGCATTGAGCGCACGACACTGAGCCACCTGCCGGTTCAATGCATAGGCCAGCACATTGGCTTCTACCGGTGTTTTTCCTTTCAGGAGAATGTCCGTCCTGGCCCGGCTTGCCCACTGTGAAAAACGGATGCCGCCGATCATGGCATTACCGATTGCATTCATTTTTTCAAAAGCGCCGGTCTCTTTGAGCACCGTCACCACATCGTGATCTGTCAACAACGCCTGGCTGTGGGCTATTTTTGAGGCGCGATTCAATTCAGTGACGAGTGCAGGCAAACTCCCGCCCTTATCCATGAGATCCATCCGAATCAGCTTTTCGCCGGTCAGGGGCACCATCTGACAAAGTATTTTATTGAACAGAGAAGGGAATTCTGTCGCTACTTTTTTCGCATTGGCGAGCACCCTGTCTTTTTCCATCGCGGCATGGATGACATGATGAATATCCAGTACTACGTCGGCGTTAACGGAGGTAGTCCCTCTTTTATTAAACAGCGCATGAATTTTTATAGAAACTTCTTCCCTTCCATGAATATTCTTGATCTGCTGTTCCACCGCTGAAAGATATTTCCCCACCGTTTCTTGTTTTTGTTTTCTATACGTTTCTTTAAACACAAACCGACTCAGTTTTCCCCATACCCCGCTATTTTGAATATGGACGCTATTTTTTTTAATGATTAATTTTTCATTTTTCAAATGTCTGGCATTGATAACGAATTCTGAATAAGAAATAGCATGGCTGTTTATGGCATTCGGCATGTAAATCAACTCCTCTCCATGATTGCATTCGATTAAAGACTCGAATATATTTCGAAACCCAATCGGATGGCTTCTACAAATCCGCCAGACTTGCCGTCTTCATAGCAGCGCACTCTTGTACAATCCGACATGCTTTCTGAATTCGAACTCATCGCCCGTTTTTTTCACCGCGCCCCTGCTGTCGGCAGTCGCGCCGCGCTCGGCATCGGCGACGATTGCGCGCTGTTTTCACCCGCGCCCGGCATGCAACTGGCGGTATCGTCGGACATGCTGGTGGAAGGCCGTCATTTCTTTGCCGATGCCGATCCGGCTCTGCTGGGCCACAAGTGTCTGGCAGTGAACCTGTCGGATTTAGCGGCAATGGGGGCCAAGCCGCTGGCATTCACGCTGGCACTCGCCTTACCGACAGCCGACCCGCTCTGGCTTGCCCCTTTCTCACAAGGCCTGCTGGCCTGCGCCGATCTGTACAGCTGTGAGCTGATAGGCGGAGATACGACCCAAGGCCCGCTCAACATCTGCATCACTATCTTCGGCGAAATTCCTCCGGCGCAAGCCCTGCGGCGCGATGCCGCCCAAATCGGTGATGACATCTGGGTGTCCGGCACACTGGGCGATGCGCGACTGGCACTGGCCGGCTACCGCAAGGAAATCCCACTTGATGCCGCCACTCTCGCCACCGCCGCCCCGCGTCTGCATGCCCCTACGCCGCGCGTCGCACTCGGCCTGGCCTTGCGCGGCGTCGCCCATGCCGCTATCGATTTATCGGACGGGCTGGCCGGCGATTTGCAACATATCCTTGACCGCTCAGGCACCGGTGCCTGCATCAATGCCGATGCCTTGCCGATAGGCCCGATGCTGCGCAGCCAAACGGTGGAACTGCAACGCCGCTTTGCCTTATCCGGCGGCGACGACTACGAACTCTGTTTTACTGCCGCTCCCGCAAGGCGGGAACAGGTATTGGCAGCCGCCAGCGGCGTTGGCGTCACCTGCATCGGCAAGATCGAAGCCCGTAGCGGGCTGCGCATTGTCGATCATGCAGGTCTGACGCTGATGCTCCCGATTACTTCATTCGACCATTTCCAATCATGAAACCAGCTTCGGACCAAGCAAACAGCAGCGATCCACACACTCTCCCGGAAAAACGCCCGCGTCCCAACGCCCGCTTCATGCGCGCCCATCCCGCCCACTGGATCGCACAGGGCTTCGGCAGTGGCTTGTCGCCCATCATGCCGGGAACCTGCGGCACGCTGTTCGGATGGCTGTCCTTCGTGGTGCTGAGCGAGCGCTGGCCACAATGGTTCAATGCCAGCGGCTGGCTGATCATCATTGCGGTGGGCTTTGTCGTCGGTATCTGGGCCTGCCAGCGGACCGGGCGCGCGCTCGGCGTGCCGGATCACGGCAGCATGGTGTGGGATGAAATTATTGCCATCTGGCTGGTACTGGTGGTCGTGATGCCCGCCTCGCTGATGACCCAATTCTGGGCGTTCATCGTGTTCCGGTTTTTCGACATGGTCAAACCGCCGCCGATCGGCTATTTCGATCGCCACTTCAAGGGCGGGTTTGGCGTCATGTGGGACGACATCCTGGCGGCCTTTTATACCTTGCTGTGCTTCGCTCTCTGGCATTTTTTCCGGTAGAAGCCTATCCTGAAAAAAATACAACACCCCGATCAGGGGAAATCCCTAGCTTCTGGAAGGAGACCAACATGGACCATCGGAACAATCTCGCCGCCCGCCTGGGCGACGCACTCAACACCAGAAAACTGGTACTGACCACCGCTGAATCCTGCACTGGCGGCGGCGTCGCGCAAGCGATCACCGACATCGCCGGCTCCTCCGCATGGTTCGACTGCGGTTTTGTCACCTATTCCAATGCGTCAAAAAATGAATTGCTGGATATCCCAGAAGCCCTGATCGCGCAGCATGGGGCGGTCAGCGAAGAGATTGCGGCTGCGATGGCCGAAGGCGCGCTGGCCAACAGCAGCGCCAACGTGTCGCTCTCGACCACCGGCATTGCCGGGCCAGGCGGTGCTGTCCCGGGCAAACCGGTCGGCACAGTGTGCTTCGCCTGGACCATAGGCGACCGCACGCAGACAGAAAGATTGGTGTTCGACGGTGACCGTCAGTCAGTCAGAGAGCAATCGGTACTGCATGCCATGCAGGGCTTATTGAAACGGCTGACGTCGGCGCAGTCTTAACAAATCAGAGCAAGAAGGAAGGCGGCGCAAGCGCAGAGTAAAAAGTGCCTGCTGAGATTGCGCCGCGCGGTAAAACCCTCTCAACTTCCTTGTTTCAGCGTCCTTGATTCAGCGTCCTTGATTCAGTGTCCTTGATTCATGCCTCATCCGCAGCAGTGGCAGGCAACTCCGGCAAGACCGCCGCCCCTGCTGCGATTTTCGCCAGCACATGCGCGGCGGCAATCAGGCCGAAACTGGCCGTCACCACCATCGCCGAGCCGAATCCGGCGCAGTTCAATCCCGTCACAGCATCCGGCACTGCCGCTACGCCATCGACCGCACACACCTCGGTCTCAGGAAAGCGCAAAGGCTCGCTGGAAAACACGGCGGCAATACCAAAATTGTTCTTACTCCCGCGCGAAAAGCCATGCTCGCTGCGCAAGCGCTTGCGCACCTTGGCCAGCAAAGGCTCCTGCTCGGTACGGGACAAATCGCGCAACTCGATTCTGGTCGGATCGATCTGCCCGCCTGCGCTGCCGATAGTGATCAACGGCACTTTATTCGTGCGGCAATAGGCAATCAGCGCCACCTTGGCGCGGACGTCGTCGATGGCGTCGATGACGAAATCGAATCGCCCCGGTGGAACCATGGAAGGGATATTTTCCGCCGTCAGAAAATCTTCAATTTCCGTGACCTGACAACGCGGATTGATCTGACGTATCCGTGCGTGCAGCGCGCTGACTTTGGCCTGACCCAAGGTATCGGTCAAGGCGTGGATCTGACGGTTGATATTCGATTCCGCCAGATTGTCGAGGTCAATCATGGTAATCGCCCCCACGGCGCTGCGCGCCAGCGCTTCCACCACCCAGGAGCCGACGCCGCCCACTCCCACCACGCAGACATGCGCATGCCGCAAGCGCTCCAGTCCGGCCGCGCCGTACAAACGCGCAATGCCGCCAAAACGCCGGTCGAAATCGATGTCGTCGGCAGCAGGTACAACAAGAGTGGGGGATGTGGGCAGGTTCATAGCAGGATGGTATCGATAAAAGAAGATGGCCGCTCGCAGGCGGCCATCCGGGGGAAAACTGAAAACTTACGCGCGGATCAGCCCACGATCAGACGAAACTAAACTACCGCGCCATCGGTTTCATCCTTGGGCTTGATCGGCTTGATCAAGTCTTCGCGCTTGACGCCCAGCCACATGGCAATCGCTGCGGCCACAAAGACTGAGGAATAAATGCCGAACAAGATACCAATGGTCAGCGCCACGGCGAAAAAATGCAGCGTCGGGCCACCAAAAAACAGCATCGACAAGACCATCATTTGCGTACTGCCGTGAGTAATGATGGTGCGCGAAATGGTGCTGGTAATGGCGTGGTTAAGCACTTCCTGCGTCGACAGCTTGCCGAAGCGGCGGTCACGGAACGCTTCCCGCACCCGGTCAAACACCACCACCGATTCATTGACCGAATAGCCCAGTACCGCCAGCACCGCCGCCAGCACCGTCAGCGAGAACTCCCATTGGAAGAACGCAAAGAAGCCGAGAATAATCACCACGTCATGCAAGTTGGCGATGACGGCGGCAATCGCAAATTTCCATTCGAAACGGAAGGCCAGGTAAATACTGATCCCCAGCACCACCATCGCCAGCGCCATCAAGCCATCGTGCGTCAACTCGTCGCCCACTTGCGGCCCGACGAATTCCACCCGCTTGAGTACCACGGCCGGCTCCTGCACTTTCAGCGCCGCGACCACTTTCTCGCTTTGCTGACCGGCATTGACGCCGCGTTGTGCCGGCAGACGAATCATCACATCCTGCGCTGTGCCAAAACTTTGCACCTGGGTATCGGTATACCCGAGGCCCTCTACCGACTTGCGGATGCTCTCAAGATTAGCCGCCTTCGGGTAGGCCACTTCCATCACCGTACCGCCGGTGAATTCAATCGACAGATGCAGCCCGTTGGTGAACAGGAAAAACACCGCTGCCACGAAGGTCAGCGCCGAAATCACGTTGAACACCAAAGCATGGCGCATGAACGGGATATCTTTTTTAATCCGGAAAAACTCCATCACTACCCTTTCAGTTGGCACCGCTGGCTGGTCTCCCTTATGACAGGAGGCGCAGACCGGCGCACCGGTTCAGATAAACGCGCTCAGGCGTCCGGTTTCCAGATTTGGCCGATCGCCAGACTGGTCAGCTTTTTCTTGCTGCCGTACCAGAGATTGACGATACCGCGCGAGAAGAACACGGCAGAGAACATCGATGTCAGGATGCCCAGGCAATGCACTACCGCAAAGCCGCGTATGGCACCGGAACCGAAGATCAGCAAGGCCACACCGGCAATCAGCGTGGTCACGTTGGAGTCGAGAATGGTGGCCCAGGCGCGGTCGAAACCGGTGGCAATCGCGGCCTGCGGCGAACTGCCGTTACGCAACTCCTCACGGATACGCTCGTTGATCAGCACGTTGGAATCGATCGCCATCCCCAGCGCCAGCGCAATCGCGGCAATACCGGGCAAAGTCAGCGTCGCCTGCAGCACCGACAGCAGCGCGATCAGCAGCAACACATTGACCGACAGCGCCAGCGCGCTGAACATGCCGAACAAGCGGTAATACAGCACCATGAATACGGCAATGGCGGCGAAACCGTAGAGCGTGGAATCGAAACCCTTGGTGATATTTTCAGCGCCAAGTTGTGGCCCGATTGTGCGTTCTTCGATAATTTCCATCGGTGCCGCCAGCGAACCGGCGCGCAGCAGCAGCGCCAGATCGGCTGCCGCTTCAGAAGAGCCTGCGCCGGTAATCTGGAAGCGCGAACCGAGTTCGTCGCGGATAGTCGCCACGGTCAGAACTTCGCCCTTGCCTTTTTCAAACAGCACGATGGCCATGGCCTTGCCGATCTTGTTGCGGGTGGCTTCGCGCATTTTGCGTCCACCGTCGCCGTTCAGATCGATGCTGACCGAAGGCTGATGCCCTTCATCGAAGCTGGCGGAAGCATTGGAGATGTAGTCGCCGGTAATGATCGGCTCCTTGTACAACACCACCGGTGCGCCCTTGCCGACCTTGAACAGTTCGGAGCCAAAGGGAATCGCTGCCGTTGTTTCCGTTCCGCGCGTCACGGACTCATCGACCATGCGCACTTCCAGCGTCGCGGTGCGGCCGATGATGTCCTTAGCGCGCGATACATCCTGCACACCCGGCAATTGCACCACGATGCGGTCAGCGCCCTGACGCTGGATGATCGGCTCCGCCACGCCCAGCTCATTGACCCGCTTGGACAGGGTCGTGATGTTTTGTTTGACGCCGTCTTCCTGCGTCTGTTTCAGCGCTTCGGGACGCATGGTAGCGACCAGTTTCAGGTCGTCACCGATACCGCCATCCTGAAGGGTGATTTCAGGCAACTGCGAGGACAGCGCCTCACGAGCCTGATCGCGGACCGTAGCGTCGCGGAACAACACTTCGATGGTGTCGCCAACGCGGTTAATGCCGCCATGCCGGATATTCTTGTCGCGCAACATGCTGCGCATGCTCGATTGCAAACCCTGCAAGCGCTTGTTCAGCACCGCCTTGATATCGACCTGCATCAGGAAATGCACACCACCGCGTAAATCGAGTCCCAGATACATAGGGAAAGCATGCAGGCTTTGCAACCAGGCCGGCGTATTCGGCAGCAGGTTGAAAGCTACGGTATAGGTCGGGTCGCTGCTGTCGGTATTGAGTGATTGTTCCAGCAAGGTCTTGGCCTTGAACTGGATATCGGTGCTGGCAAAGCGGGCGCGCACCGATGCTTGTGCGCTGCTGCCGTCGAAAATCACATTTTCGGCCGCCAGATTGCCGGCCTGCAATATCTGCTGCACATGCGCTGCGACGGCACTATCGACCTTGATGGTCGCTTTGGCGCTGCTGATCTGCACTGCAGGCGACTCGCCGAAAAAATTCGGCAGTGTATAGAACACGCCAAACAACAGGGCAATGACGATCAGGATGTATTTCCAGGCGGGATAACGATTCATGGTTCACCATTGTGAATAAAGCTGCCCCGCATGGCGGCGCGTCTGCTGGTCGCAAAACAGGATGGCGGCACGCACTGCGGACATCGCACAACGGCGATGCGAAAAAATTCGGAAAAAGCAAAAATGCAGAATTAACTACACGGCACATGAGCAGCGCCGAAACAAAAACCGCCGCCCGGCAAAACCGGCGCGGCGGCAAACAAACGTATTACAGGCCCTTGAGCGTGCCCTTAGGCAACAAGGTAGTAACCGCCGCTTTTTGTACGACAACTTCAGTACCTTCAGCCACTTCCAGCGTGATGTAACCATCGGCCACTTTGCTGATCTTGCCCAGCATGCCGCCGTTAGTGATGACTTCGTCGCCCTTGGCGAGCGCTTCCATCATGGATTTTTGTTCTTTCTGACGTTTCATCTGCGGACGAATCATCAGGAAATACAGGACAACAAACATCAGAATGATAGGCAGGAAACTGGTCAGATTTCCGCCAATACCAGCAATAGAAGGCACAGATTGTGCGAAAGCATCGGAAATGAACAAGTGGGACTCCAGGTAAATTATAAAAACAGCCCCGCATTCTAGCATTGCACTGCGGGATGCCGGACATTACTAATCAAGGGGGAAATCAGGCCCCTCGCGCCCGGTCAGCGCTGAAGCTGGCGCGCAGTTGCTGAAACTGCCCTGCTTCAATGGAAGCACGGATTTCCTTCATCAATTCCAGGTAGTAATGCAGGTTGTGAATGGTATTGAGCCGTGCGCCCAGAATTTCGCCGATGCGGTGCAAATGATGCAGATAAGCGCGGGAAAAATGACGGCAGGCATAGCAACCGCAGGTTTCATCGAGCGGCTTTTCATCTTCCTTGTAGCGGGCGTTCTTGATCTTGATATCGCCAAATCGGGTAAACAGCCAGCCGTTGCGCGCATTGCGGGTCGGCATGACGCAGTCGAACATGTCGATACCGCTGGCCACACCCGCTACCAGATCCTCAGGCGTCCCAACGCCCATCAGGTAATGCGGCTTATTGGCCGGCAGGCGTGGGCCGATGTGATCCAGCACCCGCATCATGTCCTCTTTCGGCTCACCCACCGACAGCCCGCCGATGGCGATACCGTCGAAATCAATTTCATTGAGCCCGGCCAGCGATTCATCGCGCAGCGCTTCAAACATGCCGCCCTGCACGATGCCGAACAAGGCATTGGGATTCTCGCCGCTGCGGAATTCATCCATGGACCGTTGCGCCCAGCGCAGCGACATGCGCATCGATTGCGCCGCCTCCAGCACCGTGGCCGGACGGCCATCGATTTCATAGGGCGTGCATTCGTCGAACTGCATCACGATATCGGAATTGAGCACGCGCTGAATTTGCATCGACACTTCCGGCGACAAAAACAGCTTATCGCCATTGATAGGCGAAGAGAAATGCACGCCTTCTTCGGTGATTTTGCGCATGGCCCCCAGCGAAAACACCTGAAAACCGCCGGAATCGGTCAGGATAGGTTTGTCCCAACCCATGAAGCGATGCAGACCACCGAATTTTTTCAGCACGTCCAGCCCCGGCCGCAGCCAGAGGTGGAAGGTATTGCCGAGAATGATCTGCGCGTCGATCGCTTCCAGTTCCATGGGCGACATCGCCTTGACCGAACCGTAAGTGCCGACCGGCATGAACATCGGCGTTTCCACCACGCCATGATTGAGGGTGACGCGACCGCGACGGGCGTTGCCGTCGGTATTGAGGAGGGTAAATTCAAGCATTCGGATTAATCATTTAATATATTTAGTTAAGCAAAATCTAACAAATCAGATATTTAACGGATACTGGCGAAATGCGCCGATATAACAAACCAGCGCAACGGCGCTAGTTCGGTTTTATTAGGAGTTCCAAGTCTTCAACGGTTGAAAAATGAGACTAGCCCACCACCCACTTACGCCACTCACTACAAAGCTTACGAAACGATCGGCTATTATCATGTGCTAATTGCAGATCCATACGCGCCGAAAAAGCTGGCTGATCGGTGATTTCCCAGTACTTCCCTCCAGATTTTCCCTTGCTTAGCCATTCTTTCGCTCCTCGGATAGACTCCACCATTTCAAAATTCTCGGAAAAGAAAAAACCTCTGCAATTTTGGAGAGATGAAACCGCGGCCAAGAACCATGCTTCATATTCACGATTAGCTAAAACCACGGAAACGTGTCGATGAGGAACGATTTTTTTGGCGCGCTCGAGAGTTTGCGGTCCCAATTCAGCAGGACAATCATCATCGGCATCCAGAAGCACACAAATCCAACCATCCTCCCCACATTTCGACGCAGCCAGTTGAAGCATTCGACTAAATTCTTCATCCTTATTGAGGAACCGATCCCGTCGCACTCGTATTGGTGGCAATACATTGCAGTAAACTTCTGGAGACAACCAATCCCCTAACCTTCTAAGTAATATTGGGAATGCCTCAACTTCGCCATCTCCTTCGACGATAGTGGCTATCGACTTCATTCTCGGGAATCCCCAAACAAGTCTGGTTGATTGCGGGCCTGCTCCTCAATCTGCGTGGGATCTGGCCCAAGTTGCTTCAAGCGTAGTAACTCGCCGGCAGAAAATAAGTGACTCCTTATAGCATCGCGAGAAGATTGATCTAATCGGGCAATTTTTGTTACACCCTCTTCGGCAGTTACAGCGCGTATTGCATCCTCTGGTATATCGAAGTCATCAAGCAAATCCGGGCTGTGGCTCGTTACTATGATTTGAGTGCGCCCAGAAGCGAGTATCAACGCTTCGCGTAACGCAGATGCAGCAGCAGGATGCAACGCCGTTTCCGGTTCTTCTATTCCAATTAACGACGGCGCGTAGTCTCGATTTCCCTGAAACAGAGCGGTCAATACTCCCAACGCACGCAAAGTTCCGTCCGACATATTTTGTGCAAAAAAATGCCAGGGGTGTTTTGCTCCCGCCATGTCTTGTTGAAATTGTAGAGACTCCATTGGCCCTACCGCATGCCGCTTTACCCCATGCACCATAGGAACAACTGCATGCAAATATGCTTTGATTAGCTCTATAGCATCAGGAGCAGTGCGCTCAAGATGCGCAATGACACTCGCAATATTTTCACCTGCCGCCTTTAACAGACGCCCATCTTGAGGCTTCTGTAATTCGCGAACCAACTTAGGATTGATGTTGTAAAACCCCATCGCGGTCAACGCATCAAAAATAGGACGGAATACGGTTAATCCAGACGCGCTCACCAGTGCCAAACGGTCCGACGTCACGGTAGGGAAAGTTGCCTCGCTAGCATTTTTTAACTGCCCTCGCTCAAGCTTAAAATAAGGTCCTTTACCGACACCGCCAATTGCGCATTCTTCTGTCTGGACCTCATAACCACCGCTAGGTAGTGATCCCACATTGAAGGCATAGTGACCACGCTCGCCCGTTGGCAGCTGAAATTCTAGGCGAATTCCAAAATGAGTGGGGTGGCCACTCGATCTACGACGCACCTCCGACAATCCACCTCGTTCATTGAGTGCATTATCGAGAGAGCCACTTAATGCGTCCTTCACCAAATGAAGTGCATCTAGAAAATTACTCTTCCCTGCTCCATTTGCCCCAACCAAATAAGTCAAGGAACTTAAACGCACATCACACGCCGCGATGCTCTTATAGTTTCGCAAAACGACGCGAGTTAAAAAAATAGGAGCCGCCATATAGATTCCATTTCGCAATAGTTACATCAATCCAGATACCAGATGGGAAATCGTGTTGTCATGGCCCACAACCGCTCACGGCTGACATTTTAGTCCTCTTTGGCACTAACTTTTGTTAGCAACATCGCATCGCCGTAACTGAAAAACCGGTAGCGCTGCGCAATCGCATGCGCGTAAGCGGCGCGGATGGCGTCGAGGCCGGCGAAAGCCGATACCAGCATCAGCAAGGTGGACTTCGGCAAATGGAAATTGGTGACCAGCCTATTCACCGTCTTGAAACGATAACCGGGCGTGACGAACAGACGCGTATCGGCGCTGCCGGCTTGCAGCGTGCCGGACTGCGAGGCCGATTCCAGCGCCCGCAGGCTGGTCGTACCGACGGCCACCACCTGCCGCCCGGCCGCTTGCGCTGCCTGCACTGCGGCGACAGTCTCCGGCGGCACCGTGTACCACTCGCTATGCATGTGATGTTCGGCCAGATTTTCCACCCGCACCGGCTGGAAAGTACCCGCACCGACGTGCAAGGTCACAAACGCCCGTTTTACGCCCTTGGCTTCCAGACGATCCAGCAAGGCCTGATCGAAATGCAAACCGGCGGTAGGCGCGGCGACCGCGCCCGGCTCCCTGGCGTAAACCGTCTGATAGCGCGTTTCATCGAATTCATCGGCGTCATGCGCGATATACGGCGGCAACGGCAGGCGGCCATAGGCTTCCAGCAAGGCATACGCATCCGAGGGGAAGCTCAGCGTATAAAACTCGCCGTGACGTTCCCCGACCACCACATCGAAGGCCTCGGCCAGCCGGATGGTGCTGCCCGGCGTGGGCGATTTGGAGGCGCGGATTTGCGCATGGGCGGTGCGGTCGTCGAGTACGCGCTCAATCAGCACCTCGACCTTGCCGCCGGTCTGCTTGATGCCGAAAAACCGCGCTTTCAGCACGCGGGTATCGTTAAACACCAGCAAATCGCCGGCGTCGAGCTGATCGATCAGGTCGCTGAAACTGCGATCGCTGAGCTGTACGCCCTCCACCTGAAGCAGGCGCGAGGCACTGCGCTCAGGCAGGGGCAATTGCGCGATCAGGTCGTCGGGCAATTCAAAATCGAAATCGGAAAGAACGTGCATGGGAACCATCAGAAAAAAGAATCGGTGCTGTCGGGAGGGCAACATGCAGATAAAGCAGACGCTGACCTGTCGCCGGTCATGACTGCCATTACAATGACGGGTTGCCGGTATTGTCCGGCCAATCCCTAGCAGCCTGTCAGGCTGCCAGGCAACCCGCTATTTTACGCGCTTGCCGCTTTCCGACCAAGTTCCGCCCCAATGCCGCCCGCCGCCAAGAAACCGCCCGCCAAAACCGCCCGCACTACTCCGTCCACCAGCGCCAGCCGCCTGGCCAGGCTGGGACTGTATTCGGACATGGATCTGGCCTTGCATCTGCCGCTGCGCTATGAAGATGAAACGCAGATTGTCAGCATCCATGAAGCCGGTCTGCGCAGCCTGCAATCGGTGCAGGTGGAAGGGCATATCACCGCTTCCGATGTCCAGTACCGCCCGCGCCGCCAACTGGTAGTGACCGTGGCCGACGAGACCGGTCAGGTGGTGCTGCGCTTTTTGAATTTCTACGGCAGCCAGGCAACACAACTGGCCGTCGGCGTACGCATCCGGGCGCGGGGCGAGCTGCGACAAGGATTTTTCGGCGCGGAGATGGTGCATCCAAATTACAAGGTCGTGCTGGAAGGCGCACCCTTGCCCGCTTCGCTGACGCCGGTGTATCCGGCGGGAGAGGGACTGTCGCAGGCGTTCTTGCGCAAAGCCATTGTGGTGGCGCTGGAACGGCTCGACTGGCGCGACACGCTCTCGGACGCTGTACGAAATAAATACCGTCTGCAATCCTTCGAATCGGCGGTGCGCACCCTGCACTACCCGCCCCCCGATGCCGACGAAAACGCGCTGGCCGACCGCTCGCATCCAGCCTGGATACGCATGAAATTCGATGAGTTGCTGGCGCAGCAACTGTCCCTCAAACGCGCGCAGGCAGCGCGCCGCTCGCGCAACGCCTGTCCCCTGCCAACAGTGGGCGCGCTATCGGCCGCGCTGCTGAAAGTCTTGCCGTTCACACTCACCGCTGCCCAGCAACGGGTGGTGACGGAAATCAGCCGCGATCTGCAAGCCTCCTTCCCCATGCAACGTCTGCTGCAAGGCGATGTCGGCAGCGGCAAAACGGTGGTGGCAGCGATTGCCGCCGCGCAAGCCATCGATAGCGGATTTCAGGCAGTCCTGATGGCGCCGACCGAAATTCTGGCCGACCAGCATTTCCGCAAAATCGCCGCCTGGATGGAACCGCTCGGCATCGAAGTCGCCTGGCTCACCGGCAGTCTGAAAAAGAAACAAAAAACTGCAGCGCTGGAACGGATCGCCTCCGGCGCGGCGCGGCTGATTATCGGCACCCATGCGCTGATTCAGGACAGCGTGGAATTCGAACGGCTAGGTCTGGTGCTGGTCGACGAGCAGCACCGCTTCGGCGTCGGCCAGCGGCTGGCTTTGCGCAATAAGGGTTTCGGCGGCGGTGCGCCGGGCAGTACTCCGGGTAGCGTGCCGCATCAGCTGATGATGTCGGCCACACCGATTCCGCGCACGCTGGCCATGACCTATTACGCCGATCTGGAAATTTCCGTGATCGATGAATTGCCGCCCGGCCGTTCCCCTGTGCTGACCCGTACCGTCGATCAGCAGCGGCGCGAAGAAGTCATCGCCCGGGTGGAAGCCGCCGCCAGGGAAGGCAGGCAGGCCTACTGGGTCTGTCCGCTGATCGAAGAATCGGAAGCCCTGCAACTGCAAACCGCCGTCGATAGCCACGCCATGCTCAGTGCGGCCTTGCCGGAATTACGCATCGGACTGGTGCATGGCCGCCTCAAGCAGGAAGAAAAACAAGCCGTCATGACCGCCTTCACTGCCGGCGAAATTGATGTGCTGGTCGCCACCACGGTGATCGAAGTCGGAGTCGATGTGCCGAATGCCTCGCTGATGGTGATTGAACATGCGGAGCGTTTCGGCCTGTCGCAACTGCATCAGCTACGCGGCCGCGTCGGCCGGGGCGCGGCGGCCAGCATCTGCCTGCTGCTCTATCAGGGGCCGCTGGGCGGCACTGCCCGTCAGCGACTGATGACCATGCGCGCCACTACCGACGGTTTCGAAATTGCCCGACGTGATCTGGAAATTCGCGGCCCCGGCGAATTCCTGGGAGCGCGTCAGTCGGGCGACGCCATGCTGCGTTTCGCCGATCTGGCCACCGACCAGTGGCTGGTCGATCAGGCCAGCGAACTGGCGCAGGAGTTGCTGCCGCATGACACGGCCACGGTCGATGCGCATCTGGCGCGCTGGCTGGCCGGGCGGGAAGACTTCCTGAAAGTATAAGAAAGGGAGCGCTGAGTCAGCGCTGCTCACAGTACAAAGCGGCCTGACTGGGGTCAGAATCCCCCGCAAGGGGAACGCAAATTGCGTGTTATTAGTCAGAAAGTCTTTCCCTGGCGGGTAGGCTATAGTAGGGCCTAACTATCTCTCCCCTTGCGGGATCATGTTTCAGATTTTTTCCCCATGACACTCACCGAATTGAAATACATCGTCGCCGTCGCGCGGCACAAGCATTTCGGCCATGCCGCCGAAGCCTGCTTCGTGGCGCAGCCCACCCTCTCCGTTGCGATCAAAAAACTGGAAGAAGAGCTGGGCGTGACGATTTTTGAACGCGGCGCCAGCGAAGTATCGGTCACGCCGCTGGGTGCGCAAATTCTGGCGCAGGCCGAGCGGGTGCTGGAACAGACCGCCGCCATCAAGGAAATCGCCAATCAGAACAAAGACCCACTGACCGGCCCGCTACGACTGGGGATTATTTACACAGTCGGGCCTTATCTGCTGCCGCCGCTGGTCAAGACCATGATCGCCACCCTGCCGCAAATGCCGCTGATCCTGCAGGAGAATTTCACCGTGCGCCTGATCGACCTGCTGCGGCAGGGCGAACTGGATGCCGCCATCATGGCCCTGCCCCTGCCCACGCAAGGCTTGACCATGCAGCCGCTGTACGACGAGGAATTCGTCGTCGCCCTGCCAGATCATCACAGATGGGCAGGACGCACCTCCATCGGCGCACAGGAACTCAAATCGGAAACCATGCTGCTGCTCGGTGCCGGCCATTGTTTTCGCGATCAGGTGCTGGAAGTCTGTCCTGAAATGGCGCGCTTCTCGACCACCGGCGAAGGCATTGCGCGCACTTTCGAGGGTTCCTCGCTGGAAACGATACGGCACATGGTCTCCTCCGGCATCGGCCTGACCGTGTTGCCGAAAGCGTCCGTGGCCAACATGCAGGCCAGAGACGGGCTGGTGCGCTATGTTCCTTTCACCGCCCCGGCTCCGGCGCGCAGGGTGGTCATCGCCTGGCGCAAGAGTTTTACCCGACGCGCCGCAGTCGAAGCCGTCCGGCAATCGGTACTGGATTGCCATCTGCCCGGCGTCACCATGCTGCCGGATGAACCGGTTTCGGAAAGCTGACCGCCGTTTTGTAAAATTGCCGATCTGCATAAAAACCCGGCAAGAACCTAGCAAAAGTCCGGCAAGACCGCGCACTGATCCTGCCTGCTGCGGTCATCCCCATTCACCACAAGACACCCTCACCCTACTCATGATGAACCGCCTCAAGCTATACGCCCGTCTGGTGCGCGTCGACAAACCCATAGGCGCGCTGTTGTTGCTGTGGCCCACCCTGATTGCGCTCTGGCTGGCCGCCGATGGCTGGCCCGGTATCGCTCTGGTGGCGATTTTCACTCTGGGAACTATTCTGATGCGCTCGGCCGGCTGCGCCATCAACGATTATGCCGACCGCGATTTCGACCGGCATGTCGAACGCACCGCCCAGCGCCCGCTGACCTCCGGCCAGATCCATAGCTGGGAAGCACTGCTGGTGGCGATGGTGCTGGCGATGGCGGCGTTCCTGCTGATTCTGCCGCTCAATACGCTGACCAAGCAATTGTCGCTGCCCGCGCTGGCTGTCGCTGCCAGCTATCCGTATTTCAAACGCTTTTTCGCGATTCCGCAGGCCTATCTGGGCATTGCATTCGGCTTCGGCATTCCCATGGGATTTGCCGCTGTGCAGGGAACCGTTCCTATCGCCGCATGGATATTGCTTTTGGGGAATGTCTTCTGGACTGTCGCCTACGACACCGAATATGCCATGGTCGATCGCGAAGACGACCTGAAGCTGGGACTGAAAACCTCCGCCATCACCTTCGGCCGCTACGACGTGCTCATCACCATGCTGTGCTACGCGGCCGCACTCACGGTTTTTTTTACCGTCGGCTGGGCCTATGGCTTACGCGGCTGGTTCGCCGCCGGGATGCTGATCGCCGCCGCCATTGCCGTCTATCACTACACCCTGATTCGCAACCGCGACCGCCTGCGCTGCTTCGCCGCGTTCAGGCATAACAACTGGCTGGGCGCGGCGGTTTTTGCTGGGGTAGCGCTGGATTATCTATTTCGTTGGAGGGCATAAGCGCAGCCACTATTAAGTACGGAGCAGTTTGCCGACAGCAGCCCGGCTTACGCCGGGTCCTTCGATACGGAGCGATGCTCCTACTCAGGACGAACGGATTACTGTGTATCAAGCAGAACAAACCACCCGCCTCTGATCGAAGCAAACACCGCGCTAAGTCCTCCACTCCCCATTCGTCCTGAGTAGGGATGAACGGATTACTGTGTATCAGGCAGAACAAACCGCCCGCCTCTGATCGAAGCAAACACCGCGCTAAGTCCTCCACTCCCCATTCGTCCTGAGTAGGGACGAACGGATTACTGTGTATCAGGCAGAACAAACTACCCGCCTCTGATCGAAGCAAGCACCAAGCTAAGTCTTCCACTCCCCGTGCGTCCTGAGTAGGGATGAACGGATTACTGTGTATCAGGCAGAACAAACCACCCGCCTCTGATCGAAGCAAGCACCAAGCTAAGTATTCCACTCCCCGTTCGTCCTCAGTAGGGATGAACGGATTACTGTGTATCAGGCAGAACAAACCACCCGCCTCTGATCGAAGCAAGCACCAAGCTAAGTATTCCACTCCCCGTGCGTCCTGAGTAGGGATGAACGGATTACTGTGTATCAGGCAGAACAAACTACCCGCCTCTGATCGAAGCAAGCACCAAACTAAGTCTTCCACTCCCCGTTCGTCCTGAGTAGGGACGAACGGATTACTGTGTATCAGGCAGAACAAACTACCCGCCTCTGATCGAAGCAAACACCAAGCTAAGTCTTCCACTCCCCGTTCGTCCTGAGTAGGGATGAAATCCCGTATCGAAGGATCCGGCTGCAAGCCGGTAGGTCAGAATGACACCGCGCAGTAACTTAATCAGCGTTTTTAATCCGTGTTTTCAATCCGCGTTTTTAATCCGCATTTACTGGTCGTAAAGCCACTGAAGCATGGCGTCCTGCGCAGCCTGACCGCGCATGGCGTTCGCATGATTAATCAAAAACACCACCGCATAATATTTCCCCGACGCTGCCTGAACGAAGCCGGCAATAGAGCGCACATCATTGAGCGTGCCGGTCTTGATATGCGCCTGTCCCGATACCGTCTGCGTGCGCAAGCGCTTGCGCATGGTGCCGTCCACCCCGGCCAGCGGCAGCGAGGAAACGAATTCCGGCATGGTCGCCGACTGGAAAGCCGCTGCCAGCATGCGCGCCAGCATGCCGGCCGTCAGCCTGTCAATGCGCGATAGGCCCGCCCCATTTTCAATAATCAGATCGCCGGTTTCGAGTCCCTTGCTGCCCAGCCACGCCTTGACGGCGTTGCTGCCGCTTTCCGGCGTTGCAGGACTCCCGCTCATTTCCGCGCCCAGCGTCAGCAAGACCTGCCGCGCCATCACGTTATTGCTGAATTTATTGATATCGCGGATCACTTCCGGCAGCGCGGGCGATTGCCATTCCGCCAGCAGTCGCGCCTCCTGCGGTGCCGCTCCCATGCTCACCTTGCCGTTGAACACGCCGCCCACATCGGCCCACAACTGGCGAAACACCGCGCCGAAATAGTCGGTGCCGGTGAGTTTATAGGGGTGGACGTACCAGGTTTTATCGCCGCACGCGGTCGGATACGTCCCGCCGAAATCGATGGCCCCGGGTTTAATCGACAATTGCATCCGTGCCTGCCAGTCGTCGCATGCGCCCGCCGTCTGACGCAAGGTAGCAAGCGCCATCCCCGCCAGCGGCGGATCGATCATCACATTAACCCGACCGCTGGCCTGATCCGGCATGAAGCGCAGAGTCAGCGCCTTGTAATTGAGCAACAAGGCATCGGGAACCGCGTTGTAAGGCTTGAGCGGATCGCCATCAAATTGCGCCGGGCTGTAGGGAATCGCAGCAAAGGCGCTGCGATCAAGCACCACATCGCCGCGAATTTCACGGATGCCCTGCGCCCGGATCTGGCGCAAAAACAGCCAGAAATTTTCAAACACCAGTTTGGGGTCGCCGCTGCCCTTGAAGACCAGATCGCCATTCAACACGCCATCGACGACGGGGCCGGTCGCATAGGCCTGGGTTTTCCACACATAAGACGGGCCGAGCAACTCCAATGCCGCATCGGTCGTGACCAGTTTCATCACCGATGCCGGGTTAAACGGCGAAAGCGGGTTGACGGCCACCAGCAGGCGCTTGCCGCCGCCGATTTCCTGCGCGACGACACCGACCGAGCGCAAAGGGATTTTGGCTTGCGTCAGCGCATCGGCCACAACAGCCGGCAATTGCTGTGCAATGGCAGCGGCATTCAATAGCAATAGGCTGACGGCGGCAAAACAGAGTTTTTTCAAGGACATGAGGGAAACCGGAAAGTAAGGAGCAAAGACAGCGCAGGCCCTGCTGTAGCGTGACCGCAAAACGAATGAAGCGGATTTTACGGCATAGGGCGCCATGCCGGCCAAGCGCTGGCTATTTCGCCCCTGAGCAACACACTTCAACCTACTTGACGCCCCACGCAGAAACCAGCTTGACCCTGCGCAAGGGGCGAGAGTAGAATCCGCCCGTTATCATTTTTTTGGAGTCCCTCGCATGGGCGCTTGTTCTAGTGACAGTTGTTGCCAAACGCTGTTTGGCTCCGTCCCGGCGCGATAAAGCAGGTTCTCCCTGCCTTCATCCGCCCTCGCGGATGAAAGGCATTCCCCGATATGAGTCGTGCACCAGCCTCCCCGGCGGTGCGACCTCCCGATTCACTTCCTTGCATGACCTCTCACACTGTAACGGCCCGCGCTGACAATTCGCACAGGATTGCCGCCGCGCTTTGCTCGTCCTCGCTGTCATAGTCTTCGCAGTCACAGTCCTCGCAGTCACAGTCCTTCTGTCACAACCCGCGTTGTCACAGCGTCGTCATTGAGTCCCTCTATACTTTTGGACTTATTTGTCATCGTTGAGCAATGCGGAGTTACTTCACTGAATCGGAAGCATGAAAAACCCGCCGCCATGAGGCATGTCCGGCGGGATGAATATTAATTAAAAACAGTTTTCTCTGAAAAGATCCGCTATGAATTTCGACTTCATTTCCGCAACATTTGCGCGTTTCACCAATAGTCGTGGCATGGGACGGCACTTTCGCCGCCTCGGCATCGACATGTTCCGCAGCTCCCCAGTCACCAAGGATGTGCCGCCACCGCTGGCGCATAGCCTGACCGAAGCCTCGCAATCCGAAATTACCTTCCTGCTCAAAAAACTCAATACCCGTCTCGATGGCCTGACGGAAGCAGAAGCCGATGCCATCCGCGCCCAGTTTGGCCCGAATGAAGTCGAACATGAAAAACCACAGCCGTGGTGGATGCATCTGTGGCAGTGCTACAAGAATCCGTTCAATCTGCTGCTGACGCTGCTGGCATTCGTCTCCTATTACACCGACGACATGAAAGCCGCGACCGTGATCGGCTCCATGGTCGCGATCTCGACCATGATGCGATTCGTGCAGGAAGCGCGCTCCAATACCGCGGCCGACAAGCTCAAGGAAATGGTCAGCAATACCGCCACCGTCATGCGGCACGATGTGCTGGCCGATATCGCCGAAGAAGCGCAGCGCTACTTCGACATCACGCTGCACCCCAAAGGCGCCAAGCGCATCGAACTGGCGATCAAGAAACTGGTCCCGGGCGACATCGTGCAATTGTCCGCCGGCGACATGATCCCCGCCGACTTGCGCTTGCTCTCCGCCAAGGATCTGTTTATCAGCCAGGCCGCCATGACCGGCGAATCGCTGCCGGTCGAGAAATTCGTCGTGCAGCGCAGTATCGAAGCCGGCAGCCCGCTGGAACTGGATAACCTGTGCTTCATGGGTACCAACGTGGTCAGCGGATCGGCCTCGGCCGTGGTCGTCACCACCGGCAAGAACACCTATTTCGGCGCACTGGCCGAGAAAGTCACCGCCACCGACCGCACACCGACCGCCTTCCAGTCGGGCGTCAACAAGGTCAGCTGGCTGCTGATTCGCTTCATGCTGGTCATGTCGCCGATCGTGTTCATGCTTAACGGTTTCACCAAGGGCGACTGGGTCGAAGCCTTCCTGTTCGCCTTGTCGGTGGCCGTGGGTCTGACGCCGGAAATGCTGCCGATGATTGTCACCTCGACGCTGGCCAAGGGCGCTGTCGCCCTGTCGCGCAAAAAGGTCATCGTCAAGCGACTCGATGCGATCCAGAACTTCGGTGCCATGGATATCTTGTGTACCGATAAAACCGGCACCCTCACGCAGGACAGGATTTTCCTGGAACGGCACACCGGCATCCTCGGTGAAGCCAGCGACGAAGTCCTGCAATACGCCTACCTGAACAGCTACTACCAGACCGGCCTGAAAAACCTGCTCGACGTCGCCGTGCTGGATCACGCTGAACTGCAACGTGAAATGTCGATTGCCTCGGCCTACCGCAAGGTTGATGAAATCCCCTTCGATTTCCAGCGCCGTCGCATGTCGGTGGTGGTCAGCGAGCGCGAAGACCATCATGAGTTGATCTGCAAGGGCGCGGTCGAAGAAATCCTCGATATTTGCACCCACGCCAAACGCGACGGGGAAATCGTCCCGATGAGCGCGGAATTGCTGGCCGAAATCAAAGAAACGACCGCCGGTCTGAACGCCGAAGGCTTGCGCGTCGTGGCCGTGGCCGCCAAGGATTTGCCGCCGACCAAGGAAGTCTACAGTCTGGCCGACGAGTCCGATCTGGTGCTGATTGGTTACATCGCCTTCCTCGATCCACCGAAAGAATCGACCGAACCGGCGCTGACCGCTTTGCGCGAACACGGCATCACGGTCAAGATCCTGACCGGCGACAATGAACTGGTCACCGCCAAGATCTGCCGCGAAGTGGGACTGGAAGTCAAAGGCATGCTGCTCGGCTCGCAAGTCGAAAAAATGAGCGATGCCGAACTGAGCGTGGCAGTCGATGTCACCACCGTCTTCGCCAAACTCAGCCCGACCCACAAGGAACGCATCGTGCGGGTATTGCACGACAAGGGTCACGTCGTCGGCTTCATGGGCGACGGCATCAACGACGCTCCGGCATTGCGCGCAGCCGATATCGGTATTTCGGTCGACACCGCAGTCGATATCGCCAAGGAAGCAGCCGACATCATCCTGCTCGAAAAGAGCCTGATGGTGCTGGAAGCCGGCGTGCTGGAAGGCCGCAAGACCTTCGCCAACATGCTGAAGTACATCAAGATGACGGCCAGCTCGAACTTCGGCAATGTGTTTTCGGTGCTGGTGGCGAGCGCTTTCCTGCCCTTCCTGCCGATGCTGCCTTTGCATCTGCTGGTGCAGAACCTGCTGTACGACGTGTCGCAGACCTCCATCCCCTTCGATAACGTGGACAAGGAATTCCTGGAAAAACCGCAGCGCTGGAATCCGACTGAAATCGGCCGTTTCATGGTGTTCTTCGGCCCTATCAGCTCGATTTTCGATATCAGCACCTTTGCGCTGATGTGGTTTGTCTTCGGTGCCAACAGCCCCGAACACCAGACTCTGTTCCAGTCCGGCTGGTTCATCGAAGGCTTGCTGTCGCAGACGCTGATCGTGCACATGATCCGCACCCGTCGCATCCCGTTCTTCCAGAGCCGTGCTTCGTGGCCGCTGATGATCATGACCATGATCATCATGGTCATCGGTATTGCGATCCCAATGACCGCGCTGTCGCATTACTTCAAGCTGCAAGCAATGCCACTGGCCTACTTCCCTTGGCTGATCCTGATCCTGATTTCGTATGCGGCACTGACGCAGGGAATGAAGGGCTGGTATGCCCGCAAGTACGGCTGGCAGTAATCGCCCGTAAGCTGCCTTGCCGGTTGACGGCAGGGCATTGAAATGAAAAAAGGGATGTCCTCGCGGCATCCCTTTTTTTATATCGAATCAGGCAGCCGTCTTACTGACGTGGTCTGCCCTGCATGGTCTGCCCTGCATGGTCTTACTTACATGATCTTACTTACATGATCTTACTTACATGGACTTCCTTGCCTGGCCGGTCTTACATCAGCCCGGCGGCGATATTGATGGAGAATCCCAGAATGGCCGTATTGAACAGAAAACCAATCACCGAATGCGCCAGCACTACTTTGCGCATGGCACGCGTGGTCACAGCCACGTCCGAGGTTTGGACTGCGACGCTGATGGTGAAAGCAAAATACAGAAAATCCCAGTAATCCGGCTGCGCTTCCTTGCCGGGAAAAATCAGCGCCGGCTTGTGGTCGGGCGCACTGTAAAACACGCGGGCGTAATGCAGTGTAAAGATGGTGCCGATCAGGAACCACGACCCCAGCACCGTCACGCCGGTGAACGCATAATGCCACCAGCGGTCTTGCGCAACGGCACTCTTGGTCACTGCCAGTTCCAGCACAATCGCCACCAGACTGGCAACTGCCGCTATGCAGACCAGCACCAGTACCGCTTCCGCATTTTCGTCGTCGGCTTCCGCCCGCCGCCGCACATCCGCCGAATTGGCGCGCAACATGAGAATCCAGACCGAGAGCAGATAAAGCCAGACGCCGACATTCCAGGCCACCAGCGCCTGCGTGACAAGGGAATCGAAATGGGTAAGGAAGAATGAAGCTGCGCCGATAAGAATGCAAATGCTCAGACGCACATGCGTGCGCAATACGGTATTGGACAGGGACATGTGATAGCCGTTAATGGTGAACGCGAAAAGAAAACCCGCGCACAACATAGCACGATCACACTCGCCACAGCAGCACAGTCACGTTCTGTAGGAAGCAAACAGATTTAGCCAGCAGTGACAGGAAGTGCTGGCGACACCACCACCCTATCCTTGCCCTCGCGCTTGGCACGATACATCGCCTCATCTGCCCGGTTCAGCAAGGTATCCGCAGTCAGTTGCGTTTCTGCATTAAACAGAGCCACGCCGATACTGCTCGACAAAAACAGACTGGTGTCGTTCAGCACAAAAGGAAGATGCATGGCCTCCAGAATTTTTTCGGCAATCTCCAACGCCACTGTTTCACTTTGCAGGTTTTCAAGGATGACCGTAAATTCATCACCTGCCAGCCGCGCCACACTATCTGTATCCCGGATGGTATTACGAACGCGCTGCCCGAACTGCCGCAACAACTCGTCCCCGGCCTCATGTCCGCAACGATCGTTGACTGTCTTGAAACCATCGATATCCAGAAACAGCACCGCCATCATGTCGCGATGACGAATCGCCCGCTGCATTGCATCCGGTAATTTTTCCATGAAGGCGCGCCGGTTCGGCAGGCCGGTCAGCGCATCGGTCATCGCCAGTTTTTCCAGCGAGGTGCGAAATTCATGGCGCTCGGTAATGTCATGTAAAAACGCAATGAACAGATGGCCCTCGCGCCGCATTAAATGCCCTACCGTCAACTCCACCGAAACCAAGGTGCCGTCGCGCCGCAATGCCTGGATTTCCACCCGATTATCGACAATATTTCCACTCCCTTTGCCAGCGAGAAAACGCTGCATGCCGTGACAATGCGCAGCGCGCAAATGATGTGGAACGATCAGCTCGCTCAATATCTGACCGAAGGCTTCCAGGCGCGACCAACCCAATAAAATTTCTGCCTGCCGGTTCCATTCGACGATCGTGCCACCTTCATCAATGGCGATAAACGCTTCATTCGCATTTTGCAAAATGGCACGCAATTCGCTTGCGCTTTCCTGCAAATTGGCCTGATCTTCCTGCTGCCGATGCAGCGTCTGACGCAATGTTTCTGACATGGCTTCCTGCTCGCGCCTGCGCTCTTGCAACTGCTGTTGCAAGGCTTCATTGCGCGCCACCAGAAATGCCAGACGTTGTTGACGCTGCCCCATGCTGACATCGCCATCCTGTTGCGCCAGCTGACGCACCAGAGTCCAGACGCCGCCCACCAGAAACACACCAAACGCTGCCGCCAGCGGCATGACGCCGGTGTGTTCAATCAATGGCTTGATCCGCAACAACATCGCCCCAAATCCGACCAGGGAAAACAGGATGGCGCCAATAGCGGCCCAGGAGAACAGTGGTAATTTCTGCGGTTTACGGCGCATTGAATTTGCCCGATGAATGAAGGAGGGACAACTTGGCCTGCCATGATAATTTCAACCATCTAGACGCAGTGCAAGAACGATACCGTACTTGCACTGCGTCCGCATCGGCTCCCCGAATGTGGATGCGTCGTCTTAAAATTGCTCCCAATTTCCCTCCCCATCGTGTTTGACGGTATGCGCAACCGCCATCGGTTTCTTGCTCGCTTGCGGCGCTGTAGCAGGGCGCGCTGGTTTTTTCGGCATGACGGCGGTGGCGGGCATTGCTTTTTTAGGTGCGGCAGGCGGCTGTAAAAGCGCGTCATCGAGCTTGAATACGCTGACGGTCTCTGCCAGTTTTCCCGCTTGCTCCTGCAAGGATTGCGCAGCGGCTGCGGCCTCTTCCACCAGCCCTGCATTCTGTTGCATCGTCGCATCCATTTGGGCAATCGCGATGTTGACCTGACCGAAACCTTCGCTCTGCTCGTTGCTGGCGGTGCTGATTTCGCCCACGATATCGGTCACATGCTTAACGCTGTCGACAATTTCCCTCATCATCGTTCCCGCCTGCGACACCAGCTCACTACCGGTGACGACTTTTTCCACGGAATCGTTAATCAATACTTTGATTTCCTTTGCTGCAGCCGCAGACCGGGCCGCGAGGCTGCGTACTTCCGAGGCCACCACCGCAAATCCCCGTCCCTGTTCGCCGGCACGCGCTGCTTCAACGGCAGCGTTGAGCGCCAGAATATTGGTCTGGAAGGCAATGCCGTCAATCACGCTAATGATGTCGACAATTTTTTTGGATGATGCGTCAATCGAACTCATCGTGTCGATCACTTGCCCCACCAGTGAGCCGCCCTGCGAAGCCAGCGTCGAGGCCGAAATCGCACGCTGGTTGGCCAGCTTTGCGTTGTCTGCATTTTGCTTGACGGTCGCGGTCAGCTCTTCGATGGCGGAGACGGTTTGCTCCAGCGAACTGGCTTGCTGCTCGGTGCGTGAGGAAAGGTCGAGATTACCCGCCGCGATCTGCCCGGAGGCGGTGGCGATCATATCGGTGCCGATACGCACCCGGCTGACAATTCTTTGCAGGTTGTCATTCATTTTTTTCAACACGGTCAGCAACTCGCCGGCCCCATCGCCGTTGCTGGTATCAATGCGGCTGCTCAGATTGCCGTCGGTAATGGTCTGGGCAATCAGGACCGCATGCGCCATCGGCTTAGTGACCGAGGTTGTGATGAAGTAAGCAAGAACGAAGGCAATCAGGCAGGCAAGGATGGCGATGGCTATCGTGATAATCACGGCGTCCTTATAAAGACTATGCGCTTCCTCCCCTGCCAGTTTCATTTGCTCCTCCTGGTAAATCACCAGTTTTTTCAAGGCGGCTAAAAGCACCCCCTGTGTTTTGTAACCGTCGCCGTACAAGGCCGCTGCGGCTTCGGGTTTTTTACCTTCCATCGCTAAACGAATTACCTCCCTACTGTAATTAATGAAGGGGATGCGGGCATTTTCGACGTCGGTGGTCAGCTGTTTTTCCACGTCGTTGCGGACCAGTTTCGTCATCATTGCAAGCTTTACGCTTACCGCCTCCGTATCCGCTTCCTCTTGAGCCTTGTTGCTAGCCAATGCCTTAGGGTCCGTAAGCAGGACCAGGTTGCGGATGATGCGCGCCTTATCCATGATCAGATACGACACCTCTTCGGCTGCTTGCGCCTTGGGATAGATAGCGGAAGTAATTTCTACCTCGCTACTATTGAGCTGCCCGAGACGGTTGAGAGAAACGAAGGCGATGATCAACATCAGCACCACCATGATTCCAAACCCCAGACCAAGCCGTACTCCTGGTTTCATATTGCTCATTTGCACCACCTCATTAGGTTATATAAAAGTACAAGTACAGCTTTGCTGCGTTCAGAAATCCTTTTCCGGTACATCCATCTCAAGTAACTGTGCGGCACAATTTCAGGGGGGTACTTCAGCGCCTGAGCTTGCTTCGCTCATCCCGCTTCGCCCGCGCTTGTCGGCCTCTTTTGCCGGTCCGACGGACTCCATCGCCACCGCAACCGCACCCACCAAAGCCTCCAATACCGCCAGCCAATGCGTATCGCTGCCGGCCTCCCTGACCGCGCCCAACAACAGCACTGCGCCTATCGTTTCCGCCTGTCGGTTTTTCAGCGCGATCGCTGTCAGTCCGTATTGCTCTTCGGCAAGATGCGCCGGCATGCTGCCCAGCCAGCCGGAGTACGGCCCCTCCGCGAAGCGCACTACGCTGGTTTGCGTCGCGCCGCTAAGCAGGCATTGGCACACAGGGTTGTCGGCATTGGCGGGCAAGCGCACATCCAGCTCCTGCGGCAACACTGGCGTGCCGTCCTGCTGCCACTGCATGGTCTGCGGCTGGGCAATGCGACGTTCACTATCGAACAGATAAAGCATGCCCACTTCTGCCTGTGCGAGAGAAACGGTTTCCGCCACTAGCCGTTCCAGCAAGCGATCGACATCCTGCTCCGTTGCCCACGCGCTTGACAGGCCGATGACATGCATCAGGGTGGAGCGGGTTTCCGCCATTGCCCGGAACAGGGTGTCAATTTCACGTATCGGCGACCGGCTCCTGTGCCGCTGGCTGAAATCGAAATGCAGAATCGCCTTCGCTTCCTGCGCCAGTCGCCGCAGCGGTCGCGCTACATACCAGCCAACGATGCTGATCACCGGAACCATCAACAGAAGCAGTAACGCAATGATGATTGGCGCGCCGTACCGTGGCATTGAGGCATCGCTCAGTAATTCACCATCGGGAATGGAGATCGCCAGAAACACCGGAACGCCTTTGAAATCGACCGGCACGATCCGGGCAGACCAGGGATCACCATTGATGTTGATGGGGATGGGCGTATTGAAATGTCCCTTGCGGATGTTATCGGCGAACACCGGGAATTTTTGCTCCCCTAGACGGGCCAGAATGGCGGGGGGAATTTGCTGCAAGCCTTCTCGCGGCATGTCCTTCATGCCCGGGGTGTAATACGCCAGTACGCCGGCATTCTTGTCAATCAGCACCAGCTCGGCGGAAGGCGATACCTTTAACAGACTCAGGGCGGTGGAAAGATTGGAGAGCGGCATGTCGGCGGCCACCACGCTTCCCATGCTGCTGCGTTGCGCGATGGTGATGCCGATGAGACGCGAGCTGGCGAATACATAGGGATCGGTGCGCACGGAGCGCGCGGAAGCCAGCGCGTCTTTGTACCAGCCGCGCTTGCGCGGATCAAAGTCGAAGCCCGGACGCACGATGGTTTGTAGCGTTTTCAAATCCTCTCCAAGAAAAACGAACTCGACATAGCGTCTGGCGTCGGCATCGATTTTGATGCTTTCCACCATGAAAGCCGCCTGCGCCGGAATACGCAAACCCAGGATGGACGCCATGCTCCGGCGCAAATGACGCACCATGAAATAGTCGCCATTGGCATAGCCGACATAAAACCCCGACAGCGCGGCGTTGCTCCGCATGACTTCCGCTACGGCGGGAACATCGTCCATCCGCGCAGCAACCGTCATGTCTTTTGCCAATTGCTGCCGCGCCACCAAGCCAACCGCTTGCTCGACCGGCGTATGCAAAGCGGATATATGCAGGGCCATTTCGCGCCCGATGCGCTCAAAGGCGACCGCTGATGCCTTGCTGTCCATCTGCTTCCTGTGCTGTTCGTTCATCCCCCACAGCAAACCACCGGCCAGCACCAACATGAGCGCAAGCAGCGTCGATAGCATCAGCAGCAGAGAAATTCCGCCGGATTTTTCTTTGAATGGAGGCTTGACTGAATTTCTCTGATGCAAGATATCCGCTCCTCACCTGCTGAAAATCGCTGAAGCACAGGGATACGTTTACATGAACATCTGACAATAATAATTCGTCGTCACTACATAACATCAAGGCACTATTATTTATTTTTAATCAACATATTTAAATAATAATATTTCCTGCAATCCATACAAATGTACGAAATCAGATGTATGTAAATTGCATTTTTGCAATTTACATACCTTTATTTAAATCACTGACTTTTATAATTACATCCCTTTTAAAAGCCTGCAAATCGACATTTACGCCCATCCATCAGGAAAGAAAACATTGCCGCTCGCCACAAAAAACACGCGCATGTTTGAATATATATTTTGAATATATAAGGAGGTGTATTTCCTTGAATTTTATTGTAATTTATTTTAGAAGCGGATAACAATTATTTTGCATTATGTTTACATATCCAAAGAGAAACAAAATAAGGAATAAAATAAATACGTCGAACTAAGTTACCAATATAAAATATATTTATTTATGAAAATATTATTTATAACAATAAAAAATTAATTATTATTTTAATAGTGCAACTGAACAGTGCGGCTAATTAAGTTTCCATTTCAATGTGAATTCCCCCTTTGCGTGGCAATCCTCTCTTAAAAAAGGCAGATTTGACAGCCAATTACGATAACCGTCTGAATCCAGTTGGCTAAAAAAGGAGAGGCTTACCACGACGAGGAAACGGCGCTGCGTCCGGCGGATAAAAAATCGGATATGGATATGCGAAATCATTCGTTCGCCGTGCCTTGATGGCTCGTTAGAGTCTTCAGGCTCTCATCCTCTTCATCGCCGAAAGATCCCATGACACAAGTCCCTCAATGGAAGTTCGAAACGCTGTCCGTGCATGCCGGCTACTCGCCTGACCCCACCACCCGAGCGGCGGCGGTGCCTATTTATCAGACGGTCGCTTTTGCTTTCGACGATACCCAGCATGGCGCCGATTTGTTTGACCTGAAGGTGCAGGGGAATATCTATTCGCGCATCATGAATCCGACCCAGGATGTGCTGGAGAAACGCGTTGCCGCCCTCGAAGGCGGTATTGCGGCGCTGGCCGTGGCATCAGGCCAGGCCGCAGTCACCTATGCCATCCAGACCATCGCTGAGGCGGGTGACAAC
The DNA here is from genome assembly GCF_034313965.1 of Herbaspirillum sp. RTI4. Lineage (NCBI taxonomy): Bacteria > Pseudomonadati > Pseudomonadota > Betaproteobacteria > Burkholderiales > Oxalobacteraceae > Herbaspirillum > Herbaspirillum sp. RTI4. The sequence continues at coordinate 3,667,625 of NZ_JAVIWQ010000002.1, forward strand.
ATTGTGTCTGCTTCCACGCTGTATGGCGGTACCTATAATCTGTTCGCGCATACGCTGCCGCAGTTCGGCATTGAAACGCGCTTTGCCGATCCGCGCGATCCCGGCTCCTTTGAACAGTACATTGACGCGCGCACCAAGGCGGTCTTCATCGAGTCGATCGGCAATCCGCTTGGCAATATCACCGACATTGCCGCTATCGCCGAGATCGCCCATCGCAACGGGGTGCCGCTGATCGTGGATAACACCGTTGCCACGCCTTACCTGCTCAGACCGATCGAACATGGCGCCGACATCGTGGTGCACTCGCTGACCAAATATCTGGGCGGCCACGGTACCAGTCTGGGCGGCGCGATTGTCGACTCGGGTAAATTCCCGTGGGCAAAGCACAAGGAGCGCTTCAAGCGACTCAACGAACCGGATGTGAGCTATCACGGCGTGATTTACACCGAAGCGCTGGGAGAGGCCGCGTACATCGGCCGCGCGCGCGTGGTGCCTTTGCGCAATACGGGCGCGGCGCTTTCGCCGTTCAACAGTTTTCTGATCCTGCAAGGTATCGAGACCCTGGCGTTGCGTCTGGACAGGATCACTTCCAATGCGCTGTTGGTTGCGCAGTATTTAAAAAAGCACGCAAAAGTGAAGTGGGTCAACTATGCCGGTCTGGAAGATCATCCCGACCATGCTTTGGCTAAAAAATATTTCAACGGCAAAGCGTCCGGCATTCTGACTTTCGGGGTGCAGGGCGGCCTGACCGGGGGTGCCAAGTTCCAGGATGCGCTGAAGCTGTTTACGCGACTGGTCAATATCGGCGACGCCAAATCGCTGGCGACACATCCGGCGACAACCACGCACCGTCAGTTGTCGCCTGCCGAACTGGCCAAGGCAGGTGTCACGGAAGACACTGTGCGCCTGTCCATCGGTATTGAGCATATCGACGACCTGATCGCCGATCTGGAGCAGGCACTCAGCGCAGTCTGATCCCGCGCGACATGCGTCTTTGAGGGCGCATGTCACAACATACCCCCGCTTTCCCGCACCCAGACAGCTTGTTTTTACGCTGTGGTGTATTACCACTTCCCACGATGAATGGATTTTGCCAGCGCGTATTGCCTGCGCGGTTAAAGATCGCAGGCTCAGTGCAAGCGGCCCTGTCGGGCCTCTGCGCGGGGGTAAGCACACCCTGCGCCGCGCCCATGCGCCAGTATGCCGCTCGACACATCATTTGCCGGCAACAAAAAACGCCTCTTGAAAAAGCGGACTAGCACCCATATACTTAGCACTCGTCCAGGAGGAGTGCTAACAAATCCGCCCGGCCAAACAGCTTTTCGTGCGGCGCCTTGCTATTTTTTGTTGCTGTTTCGTCAAGTTCCATTTGCAGCACGTCGCCGCAAAACCATTTTTTTCATTCTTACTGAAGGAGCTTTTATGACTCTTCGTCCTTTGCACGATCGCGTGATCGTCAAGCGTCTCGACCAGGAAACAACCACTAAGTCCGGCATCATCCTCACCGATGCGGCAGCAGAAAAGCCAGATCAGGGCGAAATCAAGGCAGTTGGCGATGGCAAGATCCTCGACGACGGTAAAGTCCGTCCGATGGCAGTCAAGGTCGGCGACCGCGTGCTGTTCGGCAAATATTCCGGCCAGGCTGTGAAGATCGACGGCGAAGAATTGCTGGTCATGCGCGAAGAAGACTTGTTCGCTGTGGTCGAAACCAAGTAATTCAATTGGATAGCAGAGGGTCGGATTGATCCTTTTTGCTTCTTCCTTTTTGTTTCTTACATCGTATTTCTGGAGAATAAAACATGGCTGCAAAGCAAGTAATTTTTGGCGACGACGCACGTGCGAAGATCGTCAATGGCGTCAACATCCTGGCAAACGCAGTTAAAGTGACATTGGGCCCTAAGGGTCGTAACGTCGTGCTCGAACGTAGCTTCGGCGCACCGACCGTCACCAAGGACGGCGTTTCCGTCGCCAAGGAAATTGAACTGAAAGACCGTCTGGAAAACATGGGCGCGCAGCTCGTGAAAGAAGTCGCTTCCAAGACTTCCGACAACGCCGGTGACGGTACCACTACAGCAACCGTGCTGGCACAAGCCATCGTTCGCGAAGGCTTCAAGTATGTTGCCGCCGGTTTCAACCCGACCGACCTCAAGCGCGGCATCGACAAGGCTGTTACCGCCATCGTTGCTGAAGTCAAGCTGCTGTCCAAGCCAACAACGACTAACAAAGAAATCGCCCAGGTCGGTTCGATTTCTGCCAACTCCGATGCAGACATCGGCGACATCATTGCCCGCGCAATGGACAAAGTCGGCAAAGAAGGCGTCATCACTGTCGAAGACGGTAAGTCGCTGGCCAATGAACTGGACATCGTCGAAGGTATGCAATTCGACCGCGGCTACCTGTCGCCTTACTTCATCAACAATCAGGAAAAACAGATCGTTGCTCTGGAAAATCCGTTCATCCTGCTGTTCGACAAAAAAATCTCCAACATCCGTGACCTGCTCCCGGTGCTGGAACAAGTCGCCAAGTCCGGCCGCCCTCTGCTGATCATTGCAGAAGACGTCGAAGGCGAAGCACTGGCCACTCTGGTCGTCAACAACATCCGCGGCATCCTGAAGACTGCTGCAGTCAAGGCGCCTGGTTTTGGTGATCGTCGCAAGGCAATGCTGGAAGACATCGCAATCCTGACCGGCGGTCAAGTGATTGCAGAAGAAGTCGGCCTGACACTGGAAAAAGCCACTCTGGCTGAACTGGGTCAAGCAGCACGTATCGAAATCGGTAAAGAAAACACCACCATCATTGATGGCGCTGGTGAAAGCATCAACATCGAAGCACGCGTCAAGCAAATCCGCGCGCAAATCGAAGAAGCGACTTCCGACTACGACCGTGAAAAACTGCAAGAACGCGTTGCCAAGCTGGCCGGCGGCGTTGCGCTGATCCGCGTCGGTGCTGCTACCGAAGTCGAAATGAAAGAAAAGAAAGCCCGCGTTGAAGATGCTCTGCATGCAACCCGCGCTGCTGTTGAAGAAGGTGTTGTGCCAGGCGGCGGCGTTGCCCTGCTGCGCGCTCGCGCCAATGTCAAAAACCTGAAGGGCGACAACCCAGATCAGGAAGCCGGCATCAAGATCGTCATGCGCGCTGTCGAAGAGCCACTGCGTCAAATCGTGTTCAATGCAGGCGACGAGCCATCGGTCGTGATCAATGCCGTGTTGGCTGGTACAGGTAACTACGGTTACAACGCTGCTAACGGCACTTATGGCGACCTGGTGGAGCTGGGTGTTCTCGATCCAGCCAAGGTTACCCGTTCGGCACTGCAAAACGCAGCGTCGGTCGCTGGCCTGATCCTGACTACCGATGCTCTGGTTGCAGAATTGCCAGAAGACAAGTCATCCGGCGGCATGGGTGGCGGTATGGGTGGTATGGGCGGCATGGGTGGCATGGACGGCATGATGTAATGCAACGGCAAGGAAGGGATGCGGCGCTGTTGGCGTCATACTGCATCCCACCCTTGCCACCGCTTTACGTTCTGCGTGTACCTTTCGTCGCCAGAGCAGTCCGGCAAAGTACCGCACCTGCTTTTGCGACGAACGTCATACAAAAAGACAAGGCCTGCATTCGTGCAGGCCTTGTCTTTTTGTATGGGACTTACGAAAAGTCCGCTGAGGTTGTTATATTTTCTTGGCTTGCTACTTGCGCTGCCTGCGGCATTGCGCCTGTCCAGCAATCTTTTGCGTCTGCCCTGTTTTATACGCTCTTTTTTATACGCTCTATTTTATAAACTCTATTTTGTAAGTCCGGTTTTGCAAGCCATCTTGTTGCTGTTGCGGTGTCACTCATTGAGCAAAAATCCACTTTTACCTCATCGATCTAAACTCGACGGTTTCTCCCACCCGCTCGAATTGACCTAACACCGTGAACGCCTGATGCGGATCAGGCAAATCGGCCAGATCCCAAAGATGCAGCTGATATTCGTTATTCGCGTGGGAACGTCTGCTGGTAAAACGAAAATTGTCGATACTGGTATTGATGGGATACACGGTGGCGAAATTCCGAAGCGGGTAGGGAAAATCATAGGTCGCAGAGTGCTTCAGAAAGTGCATGGTCGGATCAATCAAGTATTCCGTATTGCCATCCCGGCATGCCAGAAAGACATGGTCAGGTACGCTACCGTCGCTCAAGGTCTGCGCCGCCAGAGCAAGCAACTGAACTTCATGTGGAAAGCCCTGCGCCTTGATCATGCGACCTGCCACCATGGACAGTTCCATACAGTTGCCGAGCGTGCATTTCCATGCCCCATCGGTCAATTTTTCAAACTGCTCGGCTGAATATGTCTGCTCTCCCCCATCAGGATTGACGCCTGCATCAAGACGCAAGCCGATTTGCCCCAGAATATGCTGGTCCTTGCGCGGGTGTTGGCATAACTGACTCAGGGTAGGCACGACCTGAAACTGATTGATGATGCGCGACAATGCGTAATTACCGGCGTCGAGCGGCGTAGCATTTTCCAGCTCCCTACCGAGTAAGAAGGGACTGGCGGTAGCGATACAAGGCGTAGTAACACCAGCAGGCGCTATATTGCGCGGGCGAGACGGTCCGGCAACAAAAGTCATCGGCAACATAAAGACTCCTCAAAAAAATAGATCAGGCATGCACTTTGAAGGGATGCAAGCCTCATCACTTTCATGAAGTGTTCTTCTCATACTAAGGAAGAACCATAGAAAAGCCCTGCCGCCGTACCAAAATAGCGTCGTTATACACTTCCGTTATTAACAAAGCCAAAAAAAACTGTTCCACTTATAACGCAAACAAAATAAGATACGCGATCGTTATAAAAACAATACCGGCTCGGGTAGCCTTCTCTTTTGCCATGATAGAAATTCAAGCAGTCACGCAACGCTTCAGCAACAACAGCGGCACGATCGAAGCAGTCCGCAACGTCAATCTCTCCATCCGCAAAGGCGAAATTTTCGGCATCATCGGACGCAGCGGTGCGGGAAAAAGCACGCTGGTGCGTACCATCAATTTATTGAATCGTCCCAGCAGCGGCACCATCGTGCTGGACGGACAAGATCTGACAACGCTGTCCGCCGACCAATTGCGCCAGGCGCGCCGCCAGATCGGCATGATTTTTCAGCATTTCAACCTCTTGTCCTCACGCACGGTCTACGGCAACATCGCGCTGCCGCTGGAACTGGCAGGTCTGTCGAAGGACGCCATTGCCGCCAAAGTCATGCCCTTGCTGGAACTGGTCGGCCTGACCGAGCTCAGGGATCGTTATCCGGCACAAATCAGCGGCGGCCAGAAGCAGCGCGTCGGCATTGCCCGTGCGCTGGCCAATGAGCCGAAAGTGTTGCTGTCGGACGAAGCCACCTCGGCACTGGACCCGGAAACCACCCGCTCCATCCTCGAACTGCTGCGCAAGATCAATCGCGAACTCGGCCTGACCATCGTCCTCATCACGCATCAAATGGAAGTCATCAAGGTCATTTGCGACCGCGTAGCCGTCATGGATGCAGGTGAGGTCATCGAAGAAGGTCAGGTACTCGATGTCTTCCGCGAACCGAAGCACGAAGTCACCCGCGCATTGATCGGCGACGTCATTGCCCATGAGTTGCCGCAAGGGGTGTTGGAACGTCTGCGCACACGTCTGGCGCACAACAAGGACACGGACGCCAGCGAAAACCATTTGTTCCGCCTCGCCTTCACCGGCAGCGGCGTCGATCAGCCGCTACTGTCGGAAGCGGTGCGTCGCTACAATTTCGATTTCAATATCCTGCATGGCCAGATCGATGAAATCCAGGGGCAGGCCTTCGGTTCATTAGCCATCCTGGCCAGCGGCCCGGCCGCTCATATTGCCGCTGCCGTGGCTTACCTGCGCGAACAAGGCGTCGTTGTTGAGGAGTTGAATCATGTCGTCTGAAATGCTCTCGCTGTTTATTGATTCCTTCTGGGAAACCCTGGTGATGGTCGGCATTTCGGGCCTCGTCGGCGCTCTGCTCGGCATTCCGCTGGGCATTGGCCTGCACCTGACGGCCGATAACGGCGTTCTGCCGCGTCCGCTGATTAACCGCAGCGTCGGTCTGATCGTCAATGCCGTACGCTCAACGCCGTTCATCATTTTGCTGGTAGCCGTGATTCCCTTCACTCGCTTTTTTGTCGGCACCTCCATCGGTACCGCTGCCGCCGTCGTGCCGCTGACTATCGCCGCCGCGCCCTTCATTGCCCGTCTGGTGGAAACTGCCCTGCGCGAAGTCGACCGCGGGCTGGTCGAAGCCGCGCAAGCGATGGGCGCCACCACCTGGCAAATCGTTTATAAGGTGCTGGTGCCGGAAGCGTTTGCCGGCATCGTCGCGGGTCTGACCATTACCTTCGTTAGTCTGGTCGGTTACTCGGCCATGGCCGGTGCAATCGGCGGCGGCGGTCTGGGCGATCTGGGCATACGCTACGGTTATCAGCGCTTCTTGCCGGAAGTCATGCTCACTGTGGTGCTGATTCTGATTGTGTTCGTCCAGCTGGTGCAATCGCTGGGGGATGTGCTGGTGCGCAAGTTGAGTCATCGCTAGCGCCCATCGCCATCGCCATCACCACCACGCCACGCCAATCCATTTAATTTCATTGCAGCTATCCGCTGCTTCTTATCGGGCAGCCACCCGCTGCCACCTCCACCAAAAAGGAAAACCATGAATCGTCGTCAACTCGTGCAACTGTTTACTGGCTTAGGTATCGTCGCTGCGCTCGCCGCCGCCCCGGTTCTGGCGCAGGATAAACCGATCAAGATCGGCGCCACCGGCGGCCCGCATTCTGAAATTCTGGAACTGGTCAAGAAAATCGCCGCCAAGGATGGTCTGAACCTGCAAATCATCGAGTTCAGCGATTACATCCAACCGAACGCTGCGCTGGCCGCCGGCGATCTGGATGCCAATAGCTATCAGCATTTGCCTTACCTGCAAGCGCAGATCAAAGACCGTGGCTATCAGTTCACCAATGTCGGTTACACGATTACTTTCCCAATGGGTGTGTATTCGAAAAAAATCAAATCGCTCAAAGATTTGAAGAGTGGCGCGCGCGTCGGTATTCCTAACGACCCTACCAACGGCGGCCGTGCGCTGCTGCTGTTGCAAGCCGAAGGCGTGCTCAAGCTCAAGCCTGATGCAGGACTGAAAGCGACCCCGCTCGACATCGCCGACAATCCAAAGAAAATCAAGATTATGGAAATCGATGCGGCGCAATTGCCACGTTCGCTGGATGACCTCGATGCTGCCGCCATCAATGGCAATTACGCCGAATCCGCTGGCCTGAGCCCGACGAAAGATGGCATTGCTATCGAAGCTGCCAAAGGTCCCTACGCCAACGTGATTGCCGTGCGTACCGCCGACAAGGACAAGCCATGGGTTGCCAAACTGCTCAAGGCTTACCATAGCGCTGAAGTCAAAACCTTCGTGACTACCAAGTACAAGAATTCGGTGATTACTTCTTGGTAACTGCGTCTTGGTAACTGCGTCCTGGTAACTGCGTCCTGGCAACTGCGTCCTGGTAACAGCGTCCTGATAACTGCCTCCTGAGAACAATCTTTTGGGAACAGCTTCCGGCTAGCAAGGACGTGCTGAATTGAGAAAGGGTTCTTCCGAACATATCGGAAGAACCCTTTTTTGTTATGTCCCAACGATGCAGGGAGATGCTTTCTGCTTTCTGCTTTCTGCTTTCTGCTTTCTGCTTTCTGCTTTCTGCTTTCTGCTTTCTGCTTTCTGCTTTCTGCTTTCTCCCTGCGACCAAACCGAAACCGCATTAATGCGGCAGTCGTCCCTTTCCCCTTGCCTGCATCACTGACCCGTCCGACTCCAGCGAAGCAATCCAAGACAGCAGGCGACCAGCGCCAGCATGCATATCGATGATCGCCAGATAGGCCTCGAATCGCGAATGTACGCTGGACGTCAAGGCGTGGTGATGTTCGCTTTCGGCGGTCAATACTTCCAGCAGCGAACGACGCCCGAGATGGTGCCACTGCTCGAAATACATGCGGCGAACCTGATCGGTCTGCGCGCCCATCTGCACATAATCCGCAACCCGCGCCAGCGAGGCGACTGCTTTGGCATGGGCGGTGCGCACCTGAATTTCCAGATCGAGCAAAACGCGCTCTTTGTGAGCCGCTGCCGCCGCGCTGCGCTCGACTGCCGCCGCCGCTGCTGCCAGTGAGGAACCACCCTGCAAGGTGTAGGTCAGCGTCAATTGCGTTTGCCAGGGTGTACGCTGGCCGTAGGCGTCATTTTCATATTGCTTTCCCACGACCCAATTGAGCTGCGGCCAAGCGGCGGCGCGCTGCGCATGGGCTTGCGCACGCGCCGCCTGCTCTTCCTGCACGGCCTGCATGACCTGGGGACTCCCCGCCATCCAACTCAGGGTATCGGCGATGGGCGGGGGAGAGAGCGGCCAGTGTTCTTGCAGCGGCACCTCGGCCGCCGCTGCGCCGGTGAGCTGACGCAATTTGATTTCCCATTCAATCGATTGCGCGGCAACCGTGTCGCGCTCGGTCAGGGCTTGCAATAACTTGGCCCGCGCCTGCACCAGCTCACTGGCCCGTCCCCGGTCAACGGCAACGATGTCGCTGAGCATGTTGACCAGTTCGCTCATGCGTGCGGCATAGGCGTCGGCGACGGCGCTCAGTTGCCGGTGTTTGCCCATCTGTATCAGCGCGACTGTCGTCAGCAAGGCAGTGCGTTCTTGGTTATGTCGCAGATTTTCTCCGGCGGCGAACATCGTGTGTTCGCGGCTATCGATGTCATGGCCGGTACGGCCCCAATCAAAAACCGTGGTCGATACCGATAAGCCCAGATTCGGTTTCGAGGTATCCCTTCTTTGCGATTGACCACCCAGGCGGTAAGCGCCAGAACCGGCCTGCGCTTGCAGCTTGGGCCAGCGATTCCAGCGCGCATTGTCCAGCTCCTGCTGCGCGGCGCGCTGGCTGGCAGCGGCTTGCTCAATATCGGGACTGCGATTCAAGGCCGCCTGCACTGCCTGGGCAATGAAGCGCAGCGGCTGGCGATCAGATGTCACGAAAATCGTCTCAGCGTCTTGCTCCATGCGGATGGATGCCGGAGACAACTGCAATGCGCCAGCCTGAGCAGGGGTAGCGGCCATGAATGAAACCAGCCACAGTGCAGTAAGCGGATTCGCTTTGCCGATAAAAGACCAGCAGCATCCGCTCTTCCTCACGCTCACAGAAACTCGACCGGCAAACCGGTTTGCACCAGCAACTCTGCCGGATAAGCGTGATGCCGATAGATATCGTATTTGATGCCGTACGCAGTAATACTGGGATCGCCCGAAGGGGTGTTGCTGCCGTCCACTTTTATCCATTGGCTGTCACCCGGCGCAAGGTCTTCCCCAAAGGCCGTGACTAAGCCTTTCACGCTGAGCTTGTCGTTGTAGTCGCCCTGTACTTTGATCTGATAATGATTCGGGACGCGCTCAGGGATCAAAGGCATGGGAGCCGAAGAACCGAACGCCTCTTCCGACCCGACGGAAAGCACATCATTGACCGACAGCGTTAACTGATTTTTCCCTTCGCCGCGCAAATCAAATATTTCTATCGAATGCATGGTTTGCCCCCACGGCTGCCCCACCGAATTGAGGGCGGTCAGGTCGAGATCCACTCCCTTGGAGAGCTTGAGCGTGTCCAGCGATTGATGGGATTCAAGATTGTCGGGGCCGCCATTAAGGATCAGTTCGTAATCGCCATAGTTACTGGCATTCACGTTAAACAAGGTAAACACGTTGGCGGTATTGTCGCCGTAAGCCATGCAGGGCGTGCCTTTCACCGGCCGGATATCCGTCGCGTACAGAGGCGAGGGGGTTTCCGTGGTGTAGCTGACATTGGAGAGATTGCCCGCGATATCTTCCATCTGAGCCACGACAACAGTGCCTTTTGCAAAAACAGCGGGCGGCAGCTCGCGCAAGGAAATAATTTCGTACTTCAGATCCTGTTCGGTCATGCTGTGCGTGACGAAACTCTTCGAGCCATTCGCCATCGTGAACCACACATTCAGGGTGTCGCCGACGGAGGGCATGCTGCCGGGATGGAAAATGCAATTGAGCATCTGGTGCGCGCTATCCAGTTTGAGAAAAAACAGATAACTGCTGCTGTTGTCCAGTTGCACCGGGTCAGACTTTGCCGGAAGGCTATGCTGACCGAGCTGGTTGACGACTTGCGCCTGAATCGTTTTTCCCTGCGACAAGGGCTCATGCGTGGCATACACCCAATCAGTGCCCCTGACCTCGGCGGTGTGCCATTTCAAGCCGCCATCCAGACTGACTCTGAGTTTCTCGCCTTCCTGCAGACTGTTTTCCAATGCCCCGTAAATGACGCGCCGGTTCTGGATATCGGAAGTAATCCAATCGGATATGCCGTCCCGGCCCCGGCCGGTATCTCGGGTCATACCGGAAATGGTGACGGTGTGCTTCAGAAACTCATTCACCCAGGGCGACTCCATCGATTCGTTGCCAGCCACATCAATGACACTGACGCTCAGCACCACAGGAGTACTGGTGGTGTGCAGGAGATGTTTGGGTACCTCCGCCAGGTAAGCGCCGTTCTTGTCTATATCTGAAATCGTGAGCCGGAACTGGTTTTCGCCCCAGTTCACGCGCAAGGTATCGCCTTTTCCCAACTGACCCTCGCGCAGAGAAACAAGGAAGCTGCCGTTCTTGAAATCGATCTTGCTGATGACCGGCGCATCGTAAGCCTCGACATCCAGGGTGACGCCTTGCAAGTGCGGCGTACTGATATTGCCGGCGGCGTCGATGACCCGGGTATGCATGGCCCAGCTTTCGTGATGTTCGGTCTGATCAACGGCACTCCAGGCGTGACTGCCCATCATTTGAATGCCATCCCACGTCACGCCGTTATCAAAGCTGATCTGCACTCTTTCGTCGCTTGGCAAGACCTCGCTAATCCAGCCGTGGACGAGGCGTCCGGCCGTTTTGCTACCGCGATGGTTGGTGATGAAATCGCCCGCGATACCGGTGTCATGTTCCATCCCCACCGTTTGCGTGGTCGCCGTGGGATTGGTGTTATCGAAAACGACATGCTGCATGGCCGGCGGGCTGGATTTGTTATCGGCATTGATGACCTTGGCGTGAATCACCCAGTTTTCCGCATGCTCGCTGGGATCGACAGCGCTCCAGACGGGCAAGGCACGCTCACTGCGCTGCCGGTCATTCACGGTAGCGGCAACCCATGTTGCGCCGTTATCGAAACTGACAACGATGCTTTCTCCGGCCGCCAGCGCGCCGCTGAGGCTGCCGTAGACGGTGCGACCCGCCGCGCCGTTGTTGGTCACGAAGCGCAGTCCGCCCGAGCTAAGACCCGTGTCGAGACTCATGCCGTCAATCGTTGCAATGACCTCGGGTGCGGCCGCCTCAACGACCAGCACATTGCCGCCATTGAGGTCGCCCGGATTGACGAGGACCGTGCCATTGCCGTTATAGCCGCCGCCGGAATGCGCCCCGCCGGAATAATCTTGCCCGTCGCCGCCGCCACCTCCGCCCCCACCTGCACCGGCAATGATTCCCGCCGTGGCCAGTCCGCCCAAAGCTAACAACACGGCGGAGCCGTTGCCGTCCTTGTCCTGATCGCCGCTGCTACTGCGGCCGTCCTTCATGCTGAGGATACCCGCCCTGCTCGCGCCAGCATCCCCCTCCCCTTTGCCGACGATTTCCTCGGAAGACGCCAGCGCCGTACCGACCGACTCGGTGAAACCCGGGTTAAGGCATTCGCTGGCCTCTTCGTCGTCATCGATTGAGCCCGGATATTTCTTTTTTTTGTATCCCGGAAGGGTCTTGCTCGTCGTGTGATCCGTTGATTGATTCACTGCTTGATTCGCTGCGTGGGCGGGGAGGATCAGACCAGCTTCAGGCGGTATGACAGCGGCAGCGACTACACCAGCGACCGGCAGACTTTTCGTAAAAACGCGTTTGTACCTTGTTGCTTGCAACATGAGAAACCTTTTTGAAATACGTTGGACCGCCGCCGGGGAAGCGCGCATTCACGAAATTCAGTGGGCGAATCTGCGCTCGCCGAAGCTATCGGGCAAGGCATGCCCGTCCTCGATGCGACGATAGAAAGAAATTATTGAAAAATAGCAATTCCCGGCCACATAATCGATTAAGGCTGTTTTGCTCACAATAGAAATGCTTCTAAAAATGACGCTGATTTTCCCCGCCGGCAATAGTGAAATCGGTATGTGACATAGCCCGATTGAGGACTTGCGGTCGCTAAGCTCAGGCGTGGTTTTTGATAGGAAATGGTTGAATCCTGCAAACAGGACAAAAAAAAAGACGTCCCCGATAGTGGCGGGAACGTCTTTTTTTGTGCGCTGAGCAAGCAGCCGGTAGCGGTTGCTTAACTGCGCGATCTGCCTTGCTCTTGCTCTTTCTCTTCCGCTTCCAACGCGGCGGCGGCCTCGCCGAGAGAAATATGCTCCTGATATGCCGCCAGCAGCGCCGCCCGGGTCGTGGGCGTTTCCAGACTGATGCGTCCGAGAGCGCCGGTACGGTAATCCTGCAACAGGACATGCGCGGCTTTTTCCAGATCCAGCTCACCGCCCTTGATGCGAAATCCGCGCCGTACGGCAATGGCTTCAATCACCGACACGCCGTCGCAGCCTTCGGTAGCAAAACTATAGCGCGCGCTAAGCAAGCGTCCGTAATGCACCAGCAGGTTATCGGCCAGAAAAGTGGCGACTTCTTCCTCGATCAGCGCGTTGGTACCGACCGCGTGGCTGGCAGCCAGCATCAGGCCGTCGGTAGGATGGGCAATTTTGGGCCACAGCATGCCGGGCGTGTCGATCAGCACCATGTCGTTACCCAGATACAAGCGCTGCTGGGTTTTGGTAACGGCCGGTTCGTCGCCGACCGCGGCTACGCGTTTTTTGAGCAGCGCGTTCATCAGCGTCGATTTACCGACGTTGGGAATACCCATGATCATCATGCGCAGCGGTTTGAGGGCGCTGCCCCGATGCGGGGCGAGTTGCAGCGCCAGTTTCGGCACTTTGAGCACATCGCTGGGCTTTTTGCAGCTCAGTGCAACTGCATGCACATTTTTTTGCGCATTGTAAAAATCCAGCCAGGCTTTGGTGGCGACGGGATCGGCGAGGTCGCTCTTGTTGAGCAACTTGAGGCAAGGCCGCTGACGGTGCTTGCGTAACTGTTCGATCATCGGATTGCAACTGGCCTGCGGCAAACGCGCATCCAGTACTTCAATCACGATATCGACCTTTTCCATGGCCTCGGCGGCGTTCCGGCGCGCCGCATTCATGTGACCTGGGAACCATTGTATAGACATCGATGTTTTTTCTTTTGCGCTGGCGAAGCCGCTATTTTACGGCCTCGCGGGGAAATGCGGTCGGCAACTGCTGCTTCAGCCTTGATTTAAAAGAGATTTCCGCCGTTTTCAGGCGTTCTGGACACATTCTGGCTAGGTTGTGCTTACACAGCGGGGGTTCAATCGAGCTCGGCCAGCACCTTCAGATGGGCCACTACGCTGCGCCCCAGTGCGGACAGGGCATAGCCGCCTTCCAGGCAACTGACGATGCGTCCCCGGGCGTATTGCCGCGCTACTGCCATGATTTGCTGCGTCATCCAGGCATAGTCGGCCTCGACCAGCCCCATCTGTCCCATGTCATCTTCACGATGGGCGTCGAAACCGGCTGAGATGTAAATCAGTTGCGGGCGGAAGGCATGCAGCGCCGGCAGCCATTTCTCTTCCACCAGTTGCCGCACCGCCGCGCCGTTGGTATAGGCCGGCACCGGTACGTTGACGCTATGCGAGAGGCTGGCTTCCGCCCCGCAAAAAGGAAAGAAGGGGTGCTGGAAGAAGCTCACCATCATGATCCGCTCTTCCTGCGCAAAGGCTTCCTGCGTGCCGTTGCCGTGATGCACATCGAAATCGATGATCGCTATCCGTTCCAGTCCATGCACTTCCAGCGCATGCCGGGCGGCGATGGCCACATTATTGAACAGGCAAAATCCCATCGGCGCCGAGGGGCGCGCATGGTGCCCGGGCGGGCGGATAGAGCAAAAGGCATTGTCGATTTCACCGCTGATGACGGCGTCGGTGGCGGCAATGGCGGCGCCGGCGGCGTGCAATGCCGCCTGCCAGCTATGGGAATTGAGGAGGGTGTCGGCATCCAGCGGGTAATAGGTTTCGCCGCTGACGGCCAGACCTTCGACGTGATCCCTTACCAGCGCAATGGCGTTCGCGGTATGAATCCGGCGCAAGGCTTCAATGCTGGCCGGGGGCGCGATGCGCCGTTCTATATACGGGTCAATGCGGCTGGCAATGAGCTGGTCCTCAATCGCCTGCAGTCGGGCCGGGCTTTCGGGATGCCAGTCGCCCATGTCATGTCGCTGACACTCTGGATGCGTGTAAAAGGCAGTAGTCATCGGTGCGGGCGGTTCAATCGCTGTGTAAGGGGTGTCTCGGTCAAACCGATGGTGTTTTTATTGTGCTCGCTCAGTGTAACCGCTTTGGAGTTGCGCGGCATCGCCTCACAACCGGGTAGAGAAGGTGATGCGATATACTCGCGGCTGCCCACGTTACCTGACAATCCGCCGAATCCTTGTCGGCTTGCCAGTCCTATTCGCCCACCCACTCGCCCATTCTCCCCCTGCCCGATATGCCGACTTTTTTCGCCTTGCGTTTGCCACGCCCCTTATTTTTTGCCGGACTCCTTGTTACTTTGTCTTTCAGCGCCGCACTACCGCCTCTGGCGCAAGCGGCGGCAAAGGATAAAACACGTCTGCCGCTGACGGAAACGCCGCCCGACGAGTTCGTCAGCTTCAGTCAGTGGAAAGCAGTCAACACCTTCATTGATGACATGGTCGCTAAAAACGGCTTTGACAAACAGGGTCTGCAAACGGTCTTTAACGATACCCGCCATATCAATGCGGCCTTGCAACTGGTCAAGCCTGCGGCATCCGGCAAACCCAAAAACTGGCAGGCGTATCGCGCCCGCTTTGTCGAGCCGGTGCGGATCAAGGCGGGCGCGGCCTTCTGGAGCAAATACGAGGCTGATCTGAACCGGGCAGAAGCCCAGTATGGTGTGCCGGCGGAAATTATCGTCGCCATTATTGGCGTGGAAACCGTCTATGGGCGCAATACCGGTAACTTCCGTGTGATGGATGCGATTGCCACGCTGGCCTTCGATTATCCCGATGTCTCGAACCGCGAGGCACGCATGGTGTTTTTCAGAGGCGAGCTGGAACAGACCTTGCTGTTTGCCCGTGACGCCGGTATCGATCCGTTTTCTTTGCTGGGGTCGTATGCCGGTGCCATTGGCTGGCCCCAGTTCATGCCGGGCAGCATACGGCGCTATGCGGTGGACTTCGATGGCGATGGTCACATCGATTTGCGCAATTCACCGGTCGATGCGATTGGTAGCGTCGCCCACTTCCTGCAAGAACACGGTTGGCAGCGCGCCCTGCCGACGGTGTTTCCGGCGGTGATGGGCCTGGCAAACGATGGCAGCAATCGCTGGCAGGAGCTGACCAATCAGGGGCTGGAGGCCAAATTCAGTCTGAGTGACTTGAAACTGGCAGGGGTAACGCCGGGACTCGATGCGCCCGCCAACCTGAACTATGGTCTGATCGACTTGCAAAATGGTCTGGAGCCGACGGAGTACTGGCTGGCAACCACGAATTTCTTTGCCGTTACTTTTTATAACCGCAGTTATTTTTACGCCATGTCGGTTATTGATCTGGCGCAAGCGTTGCGGGCCGCTCACGGTCTCTGAATAAGTATGGAGGGGGTTCGTCACCCTCCGCGTTGAGAACCTCTATCAGGCTTGGCTAACGGCGCAAGGGCGGGAGAAGAGATGCCGTCGTGCCTGAGAGGTCTACTGCCTCCGTCCTTGCCGTGCCGCAGCTTCAGCAGCCGCTCCCTTGCGCATGGTTTTTAACCGCAAGGATTCTAATTAACGCCCTCATGCTCCATCCCCCTCATGAATACACAGTCCCCTGAATATGTCATCGCCCTCACTACCGCCTGGCTGGAGCAGATCGTCATCGGTTTGAATCTTTGCCCTTTCGCCAAATCGGTGCATTCAAAAGGGCAGATTCGTTATGTTGTGAGTAAGGCCACAACATCTGAAAAACTAGAAGAAGAGTTGAAGACTGAGTTAGAAACATTAAATGTTGCTTCTTCAGAAATAATCGAGACTGTTTTACTCATACACCCTTATGTATTAATTAATTTTCTCGATTACAACGATTTTCTTTCTATTGCAGATGGATTAGTTTCGCAATGCGGTTTAGAAGGCATTCTTCAAATCGCCAGCTTTCATCCTGATTATCAATTTTCCAATACCTCCAGTACCGATATTGAAAACAATACGAATCGTTCCCCGTTTCCTATGCTGCATTTACTAAGAGAAGAGAGCATAGAGAGGGCAGTCAGGTCGATTCCCGATGCCGCTGATATTTTTGAAGTAAATATAACAACACTTCAAAAGTTGGGAATTGAGAAATTGGAACAAATACAAAAAAACCTGTTACGCAATATTTAAAATTAGAAAATTTCCTGTTAAGATGCATTAATAGTTCGAGATGTTTTATTGAAATTATTTCTTTCATGCCATGGAAAAGGTAATAAATAAAATTGCAATTAATAAACTCACTCGGACTATCCCTTTGCAAGACCATTAAAAAATTTATCCAGCAGCAAAAATAAAGGCGCAAAGCCTGTTTTCGCACTAAAAATGTAGGGTGCTTAGGTTTAAAAATGGGTAGGGATTGCGTACCGAACAGTATTTTCCAATGCGCAATTTTTATCTGTCCGTAGGGGGGGGCTAATGAAAACCAAGGGGCGGGAACTATGAATACAAATACAACTACACACACTATTGTTAATAGCATAGTGCCTGACAACCGGGAGGCACTACTGGTCGCACCGGCCAGTTACGATCCTAATCATCTGCTGGATGCATTGCTCAAGAAATTGCATTTGAAAAACGATGCGGCTTTATCGCGTGCGCTGGAAGTGGCGCCACCGGTGATCAGTAAAATACGGCACCGCAGACTTCCTGTCGGTGCCTCTTTATTAATCAGAATGCACGAAGTCAGCGACCTGTCCATCCGCGAACTACGCGCTCTCATGGGCGATCGTCGTGAGAAATTCCGGATCAGCGACAAGCAGTTCAAACCAAAGCCTGTCCCGCCAGTACAATTACTGCAGAGTTGAGGGAAGCCAATAGCGTTTAAACGCTACTGCATTCCTTTTGCAAGAAGTGCCGCTGCAGCCTCATCTGGGGCTACAGCGGCATTTTTTATTGCCGGTGACGAATGTCAGGCCGGAAACACACCCGTCGATAAGTAACGATCGCCACGATCACAAACGATAAATGCGATCGTGGCATTTTCCACTTGCTGCGCAATGCGCAGCGCAACTTCACAAGCGCCTGCGGCAGAAATGCCACAGAAAATGCCCTCTTCTATCGCTAGCCGGCGCGCCAGATGCTCTGCGCTGGCCTGGCTGACATATTCGATCTGATCGACGCGTGATTTATCGTAAATCTTCGGCAGATAGGCTTCCGGCCATTTACGGATACCGGGAATCTGCGATCCCTCTTCGGGCTGCGCGCCAATAATCTGAATCGCCTGATTTTGCTCTTTCAAATAGCGCGATACGCCCATGATCGTGCCGGTAGTCCCCATTGCGCTGACGAAATGGGTAATGCGTCCTTCGGTGTCGCGCCATAACTCCGGCCCGGTGGTTTCATAGTGCGCCAGCGAATTATCGGAATTACTAAACTGATCCAGGATTATGCCCTGCCCTTCCCTTTGCATTTGTTCGGCCAGGTCGCGGGCATATTCCATGCCGCCGCTTTTCGGCGTCAATACGATTTTGGCACCATACGCTGCCATGCTTTGTCGCCGCTCTTCGCTCAGATTTTCCGGCATCAGCAGAATCATCTTGTAGCCGCGCATGGAGGCCACCATCGCCAGCGCAATGCCGGTATTGCCGCTGGTAGCTTCGATCAGCGTGTCGCCCGGCTTGATATCGCCGCGCTCTTCGGCCTTGCGTATCATCGACAGCGCGGGTCTGTCCTTGACCGAGCCGGCCGGATTGTTGCCTTCCAGCTTGCCGAGGATGACATTGTTGCGGCGCACCGCCTCTTCCCCGCCAAGTTTGCGCAATTGGATGAGGGGAGTATTGCCGATGGTGTCTTCAATGGTCAGATAGGGCATGGTGTCTGGAGGCTCGCCTGGGAATCTTGATAGGAGGTGCATTTTAATCCGTATGCCGACCCTGCGTATGTCCTGCTAGCGACAGGATTTTCATATGGATATGACGAATCCAGCTATGGAATGTTTTTTATTGCTGCCACAGCCGTCCTGTCGGGCAAAATGCGGCGAACCGGAGGTGGATTGGCCAATAAAAAATCCCGAAAGTGGATGTCCGACTTTCGGGATTCAGTTCAGATAAAGGGGCTTAGCTGAAAACGACGACTCTTTATTGTTATCGACTAGCCGGTTTGGCGGGCGCTACCGGCTTGGCCGCTGTAGTTGCTGCCGCGGCAGGTTTTGCACCGCTCTTTGCCTGTCCGTTGACGGTTAATCCGGCCTGGGACATCTTGGCGGCATTTTTTTCGCCTATGCCTTTCACCCGCGTTTCGAGATCCGTCCAATCCTTGAAGTTGCCACCTTTTTTCCGCTCATCAAGAATCCGCTTGGACGTTGCCGGGCCGATTCCCTTGATGCTGTCGAGCGCAGCCTGATCGGCTTTGTTGACATCGGCACTGGCAAAAGCGATGCCGGTGGAGGCGATCACTGTCGCCAGGATGAACGAAAGTTTTTTCAACATGGTTTTGTCTTTCCGATAATGGTGATATCGGGATCCGCCCTGCCCTGAAACAAGGCGAAATCAGGACGGATGCCGCAGAGGTGAATGCAGGTCGGCTGACATGCCCTCGCTTAACGATATGGCCAAATACGGCAGTAGACAAACAACGTGAATTTTTATCTCGCAGTTTTTCTAAAAACCAGTTTTACAGGGCTCTAGATACCCAACTCTTCGCGGGTCACTGTGGCAGTACCCAGCTTGCCGACCACAATGCCGCCAGCACGATTGGCGACGGTCACAGCGTCAATCAGGGGCATACCTGCGCCCAGCATGGCCGCCATGGTTGCAATCACCGTGTCGCCTGCACCGGAAACATCGAACACTTCCCGCGCCATCGCCGGAATATTCACTACCTGCTGATCCAGATAGAGGGTCATGCCCTCTTCCGAACGGGTCAGCAGCAGCGCCTCCATGTGCAGTGACTGACGCAGATTTTGCGCCTTGGTCGTCAATTCTTCTTCGTTATGCCAGGGGCCGATCACGCGTATGAGTTCCGAACGATTCGGCGTCAGCAGCGAGGCACCGGCATAACGCGTGAAATCGTCCCCTTTGGGATCGACCAGCACCCGCTTGCCCAGCGCTTTGGCTTTGGCGATCATCTCGGCGACATTGACCAGTCCGCCCTTGGCGTAATCGGACAGCACGATCACATCAAAATCGGCGACCAGCGCGTTGAATTGGGTGAGCTTGTCGCGCAATACGGCATCGGTAGGGACTTCTTCGAAATCCACGCGCACCAGTTGTTGCTGCTGGCCAATGACCCGCAATTTGATAATGGTCGAGATGGCTTGGTCGCGGTTCAGGAAACTATGGATGCCAGCCTCGCTCAGCATGCGCTCTACGGCGTCGCCCGCTTCATCCTGCCCAACAACCCCCAGCAGGGCCGTATGCACCCCCAAGGCGGCCGCATTGCGCGCGACGTTGGCTGCGCCGCCAAGACGCTCTTCGCGCTTCCTGATGCGCACAATGGGTACCGGGGCTTCCGGAGAAATGCGGGTGACTTCACCGAACCAGTAGCGGTCCAGCATCACATCGCCCACCACCAGCATGCGCGTGGTGGTCAGCGCGGCAGAAAATTTCGCATCGATCATTCGTTTATCCTCGGGTC
The DNA here is from genome assembly GCF_034313965.1 of Herbaspirillum sp. RTI4. Lineage (NCBI taxonomy): Bacteria > Pseudomonadati > Pseudomonadota > Betaproteobacteria > Burkholderiales > Oxalobacteraceae > Herbaspirillum > Herbaspirillum sp. RTI4. The sequence goes on from NZ_JAVIWQ010000002.1 coordinate 3,687,625, forward strand.
AGCACGGATCGCCCGATGCCATGGTATTCAAATCCGGCATCGGCCATCACGGAGGGCTCAAACAGATTGCGGCCATCGAAAATCACCGGCGTTTTCAGACAGGCCTTGAGTTGCCCGAAATCAGGGCTGCGAAAGGTTTTCCATTCGGTCACGATGACCAGCGCATCCGCACCGTCGAGCGCTGCCATCGGCTCTTCGCAGAAATGGATACGCGCCAGCAATTCCGGCCGGCCGGCGAAATCGAGTTCCAGTACGCGGCGCGCCTCTTTCATGGCGACCGGATCGTAGACCGCGACACTGGCGCCACGTCCGATCAGTTCACCCAGCAACACCCGGGACGAGGCTTCGCGCATGTCATCGGTATTCGGTTTGAACGCCAGACCCCATACGGCGAAACGGCGTCCGCTCAGATCATCGCCAAAACGGGTAACGATTTTTTTGCCAAGAATATGTTTTTGCAGGTTATTGACTTGCTCGACGGCGCGCAGCACCAGCAAATCCTGGCCGTATTCACGCGCCGTGCGTTCCAGCGCCTGCACATCCTTGGGGAAACACGAACCGCCGTAACCGCAGCCCGCATAGAGAAAACTGTGACCGATGCGCGGGTCGGAGCCGATGCCGTGGCGCACTGCCTCAATATCGACGCCCACCTGATCGGCCAGATTGGCCAACTCGTTCATGAAGGAAATGCGGGTGGCCAGCATGGCGTTGGCGGCGTATTTGGTGAATTCAGCCGAGCGCACATCCATCCAGAAAGTGCGCTCATGATTTCGGTTAAAGGGCGCATACAGGGTTTTCATTTTCTGTTTCGCGACAATACCGTCACTGGTCTGGTCACAACCGATGACGATGCGATCTGGTCGCATGAAATCCTCAACCGCCGCGCCTTCTTTCAGAAATTCGGGATTCGATACGACGGAAAATCCGAGATCGGCAATCGCGCCACCGCGCTGTTGAAGTTCCTCGCGCAGAGCCAGCGTGACCTTGTCGGCTGTGCCGACCGGCACCGTCGATTTGTCGACGATCACCTTGAAGCCGGTCATGTATTTACCGATATTGCGGGCCGCTGCCAGTACGTATTGCAGATCGGCAGCGCCATCTTCATCGGGCGGAGTGCCGACCGCGATGAACTGGAGTTCGCCATGCGCCACGCTGGCGGCAATATCCGTGGAAAAAATCAAACGGCCGGCTTGCCGGTTACGCTTGACCACATCTTCCAGACCCGGCTCGTGGATGGGTATGCCTCCACCGTTCAACAAGTCGATTTTGCTCTGATCCACGTCGAGGCAAAACACGTTATTTCCCAATTCGGCGAGACAAGCGCCTGTGACGAGGCCAACATAGCCGGTGCCGACAATTGTTATTTTCATACTTACTTCCCCATAAATGCATTTTGTGGCGACGTGGATACGTTAAACACGCATCAATTCATCACATTCAGTTCTTCAGTGCGGCGCGGCGGGTAGGTTTCCCAGCAGTTGCAGCCGGGGCAGTGCCAGTAGAACTGCCGTGCCTTGAAACCGCAATGCGAACATTGATAGCGCGCCAGTTTTTGGGTATAGCCATGCACCAGCGTTTTGACGATCGCCAGCTCGGGCCGTACTTCCGCCGAGGCGTTCATCAGACGGGCTTCCAGGAATTTATCCAGCCCCAGCAAAGTCGGCGTGCGGCGCAATTCATCGGCGGCCAACTGACTGGCGGCTTCGACGCCGTCGCGCTCGAGTACCGCCTTGAAGACCACTTCGAGCAAGTCAATCGAGGGGGCTTCCGCCAGATAGGAGCGCAGCAAATTGACGCCTTCCTGTGGTCGCCCTACGGCTTGATAGTTGTCCATCAGCCGCTGCGCCACTAAGGCGACGTGCGGCACGCTCTGATGCTCCACACGACGCCATGCCATCAATGCGGCTTCGCGGTCGCCTTTCGCCAGATGCGTATCGCCCAGCAATATGGTGGCGCGCACGCTGTTGCGATCAACGGCAAGGGCTTTCTCCAGCATGACCATGGCAGCGTCGGGATCGGTATGCACCAGCTCGTCCTCCGCCAGTTCACAGTAGAACTGCGCGATTTCCTTGGGTCGGGTACCAACGCCAGACTCCTGCAAGGCTTCGGTTGCCTTGATCGCCCGCAGCCATTCTTTCTCGCGCTGATAGATTTCCAGCAGGGCGCGGCCGGCTTGTGCGGTATAGAGCGTGTTCATCAATTTGTAAAACGTGGATTCGGCGCGATCCAGCAAACCGGCTTTCAGGTAATCCTGTCCCAGCTCGTACTGCGCCTGCAGTTTTTGCTCCAGCGGCAAATCGGGTCGTGCCAGCAAATTCTGATGCACGCGGATGGCGCGTTCCGTCTCGCCGCGACGGCGAAACAGGTTGCCCAGCGCAAAGTGCATGTCGGCGGTTTCGGGATCGAGCTTGACGATGTCGATGAAGGCATCGATGGCCTTGTCCGGCTCTTCGTTCAGTAGAAAATTCAGGCCTTTGAAATATCCACGCGGCAAGGTGCGGGATTCCGACAGCAGTTGATTAATGTCGATCCGGGCCGCAATCCATCCGAGACCGAAAAACACGGGAATGCCCAGCAACCACCAGAATTCAAATTCCATAGAAATGTACTGTTCTTAAATGAGGTGCTGGGGGGAGATGATGTTGTCGGGTTGCGGCGAGGTTTGCGCACGTAGCTGCGCTTCGGTTTCTTTGGCGATCAGGGCCAGTGCCTTTTTATGCCGGGAGGCTTCGCGCCGGTGTCTGAGCACAGTGGGAATCATCGCCAAAACGCCTAGTATCACGCCGCCGACAAAACAGACCAGCAGCACCAGCACCAAGGGGTCGCTACGTTGATATCCGAGGAAAAAGTGCAGCGTGATTTCTTGTGTGTTTTTTAGCGCAAAGCTGAAAAAAATGATGAAAAAAATGGCCGCTAACAATCGGGTGATAATTTTCATGGCAAATCCTTATTGAGCACTACTGGCGATATCGCCGATTGCACTGATTGTATTCGATACGGGGATGCCGCCTTTGCGGGTAATTCCCTGTCATGCAACACGGCGATTGGCTGTTCATCCCTAAGCCCAAGCGCAAGTGCGAAATTGTACGTGAAAAAAAACGGCATCCGAGGATGCCGTTTCAATTTATTGCATTGTTTTACCTGGCTTGCGGCAGGGAAACAAGGTGGTCAGGCATGACGCCTGACTCAGTCTTCCAGAATTGGCTGTCCCGCCATGGCGTCCACCCGTTCGCGTAACTCTTTACCCGGCTTGAAATGGGGTACCCGTTTTTCGGGCACCATCACTTTTTCGCCAGACTTAGGATTACGTCCGATGCGCGGTGGTCTGCGGTTCAGCGAAAAACTACCAAAACCGCGGATTTCGATACGCTGCCCTGTGGACAGCGCATCGACCATGGCGTCGAGTATCGTTTTGACCGCGTAATCCGCATCTTTAGCTACCAGCTGCGGATAACGCTCGGCCAAACGAGCAATCAGCTCAGACTTTGTCATTCAGGTTCTCGACAACTTAGTTCTTGTTGTCGAATTTTGCCTTCAACAAAGCGCCCAGGCTGGTAGTGCCCGATGCTGCATTGGAGTCGGAGGCGGTCGACATTTTTTGCATGGCTTCTTGCGTATCGACATTGTCTTTCGCCTTGATCGACAGCTGGATGCTGCGAGCTTTGCGATCGATGTTGAGGACCATTGCTTCGACGCTGTCGCCCACTTTCAGGTGAGTACCGGCATCTTCCACGCGGTCGCGGGAGATTTCGGAAGCACGCAGATAGCCTTCAACTTCTTCGGACAACTGGATCACAGCGCCCTTAGGCTCGACCGACTTGACGATGCCGGTAACCAGCGCGCCCTTGTCGTTCATTGCCGAGTAGTTGTTGAACGGATCGCCTTCGAGTTGCTTGACGCCCAGCGATACGCGTTCGCGTTCGACATCGATGGCCAACACGATAGCTTCCAGCTCGTCGCCCTTTTTGAAGCGACGCACGGCTTCTTCGCCGGTTTCGATCCAGGACAGGTCGGACAGATGCACCAGACCGTCGATATTGCCGGTCAGGCCGATGAACACGCCGAAGTCAGTGATCGACTTGATCGCGCCGCGAACCTTGTCACCCTTTTTGTGGGTCACTGCAAAGTCATCCCAAGGATTGGCTTTGCACTGCTTCATACCCAGGCTGATACGACGACGTTCTTCGTCGATTTCCAGAACCATGACTTCCACTTCGTCGCCCAATTGAACGACCTTGTTTGGTGCCACGTTCTTGTTAGTCCAGTCCATTTCGGAAACGTGGACCAAACCTTCGATACCCTGCTCGACTTCAACGAATGCGCCATAGTCGGTCAGATTGGTGACCTTACCGAACAGACGTGTGCTTTGTGGGTAACGACGTGACAGGCCAGTCCATGGATCGTCGCCCAATTGCTTGACGCCCAGAGAAACGCGGTTCTTTTCTTGATCGTACTTGAGGACCTTGGCCGTAATTTCCTGACCGACGGTGAGCACTTCCGAAGGATGACGCACACGACGCCATGCCAGATCGGTGATGTGCAACAGACCATCGATACCGCCCAGATCCACGAATGCGCCATAGTCGGTGATGTTCTTGACGACGCCGGTAACCACGGTGCCTTCTTTCAGCGTTTCCATCAGCTTTTGACGCTCTTCGCCCATCGATGCTTCGATGACAGCGCGGCGCGACAGCACCACGTTGTTGCGCTTGCGGTCCAGCTTGATGACCTTGAATTCCAGCGTTTTGCCTTCGAACGGCGTGGTGTCCTTGACCGGACGGGTATCGACCAGCGAACCCGGCAGGAAGGCACGAATGCCGTTGGTCAGAACGGTCAGACCGCCCTTGACCTTGCCATTGACAGTACCGATAACAATCTCGCCGGACTCCATCGCTTTTTCCAGCGAGAGCCACGATGCCAGACGCTTGGCCTTGTCGCGCGACAGGATAGTGTCACCGAAACCGTTTTCCAGTGATTCGATAGCAACGGAGATGAAGTCACCGACGCTGACTTCGAGTTCACCGTTGTCGTTCTTGAATTCTTCGATTGGGATAAAGGCTTCAGATTTGAGGCCTGCGTTGACGATCACAAAATTGTGGTCGAGACGAACGACTTCCGCCGAGATAACTTCGCCGGAGCGCATATCTTGACGTGATAGCGACTCTTCAAACAGAGCAGCGAATTCGCTGGAACCGGCAGAGCCAGCAGCAAGGATAGTAGTGGTTGACATAGGTTAGATAGAGAGTTTGTTCCAATATCAGATGAACGCAAGGACACAAACTGCGCACACCCGCGATACTGGGTTAGGTTTATCAAGGTCGGGCAGGACTTTGCGTCTGCCTGACAACAATGGAAATACAAAATGAAGCAAAAACGACAGCGGCAATACACAACAGTAATACAGCAACGAACATGGCAAGGCATTACAAAAGAACACCGACTACATGCGCCTTAAAGCAGAAATCATCGCTTGCTTATAAAGCTGAATTTATAAAGCTGAATTTATAACATTCAATTTATAACGCTAAATACCAGCCGATGACCTGAGCCACCGCTTCTTCTGCACTCATGCCGGACGTATCCAGTAAGTGTGCATCGGTCGCTGGTTTTAGCGGCGCAGACGCCCGATTCATATCCCGTGCGTCCCGTTCAGCCAAATCCTTTGAAAGGTCTTGCATACTAGCAGAAAAACCCTTGTCAATCAATTGCTTATAGCGTCTTTGGGCGCGCGCCTCCACGCTGGCGGTCAAAAACACCTTCAGCCGGGCATGCGGGAAAATGACCGTCCCCATATCGCGTCCGTCCGCCACCAGTCCCGGGGCCTTGCGAAAGCTCTGCTGCAAGCCGTACAGCGCATGTCGCACCATTGGCAATGCGGCAATGCGCGAAGCGGTATTGCCCACTTCTTCGGCCCGAATTGCCGCGGTGACATCTTCGTTGCCCAAAAACACATGCGTCCCGGAAAAATGGCATTGCAAATGCTCTCCCAGCTTGGCAATGGCATGTTCGTCATTGAGCGGCGCCGCCCTGCGCAACGCCGACAAAGCGGTCAGCCGGTACAGACAGCCGGAGTCGAGGACATGGAAGCCAAAGTGCTGCGCTACCAGATGCGCAACGGTGCCCTTGCCGGAAGCGGTCGGGCCGTCGATGGTAATTACGGGAATACTGCTGTTCATGGTTATCTTCAGTTCAAATCAAAGTCTGGCGGGCGATATCGGCGAATACGCTGAAATACTCGGGAAAGGTCTTGCCCACGCACGCCGGGTCGTTGATGCGCACTGCCACGCCGCGTCGTGCCGCGCCGTCCAGTGAGGCCAGCGAAAAGCACATGGCCATCCGGTGATCGTCATACGTATCGATAGTGGCCGGAGTCAATGCTGCCGGCGGGGTCACGCGCAGATAGTCAGCGCCCTCCTCCACCGTCGCGCCCAGTTTGCGCAATTCAGTCGCCATCGCGGCCAGGCGGTCGGTTTCCTTCACGCGCCAGCTGCCGATATTGCGCAGCGTGCTGGTACCGTCGGTGTACAACGCAGCGACCGCGAGGGTCATCGCTGCATCGGGAATATGGTTAAGATCAATGTCGATCGGTTTCAGTACGCCATTCGAGGAGGCTTCGATCCAGTTGTCACCGACCGTAATCTCCGCCCCCATCTGACGCAAGGCATCGACCAGACGGACGTCGCCCTGGATGCTGTTTTTCCCCACGCCCTCGACCCGTACCGGTCCGCCGGCAATCATCCCTGCCGCCAGAAAATACGAGGCGGAAGAAGCGTCGCCCTCGACATGGATCACACCCGGACTGCGATAACGCTGTCCGGCAGCAACCGTAAACGATTGCCAGCCATCGCGTTCCACCTCGACGCCGAAGCGCTGCATCAGGTTCAGTGTGATTTCTATATAGGGCTTTGAAATCAGTTCGCCCGCTACCTCGATCGTCAGCGGCTGCTCTCGTGCCATCATTGGTGCGGCCATCAGCAGGGCAGTGAGGAACTGGCTGGAAACATTGCCGCGCACCTGCATCTTTTGCGCGTTCAGCTGGCCGCGTCGAATATGCAAGGGCGGATAACCGGGATTTCCCGTGTATTCGATCCGCATGCCTACCGCATTGAGCGCATCGACCAGATCGCCGATAGGTCGCTCATGCATGCGCGGTACGCCGTGCAGAGTGTAATCCCCGCCGAGTACCGCCAGCGCCGCCGTCAAAGGACGGATTGCCGTACCGGCATTGCCCATGAACAGATCGGCCTGATGCACCGGCAAAACGCCATCGACGCCATGCACCAGATAATCACGACTGCCTTCGCGCTGTTCCCACTTGACGCCCAGTTGTTGCAAGGCCATCAGCATGACCAGGGTATCGTCGGACGCCAGCAAGTCCTTGATGTCGCTGACGCCTTCGGCCAAAGCCGCCAGCAACAGGGTGCGATTGGAAATGCTCTTGGAACCCGGCAATTTGACGCGTCCCTGCACATGCGCCACGGGGTGCAGATCGATATAACGCGGGTAAGAAATAGATTTCATCGTCGGTAATTAAAGGGGTAAGACAGGAGGAGGTTGGCTGGCTTCAATCGCGGCAAGCCAGTCGTGGCGGGCCTGTCTGGCGCTGTGAAACAGTGATTCCAGTCCAGCCGCGTCGCCCTGCTCCAGCAAGCTGCGCATACGGAGCAGTTGGGTCTGGTAATCGTCCAGTTCTTGTAACAGTGCATCACGGTTGGCCAGCGCAATATCGCGCCACATTTCAGGCGAAGAACCGGCAATCCTGGTGAAATCGCGGAAACCGCTGGCAGCGTACTGAAACAGGGTATCGGCATGCGGCTTGCGCGCCAGATCGTCCACCAGAGCGAACGCCAGCAAGTGCGGCAGATGGCTGACGGCGGCAAATACCTGATCGTGCATTTCGGGGGTGAGCGCGTGCAGGATAGCCCCGCACTGTTGCCAGGCTTGCGTGACCAGCGCGACGGCGGCAGACGAATTTTCCGGCAAAGCCGTCAGCACCACTTTTTTGCCACGATAGAGCGCAGCCGTAGCAGCATCGGGGCCGCTGGCTTCGGCACCGGCAATCGGATGGCCGGGTACGAACTGTCCTATTTTGTCGCCCAGCGCCTTTCGTGCGGCCGCGACGACGTCGCTCTTGGTGCTGCCGGCGTCGGTGACAACGGTAGCAGCATCCAGATACGGGACGATGGCGCTCAAAATGCCGGCGGTTTGCGCTACCGGCGTGGCAATCAGTACCAGATCGGCACCGCTGACTGCCGACACCGACTCGCTGATCTCATCGACAATGCCCAGCTCCAGCGCCCGCTGTAGCGATGCCTTGCTACGGCCTATCCCGACAATCTGCGTGGCCACGCCCGCCTGCTTCAGCGCCAGCGCAAACGAGCCGCCGATCAGACCAACGCCAAACACCACTACTTTACGCAAGATCATCGGTCCGCCCGGGTCAGGGAAATTCAAGCCAATGCCAGCTTCAGAGCTGACAGAAACGCGGTATTTTCGGCGGGCAAGCCCACCGTGATGCGCAGCCACTGCGGCAAACCGTAATTATTAACGGGTCGCACGATAATCCCTTGTTTGAGCAGCGCCAGATTGACCCGGCTGCCAGCGGCGTCATCGGAACCGACCTTCACCAGCACGAAGTTGCCGAACGACGGTACGTAGTCCAGCCCCATGACTTCAAAGGCTTGCGTTAACTGCTCGTAGCCGGAACGATTGAGTTCGGCGCTATCGCCCAGGAAGGCATAGTCGGTCAGCGCGGCAACCGCAGCAGCCTGCGCCAGCGAATTGACATTGAAAGGCTGCCGGATGCGGTTCATCAAGTCCGTCAGAACGGGCTGGGCAATGGCAAATCCCACTCGCAGACCAGCCAGACCATAGGCCTTGGACATGGTGCGCGAGACTACCAGGTTCGGATACTGGCGCACCCACTCCGTCGATTCGTATTGCAGCGCAGCCGGCAGGTATTCGTTATAGGCCTCGTCCAGCACCACCACCACATGCGACGGCACTTGTCGCAGAAAATCGGCCAGCGCTTCGGCCGGGGCAAAGGTGCCGGTCGGATTATTCGGATTGGCGATATAGATCAGGCGCGTATCGTCGCGAATGGCAGCGGCCATTGCCGACAGGTCATGGCCGAAATCACGCGCTGGCACTTCGATCGCCTGCGCTCCTGCGCCCTGCGTAGCCAATGCATAGACCAGAAAACCATATTGCGAGAACACGACGGACTGTCCGGGCTGCACGAAGGCATGCGCTGCCAGCTCCAGAATGTCGTTGCTGCCATTGCCCAGCGTAATCCAGTCCAGCGGCACATCGTAACGGGCGCTGATCGCCGTTTTCAGGGCAAAGCCGTTAGCGTCCGGGTAGCGCCCCAGATCGGCGACGGCCTGCGCAATCGCATGACGCGCCGATTCCGGCATTCCGCGCGGATTTTCATTGGAGGCGAGTTTGACGATGCCGGCTTCATCCAGCCCGAATTCGCGGGCGACTTCGGCAATCGGTTTGCCAGCCTGATAGGGGGCGATGGCTCGGACATACTCTGGGGCAAATTGAAAGGAAGTCATGGTTGCCAGTACTTTATGAAGAATTGAAAATGCATTTCGAAATACGTTTGAAAATGTACACGCCCGACCCGGCACGCACCATTAAGCCGTCACTGGCGATATCGCAGACAATTACAGGGCCAGCGGATACGATCCCAGCAGCTTGAAAAAGGCGGCTTTGTCCTTGAGCTCAGTCAGGGCGGCAGCAACCTTGAGGTCTTGCTCATGGCCTTCGAGATCAACGTAAAAATAGTATTCCCAGGAACCCATGCGCGCCGGACGCGATTCGAAACGCGTCATCGATACGCCATGCCGGGCCAGCGGCGCCAGCAGGTCGTAGACTGCGCCGGCTTTATTCGGTACCGACAGCACGATGGAAGTCTGATCCCGACCGGAGGGGCCGGTATGCAAACGGCCAATAACGGCGAAGCGCGTGCGGTTGTGGGGATCGTCCTGGATGTTGGCGCTGACAATCTGTAACTGATACTTTTGCACCGCGATCTCGCCAGCTATGGCGGCGATGCTGCCATCCGCGGCGGCCATCCGTGCTGCTTCGGCATTCGAAGCAACGGCGTGCCGTTCGATCGCCGGATAATTCTGGTTGAGCCAGGCATTGCACTGCGCCAGCGCTTGCGAATGGGCGCAAATGCGGGTCACGCCTTGCATGTCGCCTTGTCGCGTCATCAGACTGTGGTGAATGGGAATGGCGATTTCACCGCTGATACACAGCGTGGTTTGCAGCAACAGATCGAGCGTGCGGTTGATCACGCCTTCGGAGGAATTTTCTATCGGCACTACGCCGAAATCGGCGGTGCCGGCTTCGGCATCACGGAATACTTCATCAATCGAGGCGCAGGGCAAACCTTCGACCGCATGGCCGAATTGCCGATAAACAGCCTGCTCGGTGAAAGTGCCGGTGGGGCCGAGATAGGCGACGGTCACGCGCTTTTCGAGCGCCCGGCAAGCCGACATGACTTCGCGGAAAATGGTTTGGATATCCGCGCCGAGCAAGGGGCCGGGATTGCGTTCGGCGGCTTTGCGCAGTACTTGCGACTCGCGTTCGGGGCGGAATACCGGCGCATTGGTTTCCGCTTTGACATGACCCACTTCTTGCGCAAGCAGGGCGCGCTGGTTCAGCAGATCCAGCAGCTGGGCATCGATGGCGTCGATCTTTTGACGCAAGGGCAGGAGTTTGTCTTCGCTCATTGTTTTATCGTTTCGTCTTTGTTCTGGCGCACCATCAAACGCAGGGAGGGTGACGGCTTGGCCGGCGTTGCTGCCAGGATAGGGGTCGGGGTGTTGGCCCGGAGTGATGCCCCCCCCTTGTCCTGCAATGACTTACGCCACTATATCAGCCGTGTTTTGCTTCGAATTCTTTCAGATACGCGACCAGCGCCTGTACGCCTTCCAGCGGCATAGCGTTGTAAATCGAGGCGCGCATGCCGCCGACCGATTTGTGGCCCTTGAGCTGCAAGAGACCGTGTTCTGCCGCGCCAGTCAGAAACTCCTGATTCAGGTTTTCATCGCGCAGGAAAAAGGGCACGTTCATTCTTGACCGGCAATGAGGGGCGATACGGTTTGCATAAAAGTCGGTGCTATCCAGATAGCCATAGAGCAGCTCTGCCTTGGCGATATTGCGTGCTTCCATCGCCGCCACACCGCCCTGCTTTTTGAGCCACTGGAACACCAGTCCGGCGATATAAATCGCATAGGTCGGCGGTGTGTTGTACATCGATTCGTTGTCGGCCACGATTTTCCAGTCGAAAGCGGAGGGGCAGCACGACAAGGCGTGTCCGAGCAAATCCTCGCGCACCACGACCAGCGTTAATCCGGCAGGGCCGATATTTTTTTGCGCGCCGCCAAAAATGACGCCGTAACGTGAGACGTCGATCTCCCGTGACAGGATGTGCGACGACATGTCGGCCACCAGCGTGGCGTTGCCGACATCGGGTGGGGACGTGTACTCGACGCCGTCGATGGTTTCGTTGGTGCAGATGTGCAGATAGGCGGCATTCGGCGTCAATTGCCAGTTGGCGGGATCGGGAATGTCGCGGAATTTATCCGCTGCCGAAGTGGCGGCAAGATGCGCTTCGCCGTAGCGCTGGGCTTCTTTATACGATTTGGCCGACCAGGAACCGGTCACGACAAAATCGGCGACCGGTTTGGTGCCGGCGCGACCGATCAGATTCATCGGCACAATCGCATTTTCTGCGAGACCGCCGCCTTGCATGAACAGGATTTTGTAATTCGAGGGGATGGCCAGCAACTCGCGCAGATCGTCGCGGGCAGCATGGATGATGCTGGAGAACTCCTTGCCGCGATGACTCATTTCCATCACGGACATGCCGCTGCCATGCCAGTCCAGCATTTCATCGGCGGCTTGCTGCAATACTTCTTTGGGCAGTACTGCGGGTCCTGCGGAAAAGTTGTAGATCATAGCGTCATTGAAGTAGCGGACAAATTATCAAGTGACCGAAAAAAGGCGATCAAAAAATGATCGCGCTGACTCGCATGAGCCAGCGCGATCTGCCGGAGCCGTTCTTATTCGGCAGGGTCTTTGCTGTCGGTGCTGCCGGCGACATCGGCGTCGTCGGTTGGGTCGTCAGTCTGATCTTCCGTCTTCTCTTCGGCATCACTTTCCATGACGCGCTGCAAGCCGCGCAAACGAGTGCCATCTTCCACGGCAATGAGCGTGACGCCTTGCGTGGCGCGACCCATTTCGCGGATTTCGGAGACCCGGGTGCGAATCAGAACGCCACCAGTGGTGATCAGCATGATTTCATCACTTTCCTCGACCAGCGTAGCGGCGACGACTTTGCCGTTGCGTTCGCTGGTCTGGATGGCGATCATGCCCTTGGTGCCGCGGCCATGACGGGTGTATTCGGTAATCGGCGTACGTTTGCCGTAACCGTTTTCCGTGGCGGTCAGCACCGATTGCTGTTCATTTTCAGCGACCAGCAAGGCAATGACGTGACGTCCTTCTTCCAGATTCATGCCGCGTACGCCGCGTGCGGTACGGCCCATGGGGCGTACATCGTTTTCATCGAAGCGCACTGCCTTGCCGGAATCGGAAAACAGCATTACGTCATGCTGACCATCGGTCAATGCTGCGCCGATCAGGAAATCGCCCTCATCCAGATCGACCGCAATGATGCCGGCCTTGCGCGGATTACTGAAATCGGACAGCGGTGTTTTCTTGACGGTACCCAGGCTGGTCGACATGAAGACATAGCGATCTTCAGGGAAGGTGCGGTTTTCACCCGACAGCGGCAGGATCACCGTGATTTTTTCGCCATCCTGCAGCGGGAACATGTTGACGATAGGCTTGCCGCGTGAATTGCGCGAACCTTGCGGCACTTCCCATATCTTCAGCCAGTACAAACGACCGCGATCGGAGAAGCACAGGATGTAGTCATGCGTATTGCCGACGAATAGCTGGTCGATCCAGTCGTCTTCCTTGGTCGCCATCGCCTGTTTGCCGCGACCGCCGCGTTTTTGCGCGCGATATTCGGAAACCGGCTGCGATTTCATATAGCCGGTATGCGACAGGGTCACGACCATATCCTGCGGGGTAATCAGGTCTTCGGTGCCGAGATCGGTGGCATTGAGTTCGATACGCGAACGTCTGACATCCTTGGCGCCGGTGCCGTAGTCGTTCACGGCAGCGGTCAGTTCTTCGGTAATGATGATGGTCACGCGTTCCGGCTTGGACAGAATATCCAGCAGGTCGGCGATCACGGCCATGACGTCGCCATATTCGTTGACGATTTTGTCCTGTTCCAGTCCGGTCAGGCGTTGCAAACGCATCTGCAAGATTTCCTGCGCCTGATCGTCCGACAGTTTGTACAAACCATCTGGCTGGATACCGTAATGCACAGGCAGGTTTTCAGGGCGGAACGCCTGGATACCGCCGGTGCTGTCGGCGCCGGTACGTGCCAGCATTTCGCGCACGACAGAGGAGTCCCAGGCCCGTGACATCAGTTCGGCTTTGGCGACCGGCGGCGTTGGAGCCGCACGGATAATGGCGATGAAATCGTCGATATTGGCCAGCGCGACGGCCAGTCCTTCTAGTACATGGCCGCGTTCGCGTGCTTTGCGCAGTTCGAATACGGTGCGGCGCGTGACAACTTCACGACGATGCGACAGGAAGCATTCCAGCATTTGCTTCAGGTTCAGCAGTTTTGGCTGACCGTCCACCAGCGCCACCATGTTCATGCCGAACGTGTCTTGCAGTTGTGTCTGCTTGTACAGATTATTGAGTACGACTTCAGGCACTTCGCCGCGCTTGAGTTCGATGACGACGCGCATGCCGGATTTATCCGACTCATCGCGCAGATCGGAAATGCCTTCCAGTTTTTTGTCGCGCACCAGTTCAGCGATGCGTTCCAGCAGGGCTTTCTTGTTGACCTGGTAAGGCAGTTCGTCAACGATGATCGCTATGCGGTTTTCTTTGCCGTACTCTTCGAAATGGGTCTGCGCCCGCATGACCACCCGGCCACGACCGGTGCGATAACCGTCGCGCACGCCAGTGATGCCGTAAATGATGCCGCCCGTCGGAAAGTCCGGCGCGGGAATGATTTCGATCAGGTCATCGATTGTGCAATCGGCATTGCGCAGGACGTGTAGCGCGCCGTTAATCACTTCCGTGATGTTGTGCGGGGGGATATTGGTAGCCATCCCGACGGCAATCCCGGAGGAGCCATTGATCAGCAGATTAGGAATGCGCGTCGGCAGGACCGACGGTTCTTTTTCCTTGCCGTCGTAGTTCGGGACGAAATCGACGGTTTCCTTGTCGATGTCAGCGAGCAACTCGCTGGCGATCTTGTCGAGCCGGCACTCGGTATAGCGCATCGCGGCAGCGCCGTCGCCGTCGATTGAGCCGAAGTTACCTTGTCCGTCTACTAATGTATAGCGCAAGGAAAAGTCCTGCGCCATGCGAACCAGGGTGTCGTAAATGGAGGCATCGCCGTGGGGGTGAAATTTACCCATTACTTCGCCGACTACGCGGGCGCACTTGACGAAGGGCCGGTTCCAGAAGTTGTTCATCTCGTGCATCGCAAACAGAACCCGTCGATGCACAGGCTTGAGGCCGTCGCGCACATCTGGCAGGGCGCGCCCGACAATCACGCTCATGGCGTAGTCGAGGTAACTCTTGCGCATCTCTTCTTCGAGGGAAATAGGGATGGTTTCTTTAGCGAATTGATCCATGCGATCCGAAAGGTATGTGACTCTTGCGTTAGTGGAAAGAAATTGCGTCTCCCGATAGACGGAAAGCGAAGTTTCAAACCGCCGATTTTAGCACGTCGGGAGGCGCTATCCGGCGTTTACCGCCAAGGCCCGGGCCCGCCCCACCCGAGATATCGAAGGAAAGTGATTTCAAAGAGCTCGTTTTTAGGAAATTTTTCGAAGGCGATTTTCGCAGCACAGGATGTTGTTAAAATACAACGCACTAACAAAGCCTACTGAATCCAGACGGCAAGCGGCGCTTTTACCTCCCGGCATGTGGCAGAATATAGGTTAAGTTCTTTACAAGCGAACCATGCAATATGGCTTCAAATGTAACGACCTGAACCATATGGTATTATCCATTTTCTGATGTCGTATATTTTGGTGCGCAGTTTATCTGCGGATATCTCACCTCCAGAGGAGAAACATGAACAAATTAGCACAACTCGTCTTCGCTGCGTCCGCAGCTGTTGCCGCATTTTCTGCTTCCGCACAAGCAGTTCAGGACATCAAAGCAAAAACGCCTACCAGCGCCTATTTGCAAGATGGCCGTGGCGTTATCACCCGCAGCGGTGGCAATCTTTGCTGGCATGATGGTTACTGGACTCCAGCTGACTCCGTACCAGGTTGCGATGGCGAAATTGCTCAAGCACCAACAGCCACTACAGCAGCTCCGGCAGCCGCAGTGGCCGCAGCGCCAACTTCGGAAAAAGTTACTTACGCAGCTGATGCGTTTTTTGACTTTGACAAAGCTGTCCTGAAGCCAGCTGGCAAATCGAAGCTGGATGAGCTGGTTGCTAATCTGAAGGGTTTGAACCTGGAAGTTATCATCGCCGTCGGTCATACTGACTCGGTCGGTTCTGTTGCCTATAACCAAAAACTGTCAGTGCGTCGCGCTGAAGCAGTCAAGGCTTATCTGGTCAGCAAGGGTGTCGAAGCTAACCGCGTCTACACTGAAGGCAAGGGCAAAGCCCAACCAGTCGCCGACAACAAGTCTGCAGCTGGCCGCGCAAAGAACCGTCGCGTAGAAATCGAAGTTGTTGGTACACGCAACAAGTAATCGAATTCAGTTGTACGAATTCGGCTTCACGAAAAACCCCGCTTCGGCGGGGTTTTTTTACGTCTGAATGAAGTCCCGCAGCAGCGCCAATATCGCTTTCAGGCTATCATTCGGAGATGAATGCTGACCCCGCCGAAGTAAAAAAATTCAACGACCTCGCCCACCGCTGGTGGGACCCCACCTCCGAGTTTCGTCCTCTCCATGAAATCAATCCGCTACGACTAGGGTGGATCGATGCGCGCACACCGCTTGCCGGAAAAACTGTCATTGATATCGGATGCGGCGGCGGCATACTGGCCGAATCCATGGCAAAAAAGAACGCCAATGTCACCGGCATAGATTTGTCTGAAAAAGCACTCAAAGTAGCTGACTTGCACAGCCTGGAATCTGGCATGAACGTCCGTTACGAAAAAATTGCCGCAGAAGAACTCGCCGCACGCGAACCCGGCACTGCCGATATCATCACTTGCATGGAAATGCTGGAACATGTCCCGAATCCCGCTGCGGTCGTTCAGGCATGCGCCACCCTTGCCAAACCGGGCGGCAAGATTTTCTTTTCCACGCTGAATCGCAATCCCAAGTCCTATCTGCTTGCCATAATCGGGGCAGAATATATTCTGCGCATGCTCCCCAAAGGCACGCATGACTACGCAAAATTCATCACACCAGCAGAGCTTGCGCAGTTTGCACGTCAAGCCGGCCTGACTGTCGACAGTGTAAAAGGCATGTCTTACAACCCGCTCACACGCATCTACTCGCTGAATCAGGACACTAGCGTCAATTACCTGATGGCATGCAGCAAAGCCGCCTGATAGTTTTCATGTACCCCACCTTTAGTCCTCAGGCGATGCCCCCTCTATGAAGCTGCCACAACCCCGCGCCATTTTGTTCGACCTCGACGGCACGCTCGCCGACACTGCCCCCGACCTCGCCGGAGCAGTCAACCAAATGCGCCTCGCACGCGGACTGTCCCCGACGCCTTATGAAAACCTACGACCTGTCGCTTCATCTGGTGCCCGGGGGCTTCTAGCGGCTGCTTTCGGCATCACCCCCGAGGCACCGGAATACGAAGCCATGCGTATCGATTTTCTGAACAGGTATGAGACCGGGCTGGTCATCGACAGCCGCTTGTTCGACGGGGTTGCTGATTTATTAGTCCAGCTAGAACAGCGTGGCCTTGCGTGGGGCATTGTCACCAACAAAGCAGCGCGTTTCACGGACCCGCTGGCCCCCCTCCTCGGCTTAGGACATGCTGGCTGCATTATCTCCGGCGACACCACCCCCCATTCAAAACCGCACCCTGCACCGCTTCTTGAAGCTGCCGCCCGATTGCAATTAGCACCACAAGAATGCTGGTATGTCGGCGACGATTTGCGCGACATCCAAGCCGGCCGCGCCGCAGGCATGCCCACCATCGCTGCCGCCTGGGGTTATTGCGGGGATGCCGCGCCGACAACCTGGGGGGCAGATGAATTGATTCATACCCCTCTGCAATTACTTGACTTGCTCAGATCCTGAGCCAAAACAGTCCAGCAATGGGAACAGGTGATCATGCTGCTATAATAGGGATGTAGGGGGCGACCTGGTTTCGACGTGGGTTGCAAAGCAGCGCAGGGCATACCGAGGACCGACTACCTCGTAAATACAATCGGAACAGATCTAACTGCAAACGATAAATCGTACGCACTAGCCGCTTAATAACCGGTTAGCTCTACACCACTTCTTCCCTGGGGTGGGCTGGTAAAACAGCAGTAGAGTCATTTACAGGGAATCGCTTTTGGCCGGGTTACTTGGTCAAAGGTTAAATTTAGGTGACTCGCCTGACCGCAGCGTGCGCGTCCGCGTCGTTCGGGCTAAATCAAATGATAGCGCTAAGTATGTAGAACTGTCTGTAGAGTACTTGCGGACGCGGGTTCGATTCCCGCCGCCTCCACCATCACACCCTGCGAAGATATTCTCTTCGCATTTCGACAAGCCCCGCCAAACACCACGTCTGGCGGGGCTTTTCATTTTTTCTTGCGGACTTCGCACCCGGCTGCATGCCCGGTTTTCTGCCGTTTCCGTTCTCTCTCGCCCTCTTTTCTCTGTTTCTTGTGGACTTGCGAAGTCCAAGTCCGCAAGGCACTCTCCCTTTAAAATCAATCACTTACGCGAATCCAATTTTCGCATTTTTGTTTCAGCAATTGCCTACCATCTGATCAACGGAGACAGAAAGACTTGCGTCAAGTCTGCGCAGCAGGCAGGCATTCATCCGCAATCAGGCGATAGCCGAGCAACTCTGTAAAAAAGAAGCGGGATATACGGCGCGGTCGCGGAGAAATGACTTCCCTAGTCCCGGCATCGGTCTTTATGCTGTCAGCGCAGCGAAAGTCGGAAGAGACGCTGGCATGGAATGCACGAACATCCCCTGCCAGCTAACCACCATCAACTAAAACGGAGCTCATCGTGGCTAGAAAGAAGGATATGTCAAACCAGCAAGGCCCCGCCATCGTGATCCGGCCAGAGCGCCACATCACGGTATCTTCCATAGGCTATGCGCCAGGCCAGCCAATTCGGGACCCGGGGAAACGCGTCATGCAGGCAGTACCGTGGATACGCATTCAGGGGAAATGGCTGGAGCAGGCGGGATTCGCCATTCGCACGCCGGTGCGCATTCGGGTGATGGTGGGATGTCTGGTATTAACAGTGGATTAATGAGCGGTGGATTAATTCGTTTTTTTAAGCACCAGAGCGATTTTGGCGCGCTGCTCTTCCCACGATAAAGGCGTGTTCACCGCCAGATCGAACAGCGAGACCGACTCGGGCAGAGTTTCATCGAGAATCGCGGCAACAATATCGGGAGCCAGCGTAGTCAGGTTGACCATCCGGCTGATGTAACTGGGATCGAGCTTTTCTTTTTCGACGATGGCCCTGAGGTTGCTGAATGCGCCGCTGTCGATCTGCCGCAGCCAGCGATGCCCTCGTGCCAAGGCGCTCTGCAAGGCTGTCGGGACTGGGTCCTCGTCTGGCGCGGAGGTGATTCCCGGCGGCACAATGATCTGGCAGCGGCCGCTGTAGCGTTGAATCCGGATTGGTATCGAGACGGTCACGGCTCCGTCGGCACTGCGCAGCAAGAGCGGTTCGCCGGTAAGGGCTAAGGTGGTCGGTCTCATGCGAAATTCTCTTTATTTATTGGACAGCCGGGAGTATCCGGTGCGCGCATCACATCCAGCGCCAGATGGTCAATACCATTGGGATGCAGTTTCACTTGCAGCTCGTTGGGCGAGACGATGATTCTCTCGATCAGAAGCCGCACGATGCGCTGTTGTTCGAGCGGAAAAAGCTGCTCCCAGATCAGATCAATCCGATTGAGCGCGACGGCGACTTGCATTTCGTTGAAGCCGGCGGTGGCATTGGTGCTGGCACTGGAAGTAGTGTTTGCTTGTTGGCTGCGGATCTCGCGCCAGACTTGCGTGACGATGTCAGCCGAGCGCAGAATGCCGCGCAGTTGCGCCATGACGACGGCTTCGATTTCTGCCGCCGGCAGCATTTTGACATCGGAGGCACCATGTCCTTCTTTGGCATCGCGTGTCGAGAGGTAGTAACGATAACGTCGACCGCCCTTGCCTTTGCTGGAGTGCGGCGTCATTGCCCGGCCGTCGCGGGTAAAAATTAATCCCTGAAGCAAGGCTGGGCGAGGGTTCAATGTTGGACGCGTCTGTCCTTTTTGCACACCGCGAGGATGAGCGGCCAAGGCGGTCTGAACCCGATCCCACTGCGCTTGAGTAATTAGCGCTTCATGCTCCCCGGGGTAGACCTCTCCTTTATGCTGAATCTGCCCGAGGTACAGCGGATTATTCAGAATTTTATACAGTGCACTTTTATCAATCAGTTTGCCTGTGCGTTGATTGCCTGACTGCGCGATCCACGATTTAGTGGTCACGCCTTCGTGCCGCAATTGCTGAATCAGCATCGTCGTCGAGCCGACCCGGGGATAGTCATGAAACAGCCGACGCACGAGGTCTGCTTCGTTGCGGTTGATGACGAGTTTCCGCTCAACGACGTCATAGCCGAGCGCCGGCATGCCGCCCACCCATTTCCCCTTGCGCTTGCTGGCGGCGATTTTGTCGCGAATCCGTTCGCCGGTGACTTCCCTTTCAAACTGCGCAAAGGACAGCAGGACGTTCAACATCAGCCGCCCCATGGAGGTGGTGGTATTGAATTGCTGAGTAACGGAAACGAAGGAAACGCCCTGCCGTTCAAAGACCTCCACCATTCGGGAGAAGTCAGTGAGGCTGCGGGTCAGGCGATCAATCTTATAAACGACGACGATGTCGACTTGTCCCGCTTCGATGTCGCGCATCAAGCGCTGCAGTCCGGGCCGCTCCATATTTCCTCCCGAGAAAGCCGGGTCGTCGTAATCCTCGCCCACCGGTATCCAGCCTTCAGCGCGCTGGCTGGCGATGTAGGCGTGACCGGCGTCCCTTTGCGCGTCGATGGAGTTGTACTCCTGATCGAGGCCTTCTTCGCTCGATTTGCGGGTGTAGACGGCGCATCGCTGACGTTTTTTTGTGCTGCCTTCGGGGCCGCTCATTTTTTACTGCCCTTCCGCACTTTGTCCCGTAGACCAAAAAATGCGGGACCCGACCAGCGGGTGCCGCTGATGTCGTTGGCGATGGCGGTCAGGCTGCGGTAGCTTTTGCCGAGATAGTCGAACTGGCCGTCCGGCAGAACCAGGACCCGGTGCGTCGCACCGGCGAATTCGCGAATCAGCATGGTGCCGGGGGCGAGCGTAGGCGATTCGCCTCGGCCTGCTTTGGCTTTGGGTTTGGGTTTGGTGCGTTCCAGTAAGGCATCAAGGCGCGCCTTGTTCTGCGCCAGAAGCGCCGGATCACGTTGCGCGAAATCGAGCGCCTGTATCCGGTAGGCGATGCGCCGTTCCAGATATTGACGATTATGTGTGGGCAGCGGGACGGCGAACAATTGCTGCCACAGGGCTTTAAGTTCATCGAAGGGGGTGTCGGGTAAGCGGGCGATACGGCCTATGACACCTGAGGGGACGGCAGATACTTTCATTGACTCTCCATTTTTTTCACCTGTAAGGCTTGCCGTCCCGGCAATTGCTGGAACAAAAGCTACATGAAGCGGTGACGTTATCGAAGGCGCGGCTGGGGAATCGACTCGGCCCGACCGAGACTGAAGATGAGTAAGGAAAAGACCAGATCATGCGAATAGGTTATGCCCGAGCCTCCACCCAGGACCAAGACAACGCGGCACAGATTACCGCGTTGCATGCAGCGGGATGCAGAAGGATATTTGAAGAAAAAGCATCTGCGGGCCGCTGGGCCCGTCCCGAATTGAGCCGCCTACTCGATCAGTTGCGCAAAGATGCCGTGCTGGTGGTCTGGAAGCTCGATCGTCTGTCGCGCTCGCTCAAAGACGTGCTGTCACTGATGGAGAAAATCGAGCTGGCGGGGGCTGGTTTCCTCAGCATGACCGAAGCCATCGACACGACTTCACCGGCAGGACGAATGATGATGCAAATCGTTGGTACGTTTGCAGAGTTCGAGCGTGCCATGCTGCGCGAGCGTACTCGCAACGGCTTGTTGACCGCCCGTGAGGAAGGCCGCATCGGCGGTCGCAGACCCAAGCTCACGCCAAGACAACAAAAAGAAATCCTTCACTTGGTCGATTCCAGTCAAAAAACGGCTGCTGACGCTGCTCGACTCTTCAATGTCCATCCGTCCACCATTGCTCGGCTATTGGACCGAAATAGGCCAGAAAAGCAGTCATAGAGGCTTAACGTACTTTTTTTCCGTTTCCCCTGTTCTCCCCAATTTCGGCGGTGATCCAGGACGAGATCAGCACATAGCAGAACACCGGCGGCAGCAGCCGCGCGATGCCGGCCGGACCGCGTGCGCGCCGGAACAGGCTGGTCCATATGGGCTGCAGCACCAGCAGCGAGACGGCCGCGAACACGCACAGCAGCACAACATTGCACAAGATGTCATGCCAGGCCAGCACGCCGGCCGTCAGCGCGGCGATCATGGCCAGCATCAGCCACCCGAGCGCGTCGGTCAGCGTCGCCGCCGTCAGCGCGATGGCCGCCGTTCCAGTCCCCGTCATGCCCAGGTCGACCACGATGCGGGCCATCACGGGCACGGCCGAAATCGACAAGGTGACGCCGCAAAACAGCACATAGGCCAGCGCCGGCACATCGATCGCCAGCACCGGCAGCGACAGCCAGGCGATGCCGCAGCCGATGGTGAACGGGACAGCTATCCCCATCAGCGCCACCGCCACCGGCACGCGCATATTGTCCTGCTCGCGCAAGACTTTCAGGTCCAGGTGCAGGCCGAGCTGGAACATCAGCAGCACAAGGCCCAGCTCGCCAAGCTTGGACATGATGGGCGCCACCGAACTGGAAAACACGGCGCCGTAGTAGTCACCGCCCACCGCCCCCAGGATCGACGGACCCAGCAGCAGGCCGGCGGCGATCTCGCCCACCACCCGGCTCTGGCCAATGCGCTTGGCGAAGGCGCCGCACAGGCCCGCCGTCAGGATGATGATGCACAGCTGAATAATCCACATGGCGGCCCCTTACCACTGGTCCTTGTTTCCGCTATGAACTTTCTTGAAGTAGTCGCGGTAGTACTGCTTGACCACGTGTGCCCCTTCGGCACGCCGCGTCTGCGACGCTTCCTCCTTCAACAGCTTGCGGTAATTGTCGAAGTGGGCCTGCGAGATGCGCTGCTCGGCAATCGCGGCCTGGATCGCACAGCCAGGCCCGTCGGCGTGGGTGCAGTCGTTGTAGCGGCATTGCGTGCTCAGTTCCACGATGGAATGGAAGACCCGTTCGATGCCCTGCTCGGCATCGTAGAGCTGCAACTCGCGCATGCCGGGCGTGTCGATGATGGCCGCGCCGTTGTCGCAGAAGAACAGCTCGCGGTGCGTGGTGGTGTGCTTACCATGGGCATCCTCTTCGCGGATTTCTCGGGTCGCCAGCGCGGTGTGGAACAGGGTGTTGATCAGCGTCGATTTGCCCACCCCGGAAGAGCCCATCAGCGCGATGGTGCTGCCCTCGTTCATATAGGCCGACAGCACATCGAGCGAACCGGGGGTGTTGACGCTGAGCGGATGCACATTTTCGGCGCCCAGGCCGTCGAGCTGGCCCAGGAAATGCGCGATATCGTCGCAGATATCGGTCTTGGTCAGGATCACCACCGGGGTGATGTCGAACTCATAGGCCAGCGCCAGATAGCGCTCGAGCCGCTTCACATTGAATTCATCGTTGGCGCTGGTGACGATCCACAAATAGTCGAGATTGGCCGCGATCACCTGCGGCAAGCCATTCGAGACGCGCCGCACCCGGTTCTTCGGCTCGAAAATGCGCTGCAGGCGGTGGTGCTCGTTGGCAGGCTCGGCCATGACCCAGTCGCCCACCGCCAGATGCTGGCTGACCGGCTGGAACTCCGCTGTGCAGATGATCGAGCTTTCGCCATGGGCGCCCATGGCCTCGACCCGGTTGCGGTGGATCGCCGTGATGCGGAAGATACGCTCCAGCGTCTCCTCGGCGCAGATTTCGTCGAAGGACAGCTGCTGGAAGAAGATGTTGGACCAGCCGAATTTTTTCAAAGATGAATACATAGTGACTCCACGAATAAATCTGCCTTGGCCGCCCGCCTGTTACGCCAGGCGGGCGGCCATCTCACTCAAAAAATACACAGCGCGGCCCGCCCTCAGGCGGCCGGCTCCAGTGCCGCCAGCTTGGCTTTTAGGTTCCCGTCGAGATCGGCGATGCTGACGCCGAGCTTTTCGCATTCGACCTGGAGCTGCTGATAGAACGCGCCCTTGAGCGCCAGCAGGTCGAAGAAACTGCCCTGCTCGGCCACGCGGCCTTCACGCAGGTAGACGATCCAGTCGGCGTTGACGATATTGGTGATGCGGTGGGTGATGACGAGTACGGTCTTGCTGGCGGTGAGTTCGTCGACCCGGTCCAGGATTTCCTTCTCGGTGCCCACGTCCAGCGCCGAGGTGGCCTCGTCGAGCAGGAACACACCGCCGTTCTTGAGCAGCGCGCGCGCCAGCGCGACGCGCTGTCTCTGGCCGCCGGACATCTTGTCGCCGCTGCTGCCGACCTGTTCATCGAGCGTGCGCTCCGAATTGTCCAGCCACTCGTCCAGGCCGCCCGAACGCGCGGCGCTTTCGATCGCGGCGCGGTCGGCACCCCAGTTGCCGTAGGCGATGTTGTCGGCGATCGAGCCCTGGAACAGATCGGCGTTCTGCGCCACCACCGAGAATTCGGCGCGCAGCGAATCGGCCGTCAG
The DNA here is from genome assembly GCF_034313965.1 of Herbaspirillum sp. RTI4. Taxonomy (NCBI): domain Bacteria; kingdom Pseudomonadati; phylum Pseudomonadota; class Betaproteobacteria; order Burkholderiales; family Oxalobacteraceae; genus Herbaspirillum; species Herbaspirillum sp. RTI4. The sequence continues at coordinate 3,711,756 of NZ_JAVIWQ010000002.1, forward strand.
TTCGCGCACATCGGTGCCGTTGACCAGGATTTCACCGGCGCTCTGCACGTAGTAGCGCAGCAGCAGATTGACCAGGGTCGACTTGCCGGCGCCGCTCTCACCCACCACCGCCACGGTCTGGCCGGAACGGATCTGGAAGCTGACGCCGTCCAGGGTTTTCTTGTCCTTGTTCGATTCATAGGAGAAGGACACATTGCGGAACTCGATGCTCGGCGCTGCCTTGGTCTGGAAGTCGCGCGCGTTGGCGCGCTGGTCCAGGCCGGACTGGGCATTGGTGAAGTCGATGATCTTCTCGCACTCGATCGAGTCGACATAGACTTGCTCCAGGCTCTTGCCCAGCGCGCGCAGCGGGCCGTTCATGGTGGTCGCGAACAGGGCTGCCAGCATCGCGTCCTGCGGCGCCAGCGCGCCCGACTGCCAGCCCAGCATCGCATACGCGCTGATGCCGGCCACGGCCAGGATGGCGATCAGATTATTGCGGAAACCGCACAGCACTTCCGTGCGGTGCAGGATCTGGAAAGCGTTCTTCTGCACGCTCAGCACTTCGCGCGCCTTGCCGACTTCGTACTCGACGTTGCCGAACTGGTGGGCGACGCGGTAGCGGCCGATCGCCGCCAGCAGGCCGCCGTAGGCGCCATAGGCGGCCGCCAGACGATTCTTGCTGGCATCACCCATGTGCGCCGCATTGAACGAGGCCGAGGCGACGTACAGGCACAGCGCGACCACGGCGATCAGGCCGGTCAGCGGATGGATGTAGAACAGGCCGATGAAGATCGCGCTCAGGTCCAGCACCGCCGGCACCAGTTCGCCATGCAGGGTCGGCACCACTTTTTCCACATTGGCGTAGACCGCCGTCAGCAGTTGCGGGAACTTGCCCGTTGGCGAGGAGATGTGCTCGTCGAGCTTCATGCCATAGGTGTTGCGCAGTAAATTTTCCAGCAGCGAGGTCTGGGTATCGGATCGCACCGAAGCGAGCAGATAGCCGCGCGCGATCGGCAACAGATTGACCGCGATGAAGATGGCGGCGATGGCGGCGGCCGTCTCCAGGCTCAGCTGAATCGGCGCGGCGGCGCCAGCGTCCAGCAAATGGCGCACCAGCAGGATGGGACCGCCGACCTTGATGAGCGAACTGAGCACGTCCAGTCCAAGAGCCAGCAGCAGCTTACTGATGTTGTCGCTTCCACTCCACAGGCAGGTGCGAACGAACTGGAACAATTTGATTAAACGATTAAGCATGTTTTTTCCTGAGATAAAAAAATAAAGAATGCCTTCGGTACTACGGTGCCTATGTCGCCAGCGCCCATAACTGATCGGCCAGCAATTTGTTGAGCACGCCGATCACCTGGCGCTCGCTCGATTCAATGAAAAAATGGTCGCCTTCGAACTCATGGATCCTGACCCTGGCCTGCGCTTCGTTTTGCCAGCCGACCAGGTCGTCGGTCAACACCGAGGTATCGCCGCGTCCATGCAGCGCCACCACCGGAAAACGCACCGGCGCGCCCTCGCGGCTGACATGCTGCTCGGCGATGCCGATGTCGGCCCGGAAACGCGGCAGCAGAAACTGCAACAATTCAGGGCTACTCATGACCTCGTCGCTGATGCCGCCATACTTCTCGCGCATCCTGGCGATGAAGGCGGCATCGGGCAGCAGGTGCAACTGCTCCCGGGCCGGCCGGCGGCGCGGCGCGCCGTGGCCGGACGCGACCAGAAAACGCGGTGCCAGGCCCTCGCGCCCGGCCAGTGCCCTGGCCAACTCGAAAGCAAACAAGGCGCCCAGGCTATGCCCGAACATCGCGTAGGGCTTGTCGGCGAACACGGCTCTGTATTGCAATAACTCGCTCACCATCGCCTCCAGGCTGGGCGCGAACGCCTCGCCATGGCGCGTCTCCCGGCCCGGCATCTGCACCGGAATCAGCTGCACCTGCGTGGACAGCGCGGCCGGCCAGGTCCGGTAGAAAGAGGCCGCCCCGCCGGCATGGTGAAAGCAGAACAGATTGAGCCTGGCGGCAGGGTTGTGGCGCTGGGGATTAAACCATTTCTCGCGATTCATTGCGCCGCCTCCTTCAGCACGCAGGCCTGAGCCGATGCGCACCCTTTTTCAAGCAGGTCCAGCAGCAGTCCTCTGATCAAATCGACGTCATCCAATATATCGTTGTGATGGCAAGCATCGAGATTGATCACCTGCAATTGTGTTGCAGGCGACTGCAGCAGCGTCTCGACATTGCTCGCCGCGACCGCGGTGGCATGGCCAAACAACTGCGTCAGACTGCCCGCAGCCAGTTCGGCATCGACCTCCATCGCCTTGAACAGAATGACCTCGGCATGTTCGAGCACACGCGACAGTTTGGCCGCCTCGAATTTCACCGCCAGCGCGATGTTCGGCAAGCTGCGCCGGATGTGGGTCGCAGGATACTGCTGGCTCTCCAGGAACATCAGGTAATCCGCCTCCAGTCCGGCGACATAGGCCGGATCGCTCTTCAACTGCGACAGATAGTGATCGTCGACGATGGTGTCGAGCAGGATCAGCTGGATATTCCTGCTGCCGCGCTGCTCCAGCTGCGCCGCCACCTCCATGGCGATGGTGCCGCCCAGCGACCAGCCCAGCAAACGTACGGTGGCGTCCGGATTCGATGCGGCCAACTCGTCTATACGAGCGAGATAATATGCTGACAATTCGCGCAAGTCCGCAATTTTATTGTCATGATTTAAATTAAATGAATCCACACCGTAGCAATGAAATTCAGCGCGCAAACTCCTGGCCAAATCCGTGTATACCTCGCAACCACCTATGTCCGGATGGAACATAAACAGGCGCTCTTTACCCTGCGCGTTATTCAAGTCAACAATCGCACGGTATTGACCGCGATGCGCGTCAATATAGTCGGCGAGCAAGCGGATCGACGCATGCTAATACAACACCGCCAGCGGCAATTCCATCTTGAACGCCGTGTTCAGCATGCTGGCCAGACGCAGCGCCGACAGACTGTTGCCGCCGGCATCGAAGAAGCTTTCGGACACGTCCATTCCGGTATTCCCCAGAATGTCATGGAAGGCCTGTGCGACCCGGCCTTCTGCCGCGCTGGCCCAGGCCGCATCGCTGACTGCCGGCTGCGCTTGCGGACTTGCTGTGGCGCTCGCCGTGGGCGCAGCAACGACACGCTGCGGCAAGGGAAGCCAGCACACCATCTGCTCGAACTGATAGGCCGGCAGCGGCGCCTGGCGGGCGCCGGCGGGAGTGCGCCAGATGCGTGCCGGATCGATCCCGTAACCGAGGCTCCACAATGCGCCCATCGCTTGACGGAAGCACTGCACATCGTCCGCCGCGGTAATCCCCCCACAAAAAAGTAAAGGCTTAACAATGGGGGGGGGATTACCCTCCGACTGCCAACCATGGGTGGTGTTTTTTCTGCGATCTCTGGCAGAGCAGGTTCGGCGATTGGAGAAAAAGGTAGAACGGGGAAAAATCGTGTTGGCGGCTTTGCCGGAACTGTCGTTGTAGATCGTCGAATCTGCACGAGAACACGGACGGATCACGATCGGTGACGCCATCAGGCTGACCGGCGCCAACCGCAATACCTTGAAGCAGCATTTTCGGAATTTGGTCGCGCGCGGTCATTTCAATCAGCAGGGAAGTGGGCGTGGTGTCTGGTACGAACTCAAGTGATGGGCATTTAATGTAATCGTCTTTCGCCCTGAATGGGAACTGCACACTTTAAATCGGGTGACTGTCAGATCGGATCGCGACTACTACTGCACCTTAGCCAATCCCACCACCGGCTACATACATGATTTGCCCAGTTATATAAGAGGCTTCTGGTGCGGCATAAAAGCAGATGGCTGCTGCGATTTCCTCAGCGCTGCCGAGCCGGTTCATTGGCGTGTCGCGCATGCTCTGCGTGTAGACCACGTCCATCCATTGTTTTTCCTGAAGAGAGAGGTTGTCAGAATTACGTGGCGTGACGCGCACACCATTGTCCAGCGCACCGGGAGAAACACAATTGATACGCACACCGGACTCACCCAGTTCCATGGCCATGCAAACAGTGGCTGCGTGTACACCGCCTTTAGAGGCAGAATACGGTACTCGATGCACTCCCCTGGTGGCGATTGATCCGACATTGACAATCGCGCCGTGCTGTTGCGCGCGCATGACTGGGATCACTTCGCGGCAACTCCAAAGCGTTGGCCAGAGAGATCGGGCAATTTCACTGGTCATTTCTTCAGCAGAATATTCCCAAAACGGCTTAGCCCAAATAGTGCCACCCACATTGTGTACCGAAACATCAATACGGCCGAAGCGAGCAATTGCTTGTCGCACCATTTCCTTGGCTCCATCGTGATGTTCCATGTCCAAGTTCAAGGCCAGCGCTACCCCACCGGCATTTTCGATCTCGGCCTTCACTTCGTTGCATGGGTCGGCCGCACGATCTACGAGAACCAATTGCGCTCCCTCATTAGCAAGTCGCAATGCCGTCGCCCGCCCCACACCCTGGCCCGCTCCTGTGACGATCGCGATCTGGCCGTCGAAACGCAGTGTGTGCCGTGTCGTTCCGACTTTTTGTCCCGGTTGATGCTGTTGGTTTTGCATAATCGTATTCATTCAAAAAGACGGATAAGCTGAATTACCCACCCTATTACCCATGACTTAGTGGCCTGAACATGCGGGATTTAATGCGCAGGGAGTAATTCACTATCTACGTTCTGTGATCGCGGGCGAATGATGGCAAGGCTAGCAGCAGCAATGAGCAACGGTCCGATGAGTGCCATGTAATAACCAGAAGGACCCCCATGTTCCAGAAACCAGCCACCGCTAGCCGAGCCGACAATGGCCCCGACACGGCCGGCGGCAATGGCCCAGCCGGTGGCAGTGGCGCGCAACGCAGTCGGATAGGTTTCTGCCACCATGTAGTTCAATACAATCTGTTGGCCGCCGATACCCAAGCCAGCAGCACCTGCGAGAATGAAGACTAGCGTCCAGTTAGTGCCACTATTGGCAAGTCCCGCGCTAATCACAATCCCTAGCAAAAACAGGCACAATAACAGCATGCGCGTATTAACTTTAGGCAGGATGCTTGCCAGCGGAATCGCGCAGATGACGAATACCGCGTTCACTGCCACGGTTCCCATGGGTGCCTGTGCAGCAGGCAATCCAGTCGCTTTAAGCACCGTCGGCAACCACGAAAGGAACATAAACCATGCGACCCAGTTAAACAGGTAAATCGTCCAAATAGCCACCGTATTCCGTGCCAAACCCTCCGCAAACAAGGACGACACGCGGGTCTTTATATCCTTTTCGGGCACGCTATACTGGGAGTCCTGTGAAATCGGCGTTTGCGTGATGCTAGTCAGGATGCGTGCAATTTTTTCCCTATCGCCTGATGCGTTGCGCCGTGCCATGAATTGCAGTGACTCAGGCAGCATAAACACGAGAGCTAACAACAAGAGCAGCGGCACCGCACCGCCGACTGCAAAAATGCCCTGCCAACCGATGACTGGCAACATTTTTGCTGCTAGCAATCCCCCCAAAATGGCCCCCGCCGGCAAGCCTAAAAGTACTGTGGTCATAATGGTTCCGCGCTTGCGGGCAGGACCATATTCAGCAGCCAGAGAAAGCACCACTGGCGTTGCACCGCCCATGCCCAAACCAGCGATGAAACGCAGTATCAGTATCTGATCCGTGCTCTGCGCAAAAGCGGTAGCCAGAGACGCGAAAGCGAATAACGCCACCGCACTCAATAGCGCAGGCCTTCTGCCGAATTTATCGCCCAACAAGCCGAGCGTCATCGCGCCCATTACCATTCCGGCAATACCTGCTGTCAATATCGGTGCCAGTGCACCGGCACCAAGGCCGAAGGCTTGGATGATAGACGGTCCTGTAAAGGCAATCGCCTGGGTATCGAAACCATCGAAAATGGCCACCAGAAAGCATAAAGTGAAAATACGCCATTGAAGCGGCGTTAATTGCGCCTTATCAATGAGGGAGGGAATAGAATGAATTTTAGCCATATCGTCTCTTTGAATTTATTAGTATGTAATGGAGACTGAATAGTAGGTTTGGCAAGTGAGGAACGTCCAATACTGTTTATGATCTGCCGCATACCTACTGGGTATAATCCAAGCAGGTTTTCGACAAGACTGCCGGGCCAACCAGTGCGGCACACAAAATCAAGACCTTGCAATTTTCGATCCCTTGCCATTGCAATGAGTTTAGGCAAGGGAGGACTCATGCGACCGTCCGTTGCGCTTGAAATGAAGCGGCGTGCAGTGCGCAAAGGGGTAAATCGCTTTCGCACGGCGAACCCGTGCGACTTCGGTTCAGTGCGGCATGGCATCGAACAAATTTCCAGAAAATTTTTTAACCGCAAACTTTATGTCGATTTCTGACTAAATTGGGGGAGCAGGTCATCTTCATCAAGTACTCTCCAGTCCGATTTTAAAGTAGGTAATCGGTGGACTTGACGAACGCCTGCGTAAAACCGAAGTGAATATTAAGTATCTTTTTGCCCTATATGAATAGGGCTTCGGGTGACTCAAATGATGCTTAACACACCATTGTTAGCCCGAACCTCTCGACTATATTTGGCCCGCTGCAGGTGAAGCGAATATTATTAACGCTAAGCAGATGATCCTGACCCGACTCACGCCGACAGGCCTTTACGTAAACGAGGAGGATTCACGTTTGCAATTGCTCGAACGATGCTAGCGCGTAGTTGAGCACGATCAGCAAGCTGCTTGTCTTCCCCAGTCTGACTGAGCCATTCCATAAACCGTTGAAGACCATGCCGGGTATTTGCCTCGTCACGACAGTTGTTGAGGAATGCAAACTGTACTTTCTGAATTGGATCCGCTACGAATATGCCAAAAGGTGCTGCCACTAAGGTCGCGTCAGGAAAACCGAGTAATTTGGCGGCCTGGCTCTCAGTCGCTGTTTTCTGACAAGCAATAATGTGGAGAGGGCCTCCGCGTTCCACATTAAGACTATCCGCCAGTTGGTGATCTCTAAGAAATGGCTGACCAACCAGTTCCCTCGCAGGTCCAACCGTCAGAGCAGCAGGAATCGCGTGCAACTCCACGAGGAGATCACGTTCATCCATTTTAATGATGAGTTTTCCTACATCATCGACGGAGCCGGTGCGGGCTAGAAGCGCATTTCTGAGGACTCCAATCATCTCTTTTTGTCGGGAACCAAAATCGAGGCGCGACCATTCAAGCGCGGCTCCGCTGTGGAACTTGCCCTTTGCTGCATCTCGAACTCCGGCCTGCGCAAGCGCAACAACACAGTCATGCAACGCCTCTTTGACCCGTGCCTTAAGCTCCTTTACAGTTGCTACACTGCCGCCACGAAAAAGATTTTGCTTGCCCAATTCTTCCTGAAATTTTTTATTACAGATTCCTTCCGCATCCTCCGTTATCGCTATTTTTTCGAGAGCAATCAGTCTAACCTTGGCAGGAGCAATGGAAAGACCCGTCACCATCTCCGCGTGGCATATCCCGATATCCCCAGCGCTTTTAACCCGCCCCGCGGAACCATTGCTGATGACGAGAAGGATATCGCAATCTTTTACCGCTTGAATGCAAACATCCCAGGAATCCAAAGAACCTCCCGCTGGAGGCGCGTCTTCATTAATCCACACATCAAATGCTTTTTTACCTGCAATCTCCATGCTTTGAATCTCCTTTTTCAAAGCAATCCGGATATCCGTTAATGTCGTACTCTCTCCAGTTGGAAAATTGTCGCGACATTTACTGGAAAGCATTACACGAAGCTTGGATGAATTAGCCATGATCAGTTTGCATCTTTCAGAATAACCGAAGGTAGGAACCCAAATATAGATGAAACCTGTGATTTTCTTCGTAATGGATCGTCGTTATTAAAGGTGTAGAAACTGCGGTAGAAATTTTCCAAATGCACCCAATTCAATATGAGATACCTGCTCCGAAATAGCGACGGGCTCTACCCTCGCCATGCGCGATGGCTAACCCACTATCAATCAGCTACGCGATGTCGCGGGCGTCTATTCAAGAATTCAACCAGCATCACTCCATTTCCGGATAACTGAATACTATTGAATCAATCAGCCGTGGATGACATGGCCTGATTGACTAAGTTCTGTGCACGATATTAACCACCAATAATGGAACGACGCCATCTTTCATCCACGCGTCACTACTTAATACGAGGGAAGCCCGTAATTTAAAGTGGAGGTTTATTCAAAATCGGGAGTTTGTCAGTGAGTTTAGCTCGTCGATGCGGGTTTACGAGATGCCACCGGTATCACATGGGTGTGAAACCCAACGCAGCGCGAAAGCGATTCTTAACAAATACCCCGTCACGAGGAGGTAGCGCTCGCGGCAGCTCCTCAGCATGCACGAATACTTGCGCCAACAGAGAACCCTCACGTTTATTGATGAGAATAGCCAATGCTGTCAGATCGCCCGGCTGGCAGACCGCAACAACATTTTCAATGCCACAGCCGCGTGCCACGGCAGCCATATCGGTTCCCAGACTGGTGTGGCTGCGCTGCATGCCGGTTTCGCCAAAGTGACCGTTGTCGATCACGATCACATTCAGGTTGGAAGGATGTTGCGCACCGATAGTGGCCAGTACCCCGAGACCCATTAGTTGCTCCCCGTCGCCGGTAATAACCAGGACCGTTTTGGTCGGTTGCGCAAGGGCGATGCCCAAACCAACGGCGGCGGCACCGCCCATGGCACCCCAGAGGTAAAAGTTTTCAGGGCGGTCACCGGCGGCAAACACGTCATAGGATGCGGAACCCAAACCAGTCACCACCAGTGCGCCCGGGCAGGCTGCGATTAGGTTTTTGACAAAGTCGCGGCGGTCGATGTTAGCGCTTTTGCGGGTATTTTCAGGATGCTTCATTTTTGACCTTCCCATTTCTTTTTACCGATCAGGCGCTGGCCCAACAGCACGACCACCGATTCTCCACCTTCGAAGGCCGCATCAAAACCAGCGGACACAGTGGACTCAACTTCTTCCGGGCGATCCGCGCGCAAGACGGTGATGCCCATCAGTTCGATGGCAGCTTGCGTCGCCTTGCCCATCGGCGATTGCCACTGGTTGAATTCAGCCCATTCCCCGCGCATGGTGACGATGGCAAAAAATGGGAAACGGCAATTTGAAATCAGCGAAAACATATTGATGCAGTTGCCCACGCCACTGCTTTGCATCAGCAGTGCAGCGCGCTGACCGCCCAGCCATGCGCCACAAACCGTTGCCACGCCCTCTTCTTCCGTAGTCAGCACGATGCCACGCATGTCTGGATCGGCATGCACACGATTGATGACGTGCGAATGGCCGGCATCAGGCACATATGCCACCTGGCGCACGCCGCCCTCTTTGAGAATGGAAAAAATAGCCTCGCGCCAAGCGGGCTGTGCTTCCGTTGATGTAGTGCCAGAACTGTTCATAAAATGAAATTCCCCGATCGATGAGCTTGAGGAGGTATAGTAGGGCGCACCAAAAGCGGCCGTCCAATACTGAAATCTGTTTAGCCAATCAGTTTTCGGCATAGCAGGAAAACCAGCCCGTTGCCTTGGTAATACCGCCATTCAGACAGCGATGAAGTCAGTCGTTCATAAGAAAAATCAGGGAGAGTTTTTTTGGATGTCAAACAGTTGCGTGCTTTGCTCGCGATTGCTGAAACCGGCAGCGTGACGCGCGCTGCAGAGTTATTGCATATCGTGCAGCCAGCCGTCTCGCGCCAATTGCGCTTGCTGGAAGAGGACATGGGCACTATGTTGTTTGCGCGCGGACGACGCGGCATGGAGTTGACTGCGGCGGGACATATCCTCGCCATTCATGCCCGTCGCGCGCTGCAGGAACTGGATCAGGCCAAGGCTGAAATCGTCCCGGCACCCGGCGCGGTCAGTGGCTCAGTTACCATCGGTCTATTGCCTAGCACCGGCGACCTGCTGGCAGCGACGTTGGTCACTTCGCTGAAGAAAAAATATCCGCAACTGACCGTTAATATTTCCATCGGCTATGCCGGTTACCTGCAGCAATGGCTGGAGGATGGTGATGTTGATGTCGCGCTGCTGTACGACCCCAAGCCTTCGGCCGTGCTGGAAGTGCAAGCCTTGCTGGATGAAACCCTTTACTTGATCGGCTTACCCGACTGCAACCTCTCTGCAGGCGAAGCAATCGCTTTGCATGACATCGCTGAACTGCCGTTAATCTTACCCAGCCAGCCGCACGGTTTGCGCCTGCTGCTGGACCACGCTTGCGCGATGGCCAATATCCATCTATCGGTAGTGGCCGAAACCAATGCGATGAATGTGCAAAAAAATCTGGTTTATAGCGGCCTCGGTTTCACGATCCTGCCAGGCGTAGCTGTGTCTGACGATGTCGCAGTCGGCCGTCTGGTTGCCATCCCTGTTACCAAACCGGCTCTGCAACGAAAAATCGTGCTGGCCCTACCCCTGACGCGACGCGCGTCGATCGCGGTGCGCTGTGCTGTCACCGAATTGCGCGAACTGATCAAAGACAAGATCATGCAGGGTGCTTGGTCTGGCGCAACTTGGCTGGCAGATTGATTCAGCAGCTTACCGACGATGGAATGCATGAAAGCGACGGCGTTATGGTTCGTCGATTCCCATCCGTCCTGAACACTCGTCGCCACAACTGCAATTTCTTGTGCACCCTCTGAATACGACAAACCACCAAAATATCGGAGGTTTGTCGATCGCCTGGGCGCGTTAGCGTAGTGGTGGTTTTCTGCTATGGATTATTTCCAGTAAGCGCACTTCGACTCTGCCTTACTCATGTACGCCTGGTCACCCGGAATCGTTTGTACGATTTTGGCGTAATCCCATGGATACTTGGATTCCGCCGGTGTCTTCACTTGCATCAGGAACATGTCATGCACCATGCGGCCGTCCGGACGGATCGTACCGTTGGTCGCGAAAAAGTCATTGATCTTGTGCTCGCGCATATAGGCCATGACCTTGTCGGCATCGGTACCGACTGCCTTGACGGCGTTGAGGTAGTTGGCCACCGAGGATGCGTCGCCGGCTTGCAACGAAGATGGCATCCTCTTGGTCTTTTCAAAGAAACGGCGCGACCATGCGCGCGAGGCGTCGGTACGGTCCCAGTAAAAGCCGTCAGTGAAATACAAACCCTGACTCTGTTGCAGACCCAGTGCGTGGATATCGCTGATGAACATCAGGATACCGGCTAGTTTCATCGTCTTGGAAATGCCAAATTCCTGCGCACCCTTGATGGCGTTGACCAGATCGTTACCGCCGGTGGCCAGGCCCAACACTTGCGCTTTCGATGCCTGGGCTTGCAGAAGAAACGAAGAGAAATCGGATGCTGACAATGGATGCTTCACTGCGCCCAGCACGGTGCCGCCATTGGCGCGCACGGTGTCAGCCGTATCTTTTTCCAGAGAATTACCGAATGCCACGTCAGCCGTCAGAAAGTACCAACTTTTACCACCCTGCTTGGTCATCGCCGTCCCAGTGCCACGCGCCACCGACATTGTGTCGTAGGTGTACTGCACAGTGTAAGGATTGCAGTCCTCATTGGTCAGGCGCGTCGTACCGCTGCCCGGCGAGAGAAAAACGCGCCTCTTGTCCATCGCAATTTTTGCAATCGCCAGACTGGCGGAGGAATTGGTGCCACCGACGATGACGTCGTAGCCGGCGTCATACCATTCGCGCGCTTTGCTGGCGGCGATATCGGCCTTGTTCTGGTGATCGATGAAGGTCAGTTCGATTTTCTTGCCATTGACGGCACCACCGGCATCCGCGATCGCCATCTTGATGGCTTCTACCCCGCCAGGGCCATCCAGATCGGCGTACACGCCGGAAATGTCGGTGATGAAACCGATACGGATGGTATCGCCGGCTGCAGATACGCGGCCGACGAACGTCAACGCCAGACTGGCTGCAATTGCACTGGTTAATACTTTCAATTTCACATTCATGTCTTCTCCACTCATTATTGGTTTTATCCTGCATCGCCAGTCTCTCGTACAACTGCGAGAATGACAATCAGGCTTTCTCGAACAGGGCCTCAGTCTATTTAAAAGACCAACAGCTAGGGCCTGTTGACAATTAATTTATGAGAGGTGTTTCTCCCAGAAAGTGTGTCTGGGCCCTGCCAGTCTATTGCGACGAGTTGAAGCATTGCCTGACATGGCACGAATGTCCAATCATCGATTGTGATTGAGGTATGCGTAATTGCTATACATGCCAACCGGATTGAGACCACAATGAACTCCCCAGAAAAATACAGGCATGCGCAAATGTGATGGTTCAATCACAATCAGTCATTAGACGGGCGAGTACTACCGTGCAATGCTGGTGATCAATTTCACATCGGACACCGGGGCTAGTGTCCGTTTTTCATTCCAGCAGCAATCAAACAAAGGCAAGTGATGACTCAGTACAAAAATCTGATCGCTGGCGAATGGGTCGCCGGCACCACAGAAGTCAAGAACATCAATCCATCAGATACCGATGACGTCATCGGCACCGCCTCCTACGCGAGTGTGAAACAGGTCGCCGATGCCATTGCCGCCGCGCGCGCCGCATTGCCGAAGTGGAATGTCGGCACCACGCAATTGCGCTCGGACGCCCTGTCCGCCATTTCCAATGAATTATTTTCCCGCCGCGAAGAACTGGGCGAACTGCTGGCGCGTGAGGAAGGAAAGACTCGCGCAGAAGCCATTGGTGAAGTCGGCCGTGCCGCCAACATCTTTCGCTTCTTCTCCGGCGAAGTACTGCGCATGCGCGGGGAAACACTGGCCTCCGTGCGCCCCGGCATTGATGTCACCATCACCCGTGATCCGGTCGGCGTCATCGGTGTGATCACACCCTGGAATTTCCCGATTGCGATCCCGGCCTGGAAAATCGCACCCGCATTAGCGTTCGGTAATGCCGTCGTATTCAAGCCGTCAGAACTGACACCTGGCTCGGCATGGGCGCTGGCCGATATCATTTCACGTTCGGGCGTGCCGGCCGGCGTATTTAACCTGGTGCATGGCACTGGCGCCCTAGTTGGCGATGCCATCTTGTCAGGTGTCGATGCGATTACCTTTACCGGTTCGATCAAGACTGGTCGCCAGATCGTGCAGCGCGCAACAGAGCGCATGATTCACGTACAGGCTGAAATGGGTGGCAAAAATCCGCTGATCGTTCTGGATGACGCTGACTTCGACATCGCAGTCAATTGTGCTGTCGACGGCTCGTTCTTCCAGACCGGCCAGCGCTGCACCGCATCGAGCCGACTGATCGTTACCGAAGGCATCCATGACCGTTTCGTCCATGCCGTAGCAGAACGCTTGGGCAAGATCATGACCGATCATGCACTCAAGGCTGGCACACAAGTTGGCCCGGTAGTCGACCAGCGTCAACTGGACCAAGATCTGCGCTACATCGATATCGGCGTGAGCGAAGGCGCAAAGGTACTGGTCAAGGGCGAGCTGCTCAAGCGCCCGACGCCTGGCCACTTCCTGTCTCCCACACTATTTACCGAAAGCACCAACCAAATGCAGATCAACCGCGAAGAAATTTTCGGGCCGGTTGCCGCCGTGATCCGCGCCAAAAATTACGAAGAAGCGCTGCATATCGCCAACGACACCCCGTTTGGCCTGTCCGCCGGCATATGCACCACCTCGCAAAAGCATGCACGCCACTTCCAGCAGCATTCGGAAGCCGGCCTGACGATGCTCAACCTGGCCACTGCTGGGCTTGACTATCACGTCCCGTTCGGCGGCCGCAAGGCTTCCAGCTACGGTCCACGTGAGCAAGGCACGTATGCGCTGGAGTTTTATACCATCGTCAAGACTTCCTATCTGAGCGTTTAATCGCTTTCCACACTTTCGAAACAAACACGCAGCCCGTACTATCAATGCGACCGGTTCATTACCGGCGCACACCTCATCACACATAAAACTTCAGGAGACAGCATGAGTAACGACAAATCCCCCCTCAAGGTCGGCTTCATCGGACTGGGTCGCATGGGCTGCGGCATGGCATCCAACCTGGTACGCAAGGGCTTTTCGCTGAAGGTATTCGACCTCAACACCAAGGCCGTCGGCCAACTGATAGAGTTGGGAGCGATTGCTGCCAAGGACGTAGCGGACGCATCGTCTGATGTCGACGTCATCATTACCATGCTACCCAATACCGCCGTCGTGCTGGAACTGATTGGCGGCATCAATGGCGTGCTAGCCAATGCAAAAGCGGGCGCGATTGTCATGGACATGAGTACGGTCGAACCGGAAGCCACCGACCAACTGGCTGCTGCTGCATTGGCACAGGGCAAGTCCTTCGTTGATGCACCGGTAGGCCGACTGGCCAGCCACGCAGATCGCGGCGAATCGCTGTTCATGGTGGGTGGCACCGAAGCCGATTTCGCCAAGGTCACCCCCTTGCTCGAAGCCATGGGTACCACCATCCACCATTGCGGCGTAACCGGCACGGGCACCCGCACCAAGATCGTCAATAACTACCTGGCTGTCGTGTCGTGCCAATTGAATGCCGAAGCGCTGACACTGTCGCAACGCTTCGGTCTGTCGCTGGAAAAAACCCTAGACGTGATTTACGGCACCACCGCAACCAATGGTCAGCTCAAGATTGCATGGCCGGACAAAGTTCTGAAGGGCGACATCGCGCCTGGCTTCACCATCGATCTGGCACACAAGGATTTAACCCTGATCGTGGGTGCTGCCAACAGCGCCAAGTCACCGATGCCTATCGGCGCGGCAGCACGGGAAGCCTTCAGCACAGCCCGCGCACGTGGTTTCGGCGGCAACGACTTCTCCGCCATGGTCGACGTCCTATGCGAGCTGTCGAACACTGAAAAGCCTCGTCTGAAAAAATAAGCGGTAACCCGCAGACAATATGACGTTGACCATGTTGACACCGAAACGGCGGCTACCATGACTTAATACAGGCAGCCGTTGCTGCTTATGGCGAGTTATTCAATTGCTATAGCCATTTCACTGCGGCAGTCTGGACTGCAAGTAACCAAAGGCAATTCCGCCGATGGGCACCCTTCTCAGACACATAGTTGATGAACTGCGTGTTGCCCTAAACGTGAGCGCGTTGGTGTTACCGATTACGGGCAGACGCAGAGTTTAGTATGGGAGACCACATTGTCAAGAAGCGCTATTCCAGTGATCGTGTGGAACAGCGGCTCAAGTAGCGAGCTTGTCGGCAGCTTTGCCAAAGCTGTCAAATACACTTTTACATAACTTGATTTGTAAATTGAAAAACAGTTTTTAATATGTACTTAACAAAAAAAGGCCGTGAGCTGTTCACAACTTGAGTTCCAAATTCTGGACTGAGGGCAGATCACCGAACCGGTATTAACTCAAACCAACCAGCATCCATAATTTCCGGTGCGGTTCAATGCGTATATACCCGCGTTCATGATCGACTTCAATGGGCGTTTCGCCAGGCCATCGCGCAATGACTTTGATGCTAACCGACACACCAAAAACCCGCGCCATCATACCTCTTGTGCTGCGACGTAGAACCAGCCTTGTCATCTCGGAATGTAGGTGAATTCGGGTAGCTAAAGCTGATTCGGAATGACTCATTGAAGGCTTCGATTTATGACGAAATCAATTACAAAAACGCTGTTTTTTTCTTTTATTTCAAAGCGGAATTTAGTAAAATAAAGTATGTTTTTCCACAAGAAAAACTACGCTATTTTCTTCTGAAATGCGTCTTCCTCGAGTTCGAATTTCTGACTATTCCGTCCAACGATACCTACATTTTCCAAGCACTGCTTCAGGCAACGCAATATTCACTCAGCAGTAGTCAAAGGCCATCGAAGCAAATACGAACTTCATTGAACGCGAGAAGTAAGACGATCTCCAGCGCGTAACTGAACAAGTGGCGATGGGACACCATCTTCAGTTCGGCGCAAGCTCAGAAGAGATGCTGAATCAAGCTTTTCTATTCGATGAAGCAGGCGCATTGGAGCAATCGAACCCTAAATTAGAAGATATGGTGCCGGTATCGTCCCAGACGCCGTCGACAAATCAAGAAGTCTCTCTAAAAGTAGGCGACTCGCGGCAAATTCAGCCTCGTTTACCGCCTGATTTCCCACGCTGCGGCCAAAGCCGAAAGCGTCGATGTATGCACAACACTGCGATGTTCAAAATCGGGGCAGTTGTTGGTGCATAGACGCAAAAGCGACGATTAAAACAGGGGAATTCAACCGAAGTGATTATTTTTTAAGAGTAGGTTTGAAGGTATAGATATTTTTACGAAAAAATATAACAGCCTATAAATATTCCAATGAGATGGTAGAGAAATATTATTATAAAAATAAAAATCAGAATTTATTATTTGATTAACTATATCGCGAATATCTGTGCAGCCATATTAATTATTAACAAGTCAACACTATAAATATCAATGGGAAAATATGATGCAATATTTCTGGCCAAGTCTTGTCAATAAATATAATCTCGGCGAAATCATGATCAGTCCAATTGATAATGATAAAAAAATAACTTCGTTACTGGGGAGCAACGATGAATTTGATTGGTATATTAACTATATTGGTAGTCGCCATTGGCGATGCCTGAATGCTCATGATGCGAGGGTTTTCCAAATTGAAAGTCCTGGGAATGTCTCTGTCGCCTGGCTTTCGTGGCTAGGACACAGAGGGTGTCGTTGGCATTGCGTCAATCATTTTCCGTTATCTGGCCCTACGATTTTGGCGTCTCATGATGTGGCCTTACAAGATGTTATTGATCGCTATCAAATTGAATGGAAGTATCCATCTTCTCTTGAGATACGTTCGAAGCGATCTTCGTAAAGAATGGCGAATTGGTTCGTCGCTATATTCAATCGAGCGCAGCACGGCTCCAGTCTGCGATGATATTGCTCAGAGCCAGCCAGATCAGTTTGGTTGCTGCTTCATCGCTGGGGAAATTTCTTCTGGTCTTGATGATTTTGCGCAATCGGGCATTGACACTTTTAATCGAATTGGTCGTGTAAATCACCAGCCGCACCGCTGGTGGAAAGGCAAAGAACGGAATCATGTTGCTCCACGCCCGTCGCCAACTCGCGACGACGGTAGGGAATTTCTGTCCCCACGGGCCACTTTCAAATGCGTTTAATTCGGCTTCAGTCGCCTCGGCGCTCGCGGCCGTATAGATGGGCTTGATGGCATCGGCAAGCTGTTTCCGATCTTTCCAGCTGGCGTAGTCGAAGCTATTACGAATCAGATATACGATGCTGGTTTGCAGCGTGGTCGCTGGATAAATGGAATCAAGGGCTTAGGCCATGCCCTTAAACCAATCGGTAACGGCAATCAGAATGTCGTGGGTGTCGTCGGACAACACTGCCAGAGCAGATACACCGCCTTGTTGTGCGCAACGCTGTCCTGGCGAATCTTGACACGCAGCGCGTCGAAGAAAGCCACCGGACACATCGGTTCCAGCGGACGCGATTAATAACTGCGATTCATGAATTCCATGTACACGTGATGTAAATGGTAAGCGGCGTCCAATCACCGCCTAGACATCTAACCTCGGATCCACAACGATGGTTTCCGCTATTTTCTAGTGGGCACCATGGCTTACCTACTGCTCGAAACCAAACTCCCTAAGCGGATCCAAAACGCCATGCCTTTACAGTCACTCAAAAGAAGTCCAATCATTTGATTAATAATGATTCCACATATATTTTTGATAAATATTGTCTGACTTTTCTCCTCCCATTTTCTTTGAAATGAAAATAGTTTGGCGCAAGTCTAAGTGATTCAGCTATCTGCTGAGATTATCTTAATTTTCAAATTGTGATGATCGAACTCGAATAAATTCTGAAATTGGCGCATATGAATGGTTCTGGCAGAATGTATTTATTTCCGAAATAATTTTGCTTGTCAGATTATTTACTCGATTAATGTTGTCACGACTATGAACATATTCTCGGTTGCAAACTGGCTTAAATTTCGCCAAAATATATTTTTCAATATCCGAGACTAAACTACTAGCTTCCAATTGATTAAGCCCATCAAATCTTAAAAGAATAAAATCAAATTTTGAAAGGATTTTAATATTATTATAATTATTAAATTCATTCCAGTTTTCATCAGCAAATCTTACTCGATTCTTAGATGTGACGACCCCAGTATCTCTGAATCGACGTAGATCGTGGTCGTAAGTATGTTGGAGACTTTCTCTAAGAGAGTTATTGCCAATCACTTCACCTAAACGCCTCAATTTTTCCTCCGGATTGTTTGACTCACCAAAACCAACCCGATATCCTCGCAAAGTAATTGTTTCAATATGCCTCAGCCAGCGATCCACAAAAATATCACCATTCAATGGCTGATATTTTCCAACGTAAATAACCTGCGAATTAAAGGAAATAAAATATATTCCGGGTCCTGTTAAATTTTGGCAACACACAAATTTTAAATTGAATGGCGAATTTAAACCTAAAATTTGTTCGACAGATATAATTTTTTCGATATCAATATTTGATTTTTCCATATTTCTTTAACGATTCCAGGGTTTTTTTGAACGAAGTTTAATGCACTTAGACTTTTTTCTATACTTAAAATGCCATATCCTATTTTGATGGATGCAGTGCTGTAAAACCATGATGTTTCTGAATACTTCGCCACGCAGTGCCCAATAGCAAAGGGGATAGGTCAATTCCACGAGACGCTGGGTCACCTTACATCAATGTTGGCCCCCAATTAGCTAAGTGGATAACCAAGTCATGCCCGTGAGCGACACCTGCCACGTCGCAGACCATGGCGATGACATGGTCGATGGCCTGGTTGCTGTGATTGGCACCCAACCACCAACCTGAGCCGCACCTGATTTTGCGGAGGCGCCACACGTTGATGTGGGCCGCAGTCGAAACGATTGCGTCTGTAGTAGTTCAGACTTCCCTCTGGAGGGGAGCGGTATGCAAACAAATACACTACCATCAAATCATTTCAAAGGAACCCTGCGGGAGGGTTCTCATCGCCTGAATCCTGCTTGCGCTTGGCCTTCCTCGACGATGGTTTGATGCTCTGCCGCCCGAATAACCGGCTGCGTCGCAACCACGACGGGCATGGCATTCAGAGCAATCTGCATCTGGCGGAACAGGCTACTCACCGATGATGCCAAATAGTCGTCATAACCTACGACATCCAGCGTTTTGGCGACCGTCGATGAATCGATGAAGCGCCTCATTTGATCTTTGAATTCTGGACTCTTGACGATCTGCGGGATTTGCTGGATCGCACACTCCAACAGCACCAAGTAATCCACCACACCATAATCCTTGATCTTGATGACCACGAGCTTCGGAACAAGCTTGGCTTGGCGCGACGCCATCCACGCCAGGTCCCAAATATCGCGGTGCCAAATCTTGGCCGAGTCGAGACCCACCTGTCGTCCTTCATTATCCAAAAGCGATGTCGGGAAGGCCAGTATCTTGTCTGCCATAATTTCATCAAGCGACTCGGCATTGACTATCACCGTGGGCATGCAGCCCAAGACCTCATAGTTAACTTTTAGCGGGACCAGCTCGCGAGTGTATGCCGGAATATTCGCGATCTCCAGCTTGATCTTCTGTCTCGGCATTGCAGGATTCTCGGGCGATGTCTGAATCGAAAGCCACCACTTGTCGACTCGGACATGCTTGATCACGCCCTGGCCCACTTTGGCCGGCTTGTTGTTGAACAAGACTTGCAGGCCGAAACGCTCTCCAATGCGCTTCTCGATGCACTCCTTGATTTTCTGCATACTCTCGGAGGAGAAATTCACGCCGCCGGCAAAGTCGAGATCCTCGCTGAATCGATCCGATCCACGGCACAAGCGCAGCGAGGTACCGCCTTGGAACACCAGATTTTTGAGAAGCCCCTCGGCATCCAATGCTTGAAATATCTCATAATGCAGCAGCTCCTTCTCCACTACAGGTCGCATTGCAGACAGCCCCGGATTGGCCATGACCAAGTCGACCAGCTCGCAAAATCCTCCGGATCTTCACTCATGCTTCTTCTCCTTGCAACTGGTCTTCGAATTCACTTCGATTGATCATGTTGGCGATGCGCCCGGCACGCAAGAGGTCGCGGACGGTAGCCTGCTTAGTGGCGATGCGAAGCGGCCTACCCTTGGCCAACATCGTATGCTTGATGATCTCCGCGAGCCCACGTTTGGTGTGCGTGAACTCGATTGTCCCGAAAGGGGTGTCAACCACGCCGCTCTTCCCCTGTCGTCATCACGATCATCCGGTTAATCGAAATTTGGGAGATTACTCTATACTCGGACAGAATCGACTCCAGGCTGACGTAGGAAAGATAGCCTGGACGCAAGGGCTTGGCGATCTCCTCTGCAACCCAGCGGTTTTTGCTCGTCGCGGCCGGGTCAGATAGAGACCCTTGGTCACCCGCTGCAGAAGGCCGTCGGCAACCATCCGCTGCAATGACTTCTCTGTCACCTTCTCGCCTTCTTCGGGGAAAATTTTCTCAATGTCGCGCCGAGCCATGACATGTACCCCACGCCGATCGAGCTCTGCGAGCTTCCGAATTAGTTAGATTTTCTTCATCAAGTATTCTGCAACCCGATCTTCAGCTAGAGAATCGGTTGACTTAGTGCAATGCTATGCAAAACCGGATTCAATGTTAAGTAATCTATTACCCTATATATTAGTAGGGCAATAGATTACTTAAATGTCGCACAACACTTCATTATTTGCGCCAACATCTTGGCTATGTTTGGCCTGCTGATGCAGGGGCGAACATTGTTAACCTCGATTAGGCGATACCGACCCCACTTAAGCCGACAGGCGTGTCAATCAGCAGCAAAGTGGCCGCGGTGTTTTGGACGAACTCAAGTGATGCAAGTGCTGAGTGTTTAATGTAATCCTCTTGCGCCCTGACAGGAAACTGCACACGTCAAACCGGATAATAGTCAAATCAGGTCGCGACAACTGCAATAATGCCAGCATCCATTTCTATCACCAACGCTTCCGCTTGACCCAAAAATAATTCATAAGCTGCTGTATCCTCCCAGGCTTGCGTAATCAGATCTTCAAATAAAGTAGAAATCAGTTTGTAATGTGTGAGGTCTGTGAGCTGGTCGCGGACAATCCGCTGGCGAATGTTGCTGATAATGCCTTGGGCAATCGCATTCTTCGAGAGCAGACCCTTCGGGTTAAGCTTTTGAGCAATGGCATTCCGAATCCCTATTGAGGGAATCAGTTCCATGAATGCGGTCGAGCGCAGGTCGCCAAGATCAATCGCGGCGTCGCGCTGAATGTAGAGGTGGATGAGATGGGGCATGTCAGCTTCATAGCTAGGCAGGTCAACTTCAGCGGGATAAAGCTCCGGCTGTTCTCCCAAATGTATTTTGATCGCGGTCCAGATAGCGCAGTAAAACGCCATCCCTTTCGCAAGGGCCACCACGTCCAGCCTGTCGTACCCGACCTCCTCCAAATTTTGAACAATAGCGACGTAAGTGCGAAGACAACTGGCCATCGATTGATTGAATACAATTCTCCGGGACTCGGTTTCAAGAAGCGCTTCCTGATGACGCGCATCGCCGCAGAAATACAGCAGATACTGCTCGATCTCACGCGGTTCGGGCACCGACTTGCTTGTATGAAGCAGGGCTTTACGAGCGGCGTCAAACTGCGCCCTGCCTTCGGTTTTCCAATCGAGCAGAGTGACTTTGCCATCGCCCTTGCCGTCGTCCCCATCAAGTTCGGTTGAGGTGCAAACGGTGAAGGATTCGGGCTGTTGGATCCGCTCCTGTGCCGCCTTCATACCTAAGAATTGATGCAGCCTGGCCTCCTTCTTCTGACCTGCATAAAAGAGGATGAAATGACGGATCAGTTCCAGTAGGCGGTTTTTTTCAAACATTTGCATCAGTGGTTTGTCCAGCAAAGTGCTACCTGCAAGCGGCTCACAACCGGTCGGGCTTTCTTTCCAGTCGACGAAAAATTTCTCCGGGGTGCCAATCGTGCCGTAGCGCAGTCCTTGCGTATCACTAGCGCTCACCACTAATTGCACGGTGCTGAAAAAGTGTTTGCTCCTCGCTGTTTTCTGATGGACGATGAGCTGGCGTATTCCCTCCGTCATCTCTACCGCGCTGCGCTTAAATTCCATCACTACGATGGCGATGCCATTCAAATACATGACCAGGTCAAGTTGCTGCTCGGGTCTGCCGCACAAGCTGACGTCCTCGGCCACCGCAAAATCGTTATGAAGCGCATTCTGCCAATCGACGAGATGTACCGTTTCATATCCCTGCCCAGCTGTCATCTGCACTCGAACACCTTCGCGCAGCAGTTGGTAGATGCGTAAGTTGGCTTGATAGACGCTGGTCTCGTCGCCTTCGGCGGTCAAGGCAGAGCTGTCCGCAGCGACCATCAGCGTTTGCAGGGTGGCCGAAATATGTGCGTCGGAATAGCCTCTTTTTTCCAGGTTTTGACGCAAGTATTCCGGCTCAATTGGGCGATTATTATCGCGTGCGCTCCAGTTCCCGAGAGAGTGGTAGCCAAGACCACCAGCCTGCGTCACCGCAGTGAACAGAGCGGCAATGCGGTGCGGGGTCTTGTACGCTGCGTGGGCTTGCTCGGGCATTGTTGTCTCGCTATCAAATAGAGGTAGATTTTTGTGGGAGGGATTGCCATTTGCATGTAAATTTAGCCGAACGCGGCCATTCTTTCCGGCCCAACATGGCCGCGGCACAAGCGCTTGTTCTCTCTTGCTATGCCATTGTCATCATTCACGTTGAACGAATGACGCTCATGATTTTGTAAAACTATTTTGTCGGAATGTCGGGTCAGTTCACATCATCCAGATAAATTTTCATGAGTCATTCTCTCAATCGCGGTCAGTGCGTCTAAAGCACCTAATGGCAATCCGACATCGCTTTCTCGGGGCACGTCGCATTCGTCAGGATTGATTCGGATTAAATATCCCCCTTGCTGCTGAATAATCCGTTCGCTGAAATTGCGTACAGTTTTGATTGCCGACCCTGCGCCAATCTCTATCACTACGGGATTCTTCATGGCCTGCCGCCATAGCTGCTGCTGGCTGAATTGCACTGCGTTCCTCGCATCATTCCAGGCCCAGTCGTCAAACATCAAGATATTCGGTCGCGCCAGAGCGCCACAATGCATACATACCGGCGCTGCATTTGTTAACTGGCAGGTGTCCATATCAAACTCCGGCAAAAATTCGTCTGCACTCCGAATGTCATCGCTGCAGTTAGCGACACATTGCAAAAATGAATAGAACCGTGGCACTCGTGCACCCGATCTGGATCGAACCCTGCCCTCTGAAAATGACCATCAACATTACTGGTAAATACGCCATATCCTCCCACTATTTTTTCACCCAAGGTCCGCAAAATATCGAAACCGACGTGGGGGCGGGTTTGCCGGTAAAGCGCCAGACGATGACCATAAAAGCCCCAAGCACGGATAGGTGCCGATTGAAATGAACGACCAGAAGCCGCCGCATAAAAATCGATGCCTGATTTCTCCAATGCAGGGTAGGCCTTCCAAAACCCATTTTTGCCACGAAAATCGGGCAGTCCGGAATCGATGCCCATGCCAGCGCCGGCAGCGATAATCAAACTGTCAGCCTGTCCGATCAATTTGACTGCCCGCCGGAGTTGTCCATCCAATTCTTGAACTGGCATAAAAGATATTTCCATTCTCGGAAATAATTCCCGACCTGAATGTATGACGGAACAGCAGTTACCACGCGCTACTTGGATGCAAGTGCCACCAGAGACGATCTGCCAAATCTATGCACACACGCATCAAGGTGCTGGTCTGCGACCGCTTCTGCATTTGGCTGGCAGCTCGCCGACTCAACAAGGGCCGCTTTGTCTGGGGCAATGACCGCTTGAATACGCCGATGCTGATTTGGGGATAGGGGTAATCAGCACGGTCACTCACTTTACATTGGGATACTTTGAAGGGGGAAGGTTAAATGAGGCAAGGTGCTAGAAAATGTAAAAATAATGCTGAAAATTTCCCAGCGAGGGTTCAACTCGGGGCCTAGTTCCTTCACTGTACTTTATGGCTTTGATTTATCAGGCGATTGATTTTTTCAGCGGAGGGCGACGGTTTTTTTATCTTTGCTACCCTCCCCCACTTTTTTATTGATCCACCATTTCTGCCCATGCTAAAGGCGTAACGTCCAATGCCCGATTCTTCCATATTTCGTGAATGCGAAGCACCTCGTCTACGATAACAATGGCCAATTCTTGTTGCGTAATTTGTGGTTTGGCCGCCACCGCATCGGCCCCCGCATTAGTGGCCAATTTCCACAGATCTAAATCTGCGGAAGAATCCGCCGTCACAATTCTTTCTATTTCTTTGTACATGCGTCCAAGCTCTTTTGCATGGACGGTGGACAAGATGGCGTCTACCCCGACGCGATCGGCGAATGCCTCTTGCGTCGGCTGATCGACTGAAATAAGCATCGCACCCGCTCGCGTCCAACTCTGTCCCGTGAACGCAGAATGGACACGAAATGAACGCTCGCCATTTTGCAATTCCATTTTATAGTTTTTGATATTTTCAACACTTTCTATGCAGTGTGCTTTAGCCCTGTTAGTCCATCTTTTATGTATGCGAATAACCTCGTCTATGATCACTACTGCCAATTCACTTCTTGAAATTTCGGGATCGGCAGCCACTGCATTTGCGCCTGCCTCAGTGGCCTTACCCCACATTTCATATTTACTAAAATAATTTTCAGCAGTTATTTTTATAATCAACTTATATAGTCGTCCGATTCCCCGTGCATGCTGGGTACATAAGATAGCGTCTTCGCCCACGCGATGTGCGAATTGATCCTGCGTCTCTTGATCTGACGATATCACCATCGCATCTGCCCCACCCCAACTTTGACCGCGGCGGTGGTCGAACACCAATAAGAAACGTTCGTCCTGCAGCACAGACACTTTCAGAATTTCTAGTTGCGCAATGCTTTCCATGCAGGTAGTTACGAATTCCACTGTACACATCCCTTCTTCTATGAATCGTGATAAATGCGGGTGGTGCGCCGCTGACTTTATCTTCAGCGGCGAAGGGACTGTAACAGTACCACCAAGCCAGCAACGGCGGTAAATGGTGCGGGGTCAGTAAGTGGCACGAATTTCACGAAAGTAATTCGGCTCTGTCTTGCTGCCTTCAGAGACGATCAGAATGCGGTGGTAACTTGCGCGCCGTCCTTGCTTACGTTCAAGCTGTTTTTGTTGCCGCTCTTTTGGGGATTGATCACGGGCCATCAGTGTTTCAACCCTCAGGTATCTCCTGCGAGATTTGTCGGTTTTACTGCTCACATCCGCACGCTGGGCGACCAACAACAAACGCCGCTGAAGCATCCCTTTAGGAATAATCCGCAAACGCTTGTCGAACTTTACCGATCCACATATACTGTGTTTTTGTACAGTATAAATTATGGATATCCCTCGTCCTCTTTCGTCTTTCCCCTTGGCGCTGACCTTGTTCGATGCCGCCGTTTGCGCCGGTTTTCCTTCGCCGGCGGCCGACTTTGCGCAGCAACGCATCAATCTGAACGACTACTTGCTGCTGAACGAACAGGCGTCCTTCATGTTTCGTGTCAGTGGCGATTCCATGTGTGGCATTGGCATTTATAGCGGCGATATCCTGATTGTTGATCGCTCCATCGTATCTGCGCATAACCATATCGTGCTGGCCATCGTCGATGAGGAATTCACGGTCAAGCGTCTGTTCCGCCGTGGCGCGGTGTTGAAGTTGTTGCCAGAGAACCCGGCCTTCTCCGCCATCGAATTCAAAGAAGGGCAGGAACTTCGTATTTGGGGTGTGGTGACCTTCAACTTGCACCGGCTCTTGAATGTGTGAGGGAAAGCTCAGGACGCCATGCGCAGCATTGCCTTAGTCGATTGCAATAATTTCTACGTCAGTTGCGAGCGCGTCTTCCGGCCCGATCTGCTGCATCGTCCGATTATCGTGCTGTCGAACAATGACGGCTGTGCGGTTTCCCGCAGCAATGAGGCGAAGGCGTTGGGTGTCAAGATGGGCGCGCCCCTGTTCCAGATTCAGGATCTGGTGCGCCGCCATGGGATTGTGGTTTTTTCTTCCAATTACACGCTGTATGCCGACCTGAGCAATCGGGTCATGTCTATCCTGCGCGAGTTTTCTCCGCTGCAGGAAATTTATAGCATCGATGAAGCCTTCGTCGACCTCAGTGGTTTTAGCGATATCGCCACTCGTTCACGTTCGATGCGGGAGCGCGTTTATCGCGATACAGGAATTCCGGTGTGTGTCGGCATCGGCCCTTCTAAAACACTGGCTAAATTAAGCAATTTCGTGGCGAAACGGCATCCGCGCTCGCATGGCGTTTTTAACTTCAATGCGCTCTCCGTCCAGCAGATCGAGAGCGTGCTGAAAAATATTCCGGTGGAAGAAATCTGGGGTGTGGGCCGACGTCTGACGATGGCCTTGAACCAGCGGGGCATTGATACCGTGCTGCAGTTACGAGATGCCGATGTTGCCGCCATGCGCCAGGGTTTTGGGGTGGTGATGGAAAAGACTATCCGGGAACTGCGCGGTGAAGCCTGTATTGAGTTGGAAGAAGTTGCGCCGCCGAAGAAGCAGATCGTCAATAGCCGTTCGTTTGGCCACGCCGTGACCACCATCGAGGATTTGCAGGATGCGCTGGCGCACTTTGTCAGCAACGCGGCGAGGAAACTGCGCGATCAGCATTCGCTCGCTGGCCTGTTGCAGGTGTTCATCATGACGGATCGGTTCAGGGAAGATCGCCCACAATACTGCCCGAGTATCGCGATTCCGCTCACCGTTCCTACCGCGCATACCATGGTGTTGCAGGGTTGGGCGGTGGCCGGGCTTGCGGCTATTTATCAGTCTGGATTTCACTACAAGAAGGCGGGGGTCATTTTCAGCGATATAGGTGACGCCTCGCTGTATCAAGGCGATCTCTTCGCTGCCGCACCCAAAAATCCCGCGCTGATGACGACACTGGATGCGATCAACACTCGCTACGGCAAGGGCACATTGAAGCTCAGCCAGGACAGTTCAAGGCCGTCGTGGAAAATGCGGCAGGAAAGGAAATCACCGGAATACACGACCAACTGGGATGAATTGCCGGTTTGTGGATAATTGATTACGCTGTTCGCTTTGGCGTTCGGCTTCCACGATCCGCTATTGCGAATGAACCTGCAATTCGTCAGTGCCCGATCATTACAGGTGACGTTGTGCGTCCATACAAAAATCCCAGATTCCTTCGACCCGAAGTGCGTATGCAAAAACCCTGAATACCGAACCAACAGCACCAAAGAGCGGTCTACCGAATACCCTCGAGTCCACCAACATCACTGAACTGAACCGTACCGGATTTTTACTACTGCCATGCCACACCACTGGGTCTTGCCAAACACTCCGCACCTTTGGCGTGTAGTATGAAGTTTAGTTTTATCAACTTCGCTTGATCAATAGATGTTGCCCACCTCGAACTCCGGCGGCTATCCGCCAAAAAAGCCGTTCCTCGTCGGCGCTGTTTAACTAGCTGCGAGGGCAACTCCTTGCCGAGCAAACCTCTTCAATTTAAGGACTATATGAACATTGGAATCATTGGGGCCGGCCACATCGGCAGCGCCCTCGCTATACGCCTCGTCAGCCTCGGACACTCGGTTTACATTGCCAACTCGCGCGGGCCTGAAACGCTGAAAGACGTGGCCCAAAAAACCGGCGCCAAGCCGGTTACGGTTCAGGAAGCGGCCCGCCACGGCGAAATCATCGTAGTCACCATTCCGCTCAAAAACATCCCCGACCTGCCCAAAGACCTGTTCGCAAACGTGGCGGCCGACGTACCCGTCATCGACACGAGCAACTACTACCCCATGCTGCGCGACGGCCAGATGCCGGAGCTGGAAACCGGTGAGCTCACAGAAAGCGAATGGGTGCAGCAGCACCTGGGCCGCCCGGTAGTGAAGGTATTCAACAACATCTACGCCGAACACCTTCAAAACAAGGGACTGCCCGCAGGCACACCTGGCCGCATCTCCCTACCGGTGGCCGGCGACGATGCGGTGACCAAGCAGAAAGTCATGGCACTGGTTCAGGAACTGGGCTTTGACGCTGTAGACAACGGCAGCCTGCACGAGTCGTGGCGGCAGCAACCCGGCACCCCCTCTTACGGTGCCGACCTGCCCGCCGACAAACTGCGCGAGCATTTCACCAGTCTGGGCCCCCGCCGCACCGAGGCTCAACACGCCGAGTACCTGGCCAACCACGCCAAGCAGGAACAGGCAATGGCTGCGCAAGGCATCAAACTGAAGTAGCGGCCTGCCAAATCACCGGCAAACCCAAACGCCGGGGAATAGCACCCACCTTATTTGTGCATAGTCCATCTGGCAGTAAAAAAAGTTATAGCTAGCTGCCGCACCAAAGAACGCGGAAGCCAATAAGACACCCATTAACGCCCATTTTCTTAGTCACCTTTAAATGGCCGTTAATGGGTGTCTTATTGCTTCCATGCTTCATTCTGACTCTTTGCTGATCACCCCTGACATCCTCAAGCTGATTGCTCGAATTGACGAGTTCAAAGGCGCTTGGCGTGCATTGAGAACGCTTGCGCCTGATCGGCTCTCAGCCTTGCGCAGCGCGCCATTCGGACAGAGGCCCCGACTGGCAACCATGGGGGGTATTTTTTCTGCGATCGCTGGCAGAGCAGGTTCGGGGATTGGAGAAAAAAATAGAACGTGAAAAAATCGTATTGCCGGCTTTGCCGGAGCTGTCGTTGCAGATCGTCGAATCTGCAGCACATGCGGCACAAGGAACGCTCCTAAGCCCGGGCAGTTTGATCTTCTTCCACGCATCGAATCATTAGGAAATCATCGGCCGGTCGACAAAGCGCAAATGGCCTTGCTTGATCCAGACGTGCGCGCCCTGATTTCCAGCTATTGCCGCAAGCCGGCCACCCCGAGGCAAGCGCACCCAGGACATGGCATCCAGTCGGTCGCCGATGTCGGCGTCGGTGAAGTCCCCCGCCAGCACAAGTAATTCAGCACCGTCGGTGCAGTTGAGATGTACGTGTGCGCCAGCTTGCCAATACTCAAGCTGGACGGTTTCACGTTCATCTTCGAACAGCGGCGTGACCGCGACGCCGGGACGGGTCGGGTCGCTGACCCTTTCCATCTTGTGCATGTCGACGACGACATGGGTGCGATCATCCGGCGCAAATTGCCAGAGCTTGACGAAAATGATGCAGCCTGATGCAGAACCCGGCGTGTGTCGGCTGGTGGGAGGATTACGGATGTAGGAACCGGTGGGATAGTCGCCGTGTTCGTCCTGAAACACCCCTTCGAGCACGATGAATTCTTCACCGCCGCTATGCGTATGCGCCGTGAACTGACTGCCCGGAGCATAGCGAACAATCGTGGTCGCACGCGCGACTTCGTCGCCGATGCGGTCTAGCATCCGGCGCTGCACGCCTGCTACCGGAGAATCCACCCAGGGCATGGTCGCGCCGTGCATAACGACGCGTAAATTGAAATCAGCATTAATGTCCATGTGTGGATTCTGTCCTTGTCTTACGTTATGCGAACTGGTCGATCAACTACCCGTGCCACCCATGCTGGTACGCTTGGCCATGCGAGCGCGCCAGGCGAACAGTGCGGTGCAGTCGGCAGGAATCGTGATTTTGGCGAAGTCTGCGAACGACAGGCCGACAAACAGTGTGATGTCGGCAACTGAAAAATTCTCGCCGGCAGCGAACGCTTGAGTGGCCAGCACGTCATTGAAATACTGCATTCCAGAAAGCGCGCGCTCATGCTGCTTCATGCCCCAATCCTTGTTATGGTAAAGCTCGAGCGCACCCAGGCCCGACGTGGCGTAATGAAAATACGCGCCCACTGCGTCCATGACACCTTGTTCCGCGCGGCGCTGCATCATATGAATCACGGCACGCTCCTTGGCTGTCTTTCCGGTCAGCGAAATTCCCTCGAATGCATGGTCGATATACTCGGTGATGGCGGTGCATTCGCTGATGAAGGTTCCATCGTCGAGTTCCAGCACTGGTACCGACGCACTCGGGTTCTTGCTGACAAACGCGGGCAGACGATGTTCGCCTTTCATTACGTCCACATGCACGAACTGCACTTTGTCGGTCGCGCCTTTTTCAGCCAGCGCGATGCGGACCCGGGCCGGATTAGGAAAACCTTCGTAGTCATAAATTTTCATGTTGGATATTTCCGTTGTTGGATGAGTTAAAAAATAAAATGCAAAAAGAGGAATAGTTTCCACCCCAGTATGGGGCCATCCGATATTTTTTCCGCGGGCAACTGAAGTGCTTTACATGGACATCATTTACGAAATACGCCGGCACCATTCAGTACAACCGCATTCGCTTTCTACCGTCGCCCGGAATATGGGGCTGTCCGACCGACAGTGCGAATTACTTCGCAAAGGAAGAGGTACCGACTACCGTCCTTGTATCAGCACTATTGCCATCTATCGCATCCGCAGGACGAGGCTGATCGCCGGTGTGCTCAATCCATCCGCCACCCAGGTAGCGATACAAATCCACCAGATTGGTCAGCCGTTGCAAACGCGCGGTGATCAGGACTAACTGCGAGTTGTAAAGGTCGGTTTGGGCGGTGAGCACACTCAGATAATTGTCTACGCCATTGCGATATCGCATGTCGGAAAGTTCCAGTCGGCGATTTTGCGAATTGGTATACCGCTCCAGGGACGTAATCTGCTTATCGTAGGTACCGCGAGCGGCCAGACCATCGGCGACTTCGCGGAACGCACTTTGAATCACCTTTTCATAATTGGCGATGCCGATGCGTTTTTGCACCTTTGCCAGATCAAGATTCGCTACATTCGCGCCGCCACTAAAAATCGGAATCGAGATCTGGGGAACGAAGGACCAGGCATTCGATCCTGTGCTGAATAAGCCGCCAAATGAAGGCGATAAAGTCCCCAGCGTGCTGGTGAGCGAAATGGTGGGGAAGAACGCCGCCCGCGCAGCCCCGATGTTGGCGTTCGCACCGATGAGGGTTTGTTCTGCCGCAGCGATGTCGGGACGCCGTATCAACAGATCGGAAGGAAGATTGGCCGGAATGTCGGCAAGCAAATGTTGACTATCGAGCGGAAGACCGGCAGGCAGATCATCCGGCAGTGGTTGACCAACTAACAGGACGAGTGCGTTTTCTGCCTGCGCCCGAAGTCGCAGTTGTGATTGCAGATTGGCGGCAGCCTGCTCCAGAAGCCCCTCCGACTGGCGCAAAACAAGTTCCGATCCGGTGCCGGTGTCAAATTGAAGTTTGGCAATACGGAACGATTCTTGGGTATTGGTCAAGGTATTGCGTGTAACGAGCAACTGATCATCATAGGCAAGCATGGTCAGGTACTGGGATGCGACCGAAGACAAAAGCGAGATTTCACCTGCTTTGCGCGCTTCGGCAGTGGAGAGATATTGCGCCAGCGCCTGATCCTTCAGACTGCGAATTCTGCCGAAGAAATCGACTTCCCATGAGGCATTGAGTCCGACAGAATAGAGAGTTGAATTCGTCTGGTTACTCG
The DNA here is from genome assembly GCF_034313965.1 of Herbaspirillum sp. RTI4. Classification (NCBI taxonomy): domain Bacteria; kingdom Pseudomonadati; phylum Pseudomonadota; class Betaproteobacteria; order Burkholderiales; family Oxalobacteraceae; genus Herbaspirillum; species Herbaspirillum sp. RTI4. The sequence goes on from NZ_JAVIWQ010000002.1 coordinate 3,743,307, forward strand.
TGGACAGATCCAGTGGCGTACGCGATCTGTTTTTTGATGCGCTGGCACCGACCGACGGAAACAAACCTGCGCGCGTGATCTGATATCGCGCCTGCGCGGCTTCTACGTTGAGCATGGAGACGCGCAGGTCACGATTATTTTTCAATGCAAGTTCTTCTATCCTTTGCAGGCGTGCATCGGAGAAAAAATTGCGCCAGCCTATATCAACAGCGGCCTGACCATCGGCGCTGCCACCATTGCTGGTGGCAGCAGCGCGGTCTGGTTGCGCGTCGTACACCCCTCCGGTAGGGAAAGAGGTAGCGACAGGCGCATCGGGTCGTTCATAGGTCGGCTGTAAGGAGCAACCCGCCACCAGAATGGCGGCTGCGGTCGCGAAGAGAGAGCGTTTTAACATATCAGTGTTCCTCGCTAACTGTGCCAACTGAGCCAACTGAGCCAACTGAGCCAGCATCGCCTTGATCAGACGGCCCGGTTGTGGGCTTATCTGTTTTCTTAGCCTTACCATTTTTACTGATCACAACAAAGAACATCGGAATCATAAAAATCGCGAGGAAGGTTGCGGTCAGCATCCCACCAATCACACCGGTACCAATCGCATGTTGGCTGGCTGAACCTGCGCCGTTACTGATGGCCAGTGGCAGCACGCCCAGAATAAAGGCGAGCGAAGTCATCAGGATCGGACGCAAGCGCAAGCGTGCCGCTTCGACGGCGGCATCCACCGTACTCATTCCCTGCAGTCGCAAGTCACGCGCGAATTCGACGATCAGAATCGCATTCTTCGCAGACAGTCCCACGGTCGTTAACAAGCCGACCTGGAAGAACACATCGTTTTCCAATCCGCGCATCGAGACCGCGGCCAGCGCCCCCAATATGCCGAGCGGCACGACCATGATGACCGAGAACGGAATCGACCAGCTTTCATACAGCGCAGCAAGGCTCAGGAACACGACGAGGATAGAGATCGCATAAAGCAGCGGCGCTTGCGAGCCGGACTGACGTTCTTGTTTTGACAAGCCAGTCCACTCGTAACCTACGCCTGCCGGCAATTTGGCAGCGATCGCTTCCATTGCTTCCATTGCCTGACCGGTCGATTTACCCGGTGCGGCAGCGCCCTGAATTTCCACTGCAGAAATCCCGTTATAGCGCTCTAGTTTGGGGGAGCCGTAAATCCAGGTACCGCTGGCAAAGGACGTGAACGGCACCATGCCACCGGTGGCATTGCGTACGTACCATTTATTGATATCTTCCGGACTCATGCGGAATTTTGCATCCCCTTGCACGAACACTTTCTTGATCCGGTTATCGGTATCGAGAAAATTATTGACGTAAGAGGCACCCCAGGCGATGGAGAAAGTCTGGTCGATATCGGCGGCCGCCACACCCAGCGCATTGGCTTTTTCACGATCAATGGTGACCTTGAACTGCGGTGTGTCGCTCAAACCGTTAGGCCGCACCAGCGCCAGCATCGGGTCTTTCGCTGCCATGCCAAGCAAGATGTCGCGCGCTTCCATCAACTTCGCGTGACCCACACCGGCCTGATCCACTAATTCCATATCGAAGCCCGATGCAGTACCGAGTTCAGGAATGGAAGGCGGACTGACCGGAATGATGGTCGCGCCTTTGTAATTGCCGAAGTGTTTAAACATCCGCGCCACCAGTGCCGGAACCTTTTGGTCTTCTGCCTGACGATCTTTATAGTCCTTCATCTGTACGAACAGCAGACCAGAGTTCTGACCGCGGGCGGCAAAGCTGAAACCATTGATCGAGAAGGTGGCGTTGACAACGCTCTTTTCGTCCTTGCGCAAATAATCAGTCACATCGGCAATCGCCTTGGCAGTACGTTCCTGCGTCGAACCGATTGGCGTTTGCACCAGCACAAACATCGTGCCCTGATCTTCATCCGGCAAAAACGATTTGGGCATTTTTACAAACAAAATACAAACCGCTACGATGATGGCGCCGTAGATGATCAGCCAGCGCCCGGAGCGTTTGATAATGTTGGCAACGCTGCTATGGTATTTTTCCTGACTTTTGCCAAAGGCGCGGTTAAACCAGCCGAAGAAACCGGTTTTTATTTCATGGTGACCTTTGGGAATCGGCTTGAGCAGCGTGGCGCACAGTGCCGGCGTCAGAATCAGCGCAACCAGCACGGACAAGACCATCGCCGCCACAATCGTCAGCGAAAACTGGCGGTAAATCGCACCCACTGAGCCGCTGGAGAACGCCACCGGCACGAACACTGCCGACAAGACCAAGGCCACACCGATCAAGGCACCGGTAATCTGACTCATGGCTTTGCGGGTTGCCTCTCGAGGCGACAAGCCCTCCTCGGACATGATGCGTTCGACGTTTTCCACCACCACAATCGCATCATCCACCAGCAGTCCGATGGCGAGCACCAGGCCGAACATGGACAGCACGTTGATGGAGAAACCCACCGCCGACATAATCGCGAAGGTTCCCAGCAGCACCACTGGCACAGCGATCGTAGGAATTAACGTCGCCCGGAAATTTTGCAAGAAGAGATACATGACCAGAAACACCAGCACGATCCCTTCGAGCAGTGTCTTGAATACTTCTTCAATCGACAGCTTGACGAACGGCGTGGTGTCATATGGATAATTGACCTCCATGCCCGCCGGGAAATATTCCGACAACTGATTGATTTTGGCGCGCACCGCGTCGGCCGTATTGAGCGCATTCGCGCCAGTGGCGAGCTGAATACCAAAGCCAGCGGCTGGCTGGCCGTTGTATTTGGTATCGAAGTTATAGTTCTCCGCGCCCAGCTCAATCCTAGCGACATCTTTAATTCGTACTTGCGATCCGTCGGCATTGACCTTCAGCAGCACGTTGCCGAACTGCTCAGGCGTTTGCAGCAAAGTTGACTGCGTGATCGTCGCCTGCAACATCTGACCGGGTACTGCCGGTGTACCGCCGAGACTACCGGCGGCGATCTGTACATTCTGGTTGGTGACCGCGTTCTTGACGTCCAAGGGAGTCAGGGCGAAATTAGTCAGTTTGCTGGCGTCAAGCCAGATGCGCATCGCGTATTGCGAGCCAAAAACCTGGACGGTGCCGACTCCATCGATACGGCTGATTTGATCCTGAACCTTCGATGCCACGTAGTTGGTCAGGTCATTCCGGTTCATGCTGCCGTCTTTGGACGTGAAGGCCATCGCCAACAGAAAGCTGCTACTGGATTTGGTGACCTTGGTGCCGTTTTGCTGCACCGCTTGTGGCAGCAGAGGTGCGGCGAGTTGCAACTTGTTTTGTACCTGGACTTGCGCAATATCTGCGTTGGTACCGGGGGCAAATGTGAGCGTGATCACGGCGCTGCCGGAATCATCGCTGGAGGAGGAAAGGTAAAGCAAATGATCGAGACCACTCATTTGCTGCTCAATCACCTGCGTGACGGTATTTTCAACCGTACTTGCCGAAGCGCCCGCATAGTTGGCGCTAATCTGAATGGCAGGCGGAGCGATCGTTGGATATTGCGCGACCGGTAAGTTGAAAACGGATGCTAACCCTGCCAGCATCAAAATGATGGCGATCACCCACGCAAAAATGGGGCGATCTATGAAGAAATTTGCCATGAAGCGAGCTCCTGATTATTTCGTGCCGGCGGCCGCTGGAGCGGAAGCCGCTCCTTGTGCGTCGCCGGCATTATTCGGACCATTCGTGGCTGTAGTTTGGGTTGCCGTTGCAGGCAGAGTGGCAGGGATGGCTTTAACGAGTAGGCCAGGCTTGACCTTGTCGACACCCTCAACAATCACCCGGTCACCCGCAGCGAGGCCGCTTTCAACGACCCAGTTGCTGCCGTAGGTGCTGGAGGTGACCAATACCCGTCGCACGACCTTGTTATCCGAACCGACCACAAGTGCAACGGCCTGTCCCTTCTGGTCATGCGATACGCCGATTTGCGGCACGATCAGTGCTTTGTCGTTGACGCCTTCATTGATCGTTGCGCGCACAAACATGCCCGGCAGCAACACCCGACTTTTATTCGGGAAAATGGCTCTGACAGTGACCGACCCGGTACTGGGATTGACACTCACATCCGAAAACTGGAGCGTGCCCGTCTCTGTATAAGGACGACCATCTTCAAGCACCAAGGTGACCTTGGCCGCATTTTCGCCAGTGGTTTGCAGACGTCCTTCTTGCATCTGACGACGCAACTTAAGGCCATCGACGCTCGATTGCGCCATATCGACGTAAGCAGGATCAAGCTGTTGCACGGTCGTGAGCAAGGTTGCCTGACTCGCTTGCACAAACGCGCCTGGCGTTACCGCCGACAGACCGATACGGCCAGAAACCGGCGAGGTCACATCGGTGTAGCCGAGATTGATCGTTGCCGTATCCAGCAGCGCCTTGCCGGATGCCACATCGGCAGCGGCCTGACCCTGGGTTGCCACTGCATTGTCGTAATCCTGCTTGCTCACAGCGTTACCTGCGACCAGTATTTTGTAGCGCGCAATCTGCGCATTTTGCGTCACCAGATTGGCGTCGGCCTTGGCCAGCGTCGCTTTGGCCGTGTTCAGCGCAGCGATGTACGGTGCCGGATCAATCTTATACAGACGCTGCCCGGCCTTGACATCGGCCCCTTCGACAAACTCACGACGAAGGACAATGCCATCGACCCGTGAACGCACCTGCGCAACCAGAAAAGCACTGGTGCGGCCCGGCAATTCGTTGGTGACTGGTACGGAGGAGGTCTTAACGGTGAAAACGCCTACTTCAGGCGTAGTTTGCGTTGCTGCCGGAGGTTTTTGGTTGCAAGCTGCGAGAACTGCAGCGACTGAAATGATAGTAACTAAGCGATAGGAAATCCATTTAAAGCGCATGTGTAGTCCTTTGTTGATTGCAAAAAAAAGAGTTCTTTTTTTTGCAACTGCATATCTTTATAGCAAGTAGGACGTTACGAAAATTGTACTTTGATTTGACTTTTTTTATTTCCCAAGGGCATTAATAGAAAATGTGCGTAAGAATTGAGCGCATTGAATGTGAGAATAAGGGAAGGTAAAAAATGTTTTTCAGACAACTATCCGGATCGCATTTTCCCCGCAAGAAAAGCGGCTCTCATCGTTCGGATTAGCTATGCAAAGGCAGAAATGCAGCGTGAGGAACGCGGCACACAGAGTCCGCTTTATCACCGAGACCGGTAAGTAAGTCAGGAATGATGCGGGGTCATCAAATCCGGCCAGTCGCGCTGAGGGCGCGACAGGAGCGAGAGGCGTAAAGCTTCGTTCTCTATTTCGGATCGACCGGAAAGCTGCGCAAATACGCCAATAAATTGGCAAGCTTCTTTTCATCGCTGATGCCCCAGAAACTCATTTTGGTTCCGGGAACGACATTGCCAGGGGAGTTGAGGAATTTCGTCAAAGACTGTTCCGACCAGACGATGCCGGATTTTTTCATCGCGGCCGAATAGCGCTCTTTGTAATCCGGCGAGCTGCCTGCCACCCGTCCGAAAATACCGTTAAGCTGCGGCCCAAAGCCCGAGCGCGCATCCGGCCCCACTGCGTGGCAAGAGGCACAGGTCAAACTCAAAAACAGCGCCTTACCCGCGACGACATCCCCCGCCGCGTAAGCCCGCGGTAACTGGCATACCAAAGCTGAGGCTACAGCAAAAACGAACGAGGTTCGCCTGACCATTCGCGGCGCACCGGAGAGGCGAGCCGATTTTTTTCCACACAAATTCATGCCAGACCTTCACTTAAGAGAACGTATTCAACGGCCTACTTTACACGTTTGAACGTCTCTCCGTTGCTGCGTATGAATTTTCTGCTGGCAAGCAATTTGATGGGCTAAGGAAGGAGCAAACGAACCTGAATTTCCCCTTCCATTACCCCCTATAAAAATATCCTCTCTGCATGCCGAAGGGTCCCGTCAGACAGCGCGTCTGGCGGAACTTATCGTTTTTTTTTCGGAACGCGAAAAGCGGAAAATCGACTTGGCAATGCCATGTAAATTACCGCCACGACAATCAATTGAAGCAACACCAGCAACACTCCCTGTCATTTAATGTCAATCACCGCATCGACCACCTTCACCGCTTTCGGCAACAACTGATAACGAGAAAAGGTATCGGCGACCTCCTGCTGCGCCGCAATCACTTGTGGCGTTAACGGAAACGCTACTCCCCACGGCTGACGCGCCAACACCTGCCGCCAGACTGTCAGTTTGACACCCGTATCCCGCGCCAGAAACTGCGCCGTCTGCGCCAGATGATGTCGGGCGTACTGCTCTGTCTGGTCGATTTCCTTGAGTGTGGCGCGCAATGCGGCCGGATAACTGATGGCAAACTGACGCGGCGCGATATAAAAGCCGTAATTTTCCGGCAACTCGCTCGCGCGGATCAAGACTCGCACACCACTGCTCGCTTCAACGTCCGCCAGACGTGGATCGGGCACGACCCATGCGGCCACGTCCCCACGCTCCAGCGCCGAGCGCGCCTCGCTGTACTGAAGATAGGCGAAGGAAACATCCTCCGGCTTCAATCCATTTTTTTCCAATGCCTTCAACAGCAAATATTGTCCGGCCGATCCTCTGGCTACCGCAATGCGCTTACCCTTGAGATCGCGCACGCTTTTCGCCGTCGAGGTTTGCGGCACGACTATTCCGTAATTGTCGCCGTAAGCAGCGGAATAAGCGACATAGCGGATATCCGGTGCGCGACCAGCCTGAGCGAATACCGGCGGCGTCGAACCGACGAAGCCCAGGTCGATGTCACCGGTATTGATCGCCTCTACCATTGGCGGGCCAAACGGAAATTCATACCATTTGACTGCCACACCATGAGTAGCAAGTACTTTTTCCAGATCTCCGCTCGATTTCAAAATGACCAGACTGTTGCCCTTCTAATAACCGATACGGATTTCCTTGGGCCAGCCGGACTGGGGTTCGACTGCATGTGCCACCCCCAAGCCAAACAGATTGACGGAAAGTAGCAAGGTGGATAACAACCGGGTCTTCAACAACGATCTGAACATGAAAAATTTCCTCTTGAATGAAAGTGCAGAATAGGTATCCGCCGTTGCGCGCACAAGGAAGTTTTTAAAAGATGCTTATGTGATTTTCGAATTTCATTTCCGCTGCTAATAAATACATAAAGAACCACCGTATGCCGCTCAATGTCATTGCGGTTTCCAGCGGCTCACCCTGCATCACTCATCACGAACGACCATCAACAGGGTACTGCGTTGCTAACTTGCTATCGCCCCCAATAAAGACATACGATAAAATTTCGATCACTCTAATTAAGGAAGCGTATGAATTCACACCTCACCCATAAACTCGCTCAACTCCCTTTCTCCCTTGCATGCTTGTTCTTAACAACGAGTGTTCTGGCGCAAACGTCGCATGCCTCGGTTGAGGCAGCAATTCCGACCGCGTTGATTGCCCGTGTCAATAAAGCAGTCGATGCCGATACAGCGCGTCTTACTGCCATCTTCAAGGATTTGCACCAGCACCCGGAAATAGGCTTTACCGAGACGCGCACAGCAGCGATCGTCGCTAAAGACCTCAGGTCGCTTGGGTTTTCTGTGACGGAAAAAATAGGCCAAACCGGGGTGGTTGGCGTATTCAAAAATGGTCCCGGGCCCACTGTCTGGTTCCGCGCTGACATGGATGCGAATTCGGTACGCGAGGCAACCGGGCTGCCCTACGCCGCCACCGCCAAACAACATCTGGCCGATGGCAGCGAGATTGACGTCATGCATGCCTGCGGCCATGACGCGCATGTGACCTGGTTGCTCGGCCTGGCCAAGACCATGGTTGCGCTCTCGTCCGACTGGTCGGGAACACTGGTGGTTTATGCTCAACCGGCCGAAGAAGTCGGCCTCGGTGCGCAGGCCATGGTCGATGACAATCTATGGCAACGCGGCTTCCCACAACCCGATTACGCCTTCGGTTCGCATACTGCGCCGGGGCCGTTGGGCTATCTGTCGAGTTCGCCGGGCGTGCGCATGGCGGGTGTCGATCAGCTCGATATTACGTTCAAGGGAATCGGCGGTCATGGCTCTTCGCCACAGGCAACAATCGATCCGGTGGTGATGGCGGCGCAGGCAGTACTGGCCTATCAAACCATCGTTAGCCGCAACCTCGATCCGCAGGCCGCAGCCGTAGTGACAGTCGGAGCCATCGTTGCCGGACGAGACAACAATGTGATTCCCGAGAGCGCGGTACTCAAGCTCAATTTGCGCTGGTTTACAAAAGAAGTGCGTGAGCAGATGCTCAAACGAATCGACGACATCAATAATGGCGTCGCGATTGCCGCAGGGGTCAGCGCCGACAAAATGCCGACGCGTGTAATGAAGGGCAACGCCGGGCCACTGGTCAACAACAAAGCCCTGGTGGAGAAGATCAACATCTCGCTAGAGGCGCTCATGGGCAAGGGCAAGGTCATCGACCAATTCCCGGCCGTGATGGGGTCTGAAGATTTTCAGGAAGTATTCCGCTCGCTCAATACGCCCTATGTCTTAATGATGATAGGCGTTGCGCCGCTGGACTTATTCACCAAAGCCCGTGCAGCAGGGAAAGAGGCCCCTTACTCCAACCATAACTCCGATTTCTTCGTCGACCTCGCCGCCATCCCGATTGGCGCGAAAGTCAATGCGGTAGCGGCTCTGAGCATTCTGGCAAAACGACGTTAGCAGACATTCTCCGGTCGCATCAATGTCGCGCACTAGGATGTCCTTGCGCTGCTGCATCCGGCCCATGCGCTCTGGGTCGTCGCAATAGCGCAAGACATTCTGAATGCAGCGAACTCCCAATAAAAAATTCCGTTAAAAGCTTCTGTTAAAAGCTTCCGTTAAAAATTGACCTTGAATAGCAATGCGGCCAATGCCGCACCGATTAATGGACCGACTACCGGCACCCAGGCATAACGCCAGTCACTATCGCGCTTACCAGAAATAGGCAGAATCGCATGCATGATGCGTGGGCCAAGATCGCGGGCCGGGCTCATCGCATAGCCAGTGGTACCGCCAAGCGACACACCGATACCCAGCACCAGCAACCCGACCGGCAAAGCGTTCATCGCGCCCAGACCGAAGCGCGGCGCGGCCATATTGAGCACGGCAAACACCAGAACGAAGGTGGCGACAACTTCCGATAGCACATTGAACGGCGTGTTACGGATGGCCGGGCCGGTGCAGAACACCGCGAGTTTGGCGTCGGCATCCGCAGTCGCCTCGAAGTGATCGCGGTAGACCAGCCATACCAACAGCGCACCGACCATGCCACCGGCCATCTGCGCCGCGATATAAGCGGGTACCTGATCCCATGGGAATTTATCGGCCAGCGCCAGTGCGAATGTCACGGCCGGATTGAGGTGACCTCCGCTAGCCGCAGCCGTACACAGTACCGCAACAAAAACCGCCATACCCCAACCGATGGCGATCACTATCAGGCCGCTGTCATGGCCCTTGGTTTTCTTCAACAGGACATTGGCAACGACACCTTCGCCCAACAGAACCAGCATAGCGGTTCCAACAAATTCAGCAAACAGGGGACTCATCATGATCATGCTCCATTGCTATTATGGGATCGCTGAATAAGTAGTGTGGACGGCGCAAGCAAAGGAAATGCGTGCTGCCGCACTCAGGTACGGACAGCATCGCTGATGCTGAACTTGCACCGCCAATAGCCTAATCAGATGTTGCTTAGGAAATTGTCAGGCACTCTTTCAGACTGTGTCGGCCCAGACCTTGCTGGCATTGATCGCCCGCTTCCAACCGTTGAGCAGCGTCTTAGTCTCACTGGCTTCCAAGCCGCGTGTGAAGCGATGATCGAGTTCCCACTGGCCCTGAATTTCTTCGATGTCCTTCCAGTAGCCCACCGCCAGTCCGGCCAGATAGGCCGCGCCGAGTGCAGTCGTTTCGGTAATCTTGGGCCGGATCACATCGACGCCGAGAATGTCGGATTGAAACTGCATGAGCAGATCATTCGCCGCCGCACCGCCATCGACCCGCAATTCATTGATCTTGTAACCCAGGTCGGCTTCCATGGCCTTGAGCACATCGTGTGACTGGTAGGCGATACTGTCGAGCGCTGCTCGGGCAACGTGCGCCGATGTCGTGCCACGGGTCAGTCCGAACATCGTGCCGCGGGCGCGCGCGTTCCAGTGCGGAGCGCCAAGACCCACAAATGCCGGCACCAGATACACGCCATCGCTGTTCGGTACCGACCGTCCCAAGGCTTCGATTTCCGATGCGTTGTGGATGATTCCCAGGCCGTCACGCAACCATTGCACTACTGCGCCGCCGATGAAGATACTGCCCTCCAAGGCATAGTTGACCTGATCCCCGATCTTCCAGGCCACGGTAGTGATGAGATTATTTTTGGATTCGACGGGCTTGTTCCCGGTATTCATCACCAGGAAGCAGCCGGTGCCATAGGTATTTTTTACCATCCCGGGCTGAGTGCACATTTGCCCGAACAAAGCCGCCTGCTGATCGCCGGCAATGCCCGCCAGGGGAATCGCGGAGGCAAATACGGTGGTCTTGGTCTTGCCGTAAATTTCAGAGGACGAGCGCACTTCGGGCAGCATGCTGCGCGGGATTTCCAGCATGTCGATCAGCTCGTCATCCCACTCCAGCGTGTGAATGTTAAACAGCATGGTGCGCGCGGCATTGGTGACATCGGTGACATGCAGTTCATGTTTAGTGAAATTCCATATCAGCCAGCTATCCACCGTACCGAAGCAGAGTTTGCCTTGCTTGGCGCGTTCGCGCGCGCCGGAAACATTATCCAGAATCCAGCGGATCTTGGTGCCGGAAAAATAGGAGTCGATAGGCAGGCCCGTTTTCGCCCTGACCATATCTTCCATCCCGCGCTGTTTTAAGTCATCACAAAACTCCGCAGTACGACGGTCCTGCCAGACAATCGCGTTGTAAACCGGACGACCAGTTTCACGATCCCAGACGATAGTGGTTTCGCGCTGATTGCTGATACCGATGGCGGCAATCGATGCGCCGTTGAGTCCTGCATGCGTGACCGCTTCTGCGGCTACGCCAGCCTGGGTCGACCAGATTTCTTGCGGATCATGCTCGACCCAACCCGGCTTGGGATAAATCTGTCTGAATTCTTTTTGCGCGACCGATACGATATCGCCAGCGTGATCGAACAGCACGGCACGCGAGCTGGTCGTCCCCTGGTCGAGTGAAAGAATGTATTGACCTTCCATGTTTGTCTTCTCCATTTGTATCACCTCAAAAAATGATGGTTATTTACGGATATGTGGATTTTTCCCCCGCTCTGTCAGCGCACATCTGATGAAGCAATGCGCGGCACAATCCCCGAGCTGCAATGAACAGCAATAGTCGCCGCACTTGCGTACGACTGCTTTTCTTTCCCGGAGATTGTGTCGCCTGCACCACTTTTCAGGTGGGTTCTTAGAGGAGGCATCAGCGCCCGCCGAAGCGACGCCGGATCACGCTATTGAGCCAGCGTGGCGGTTCTTTCAGATTGTGCGGTGAGCCAGTCGGCAAGGCGTTGCTGCGACAGCGCAGTAGCATGCAAGCCCAGTTTGGTGCGACGCCAAAGGATATCGTCGGCACTGATAGCCCATTCCTGGTCCATCAGATAAAGCGCTTCCATTTCAAACAGGCCCGGGCTCAGTTCTTCACCCAGAGTTTCCATAGAATCAGCGCTGCCCAGAAGTCGTTCGGCACGGCTGCCATAAGCGCGCGCATAGCGTTTGGCCAAGGAAGCCGGCAGCCACGGATGACGGGCCACGAAGCCCGCCAGAAAGGCATCGAAGTCGCCACCGGGCAGGTCCCCTCCCGGCAGTGCTGCCTTGCCGGTCCAGGCTGGCTGCTCGATTGCCAATGGGCCGGCAAGCAAGTCCAGGGCATCCTCAGCAAGACGACGGTAGGTGGTGATTTTTCCGCCGAACACCGACAACAAGGGGGCCTGATTTTCTGGCGCATCGACGTCAAGATGGTAATCCCGTGTGACGGCCGAGGGATTGGACGCATCCTCCTCCGCCAGCAAAGGACGCACACCGGAATAACTCCAGACCACATCAGCCGGCGTAATCGGCTTTACAAAATAGGTATTAACCGCGTCGCACAGGTAGCTCACTTCTTCCGGCGAAATGCTGACCTTGCTCGGATCGCCTCGATACTCTAAATCGGTGGTGCCGATCAGCGTGAATTCATTTTCATAAGGAATCGCGAAGATGATGCGTTTATCAGGATTCTGAAAAATATAAGCGTGATCGTGATCGAACAATTTGCGAGTAATGATGTGACTGCCTTTGACCAGGCGTAATTCAGCATGCTCGGTCTGTCCCATATTTTGTTGCAGCAGATTGCTGGCCCAGGGACCACCGGCGTTGACGATAGCCCGCGCTTGTATCGTTTTTTCCGGCTGCCCATCGCTACGCAACTGGATGCGCCAACTGCTGGCCTCGCGTTCAGCCGAAACAAAATAGGTATGGGTGAGAATCGTTGCGCCGCGCTCTTTTGCATCTAGGGCATTAAGCACGACCAGACGGGCGTCATCGACCCAGGCATCGGAATACACAAAGCCGCGCACCAGTAAATCGACCAGCGGCACGCCCGCAGGATGGCGTCGCAAATTGATGCCGCGCGAAGCGGGTAACAGTTCGCGGTGGCTCAGGTGATCGTATAAAAAAAGACCGAGGCGGATCATCCATGCCGGGCGCAAGCTGGCTACATGCGGCATCACGAAACGCAAAGGCCAGATAATGTGAGGTGCCAGCCGCAGCAATACTTCACGCTCCTTGAGTGCCTTGCGCACGAGACCGAACTCGTAATACTCCAGGTAACGCAAGCCGCCATGAATCAGTTTGGTGCTGGCGGAGGAGGTGTGTTCGGCAAGATCATCTTTCTCGCACAACAGTACGCGCAGACCGCGGCCTGTCGCATCTCGTGCAATGCCAACGCCGTTGATACCACCACCCACCACCACCAGATCGTATTGTTCCGGTTCTTGCATTTGATTAATTTCCACTCAGTCTCCTGACGAGATTCGTTCGGAGTTTTTCACGCCGAGGCGCACTCTAATCAATTTAGCTTACCACTACCAGCGTGCCTACGCCTTTAGTTCATTTGCTTTCGGCAACATCCGAATGTGCCTGATCAATGTTTGTCGCTGCGAAAAATGTAGGTATCGACGCGGCTGAAATTGAACTTTGAGGCCACGCACAATTTTGTACGTCGGCACATCTTGAATCAGGGAGTTACCTCTTCCCTGAAAAAAACCACCGTCATTTTTATTTTTTACAAACTAAACGCAGAGACCCGCAGCGACACAATGCCGGGGCGTTAATATGCGTCGGATCCGTAGGCAAGGAACGACAGCAGCGACAGACGATGCCTGCCGCTGTGCCGGAATTTCCCCACAAAAAAAACCAGGGCATCTCACCAATGGCCTGCCAGCAGGCGCTAGCCAGACGCTTATCTCAAAGCCTGATCAGGCCTCTGCAGGCGCAGGAACACGCAACATCGCATTGCTTAACAAGCCATAGACCTTCAGCCATACCGCCTTGATTTCCTCTGTGAACTGATCGCCCAGCACATCATCGAAAGCTTTTATCAGGGAAGCACCGACCATCGCATAATGTTCGTCCTTGACGCCGTAAGCGACATGCCTGACGCCAAGTTCTTGCACGATAGGCAAGAGCGCTTCTATATCTTTGGCCCCCCTGACGATTACACCCAGCATGGCAATCAGTTTCTTTTGCTGCTCCGCTGCATCGGTACGGAAAAGCTCCCTGAGATGCGGATAGGCTTCAAATAGATTCTGATAGAAAATTTGCGCAAACTCGGTTGCCACTGGCGTCAACAACTTCCATGAAGCGTCAACTATCATGATCTCGCTATCGAGCAGCGGCCCCTCCTTGACTGGTTCGGTTTTTGCGCCAGAGACTTTTGCTCGTTCACTAGCGACCCTGAAAGCCGCTTCTTTCTCTTCGGGCGACAAAATGGCGAGGGGAATTCCGGCATTCTTGAGGGCAACGATAGCCGCTTTCGATACTTCGTGATTCGCTATATAAATTGGAACGACAGAAACATCAAAGTAATAGTTAAGTGAATAAAGACAAATCGTCCCATTAAAATAATTCACCATTTTCTCGTGCAACAAAAATGGCTCCGGCGTACCAACTATCTGCCCGCAAGCAATTGGCTTTTTTACTCCCTGCATTATTGCTGCTTTTACTACTTCATAGGGAACTGAATGATCGACCGAAAATTCGAATCTATCCCGCCCCATTGAGGAGGGCAAACTATAATTAATAACCTTGGCAGTTGCCACATTACCGTTAGGCAAAAAAACAATATTATTGTTCTCACTAAGAACGGTAGTTGCCCGCCAACCAATATTTAAAACTTTGCCTCGCTCATCCCCTATTTTCACGTTATCCAACAACCTAAAAGGAGGATCTAAAGACAACAGTATTCCTGAGAAAGCATCCAGCAATATTTTTTGCAAAGCAAAACCGAGTATTGCCAGTGAAACCCCTGAAAGGACGAAAAAATTGGAATACTCGACCCCATAAGAATAATGGATATACAAAGCGCCGCTGGCGAGATAAATAAGCAGCATGGAAAACGATTTTGAAATATCCGAGATGGGTCTTTTAAACACATAATGCACCAACAATCCCCATATATATTTCTTAAATGCAAAATGAATTAAAACAAAAATGAGTAAAGCTAGTAAGAAATTCATTAACTGATGAGATATCACAGCACATTCTCCCAATATATAATCGAGGCTTTAAAAAGTGCATGAAAAAAATAATATGGATATTATTTTAACGCCTGTATGAAGATCCACGCCACCATACAATAAACAATAAAATAATAACGCAGTAAATTTATTTTATTTTTTTATAATAAATAATTATCAAGAAGAAATATTAAATTTCACTCCAGAAAGAGTATTGAATTCTTTCACTATTAAAAGGACATCTTTGCCAGACGCATTTCCATTGACCAACTGGACACAAGACCATTCATAGCTAACCGGATCGCAAGGTATTCCCGATCCAATATCAAATCTTTTGCCAGCAAGCGAATCGCCGCAGAGCCATAGAACACAACAATGAGCACAACAATGAGCACAACAAGGAGCGCAACAAGGAGCGCAACTCTGGTAAGACTTGCGGGGAATTCCTCGCACGACTCGGAATGATCACTACTTTGAAGTGGGTGCCAACGGTGCGCTGGGTCGAAGTCGCTTGATCGCAGCTGATTGATCGCAGCCACTGGGTCAAAGTCGCTGGGTCGAAGCCGCTGAGTCACAGCCGATTGATCACAGCCTTGCATCAGCAGAGTTTTCGCATGGAAATAATTATATTGCACGCAATCTAATTGCGAACTACAATTGACACATGCCCAAGAAAAAACCCGCCAACAATCCGGCTCTGCTCCTCGACAATCAGCTTTGCTTCGCGCTGTATTCGACCTCGCTGGCCATGACCAAGCTCTATAAACCACTGCTTGCGGAACTGGGTCTGACCTATCCGCAATACGTGGTGATGCTGGTCTTGTGGGAAACCGACGGCTTGATGGTCTCGGAAATCGGCGAGCGTCTTTTCCTCGACTCCGGCACCTTGACTCCGCTGCTTAAGCGACTGGAAACGGCTGGCCTCATCACCCGCTTGCGCGATACGGAGGATGAACGCCGGGTCCGCATCCGCCTCACGCCAGCAGGTGTTAGTCTTAAGGCAGACGCCACCACCATTCCTACTTGCGTCGCCAACCTGACGCAATGCGGCTTACCTGAATTACTTTCACTCAGCCAGGACATACAGGCACTCCGCGCCCGCCTGACCGCCTGAGTTTTAGAATCCTTGCACCTGTCAATTCATTCACTCACCCCTTCATTCACCAAAGGAAATACCATGACAACCAAACTCGACAAAGTCCTCTACACAGCCCACGCACACACTACCGGCGGCCGCGATGGTCACTCGGTCTCCGACGATGGCCTGCTCGACGTCAAGCTCTCCCCGCCAAAAGCAATGGGCGGCGCAGGAACAGCCACTAATCCAGAACAATTGTTTGCCGCCGGCTATTCCGCGTGCTTCATGGGCGCACTCAAGCACGTCGCAGGCGTGAAAAAAGTGACCGTACCGGCGGATGCTGCTATTGATGCCAGCATCGACATCGGCCCCATCCCGGCAGGTTTCGGCATCGCCGCCAAACTGGTCATTCATTTGCCGGGTCTGGACCGCGCTGTGGCGCAAGATCTGATCGATGCAGCACATCAGGTTTGCCCGTATTCGAACGCAACTCGCGGCAACATTGAAGTTGAACTGACGCTGGCCTAAAGGAACATTTGATTAAGCAGATGCGCCGCGTAATTGCTTAGTCAGAAATTGTTTCCCTGATCCCCGTATCAAGAAATAAAAAAAAGCACGCCGACGCGTTATAGCGCCGACGTGCTTTTTGTTTTCATCAATACACAGTTTTAAACGGACAAACCCCGGTTAGTACCAAGCCAGTCCCTGACAAATGTCGCGTATTGCTTATCGTGTTCACTCCCCTGCAGCAGATGAGAAATCACGCTTTGCTGATCTTCCATGCTGCGATGCTGCCCGAATTTCGCCTTGCCGCTGATCTGCGTAATATCGATCTTCACGCCGATGATGCCCTTGCTGAGCTGATTTCTATATTCATCGGGAAGCGTGACCTTATCCGACAATAAAGAAGGCTGGAAGCGTTCCAGCATCTCATCGAGCGAAGCCAGAAGCTCTTCATGCGTCTGTACATGCGCCACGCCTTTGACGGTCAATGCGGCATAGTTCCAGGTCGGAACGGCTTGCTCACGGACATAATATTTCGTCGATATATAGGTGTGCGCGCCCAAGAAACTCATCAGACAGGCCGACCCGTCAATCACTGCCGCCTGCGGATTGGCGCGGGCAAAATGCGCGTAAGCGTACTTGCCATCCTCCTTGAAAAGAAAGGGCAAGTGCGACACTTGCAGATCGGGAGTAAAGATCGATCCGAAGTCCACCCCCTGCATGAAACTGAGGCATTCTTCGGACGTCATCTGCGGGTCATGGATGGGATTCATGCGGCTGTCCTATTTTGGATTTACTAAGGAGCCTCTGAGTAAGCGTAGCGAGCGGCGCAATCAGGATAAAAAGCGCAATCGTACTTGAGTACGATGAGCATCGCAGTCCTGAGATGGAGTCGCGCAGTAGCTGAATCAGAGGCCCCCAAAGCAAAAAGTATATAGGGAAGCTCTAATGAAGTGTGGCGCTTATCTTCGCACTGAAAGTACGACGTGCAAAAAGAAGTGGGCGGTTATTATTCCGCCCACTCCCTCAGTGATCTTTACTGAACCACGCCAGCAACATCCATCAAACTATCGTCGCCAGAGCCAGCGTCAGCAACAATGCCATGATCGAAATAATTGTTTCCAACACGGTCCAGGTCTTGAAGGTTTCCGTCACGGTCATGTTGAAATACTCTTTCACCAGCCAGAAGCCACCATCGTTGACGTGCGACAAAATCAGCGAACCCGCGCCGGTCGCCAGCACCATCAGTTCCGGCCTGACGCTCACGCCAGCGGCAGTCACGATAGGCGCCACAATGCCGCAGGCTGTCGTCATTGCCACCGTGGCAGAACCCGTCGCGACACGAATCAGCGCCGCCACGAACCACCCCAGCAACAGCGGCGACAAATGCGCATTGGTAGCCAGTTCGACGATTGCCTTGGAAACGCCACCATCGATCAGTATCCGGCCAAACCCGGCTCCGGCACCGACGAGCAGAGTAATCCCGGCAATAGGCGCAAGACAGGTCGTGGTGAATTTGAGGATAGCTTCACGATCGAAGCCGCGCGCTTTGCCGAAGGTATAAAAACTGACCAGCGTAGCAATCAACAGCGCGATCACCGAATTTCCTATCAGTCGCAAAAATTCATTGGGGAAGCTTTTCGGCGCAAAGAACACATCGGCCCAGCTACCGAGCAGCATCAGCGCCACCGGCAACAAAATGGTGCAGATCGTGATGCCAAAACCCGGCAGCGGACGATCCTTCTTTCCTTCATCGACAAATTGCGCAATCAATGGATTATCGGGATTGGGCGAAACATAGCGGTTGGCCAGTTTGGCAAACAAAGGCCCGGCTACGATAGCAGTAGGAATACCCACAATCAGCGCGTACAAAATAGTGCGGCCGATATCGGCGTTGTAAGCCGTCACCGCAAACAAGGCCGCGGGATGCGGCGGAATCAAACCATGCACCACCGACAAACCCGCCACCATAGGTATGCCGACCATGATCATCGAAGTTCCGGTGCGCTTTGCCACATTGAACGCAATCGGAATCAACAGCACGAAACCGACTTCAAAAAAGACCGGCAGACCGACGATCAGCGCCACCACCATCATGGCCCAGTGCACACGTTTTGGTCCGAAAACGCGAATGAGCGTATTGGCGACCTGCTCGGCTCCGCCCGACTCCGCCATCATCTTGCCGAACATGGTACCCAGCCCGACCACCAGTGCGATATGCCCCAGAGCGCCGCCGACGCCGGTTTCATACGACTTGACGATGCCGGTCATCGGCATGCCAACCGCCCAGCCCAGAATCAGTGATACCAGGATCAACACAATGAACGGATTCATTTTGAATTTGGCAATCAGCACCACCAGTGCCACCACCGCCACTGCCGCATACAAAAGCAAGCTAGTTCCCTGAACCATCTCCATCACATTCTCCTGATTATCATTATTTGAATTGTTAATTGCTGTTGTGCGTTCATTCCAGCCTTGCGCTTATTCTTCGCTTATTTTTTATAAGCGATGCAATCGACTTCCACCTTGCAATCGACCACCATGCTGGACTGCACGCAAGCACGCGCCGGTGGATTCGCGCCAAAGTATTCTTTGAACACCCGGTTGAAGGAAGGAAAATCACGCGCATCGTCCAGCCAAACGCCGCACCGTACCACATGTTCAGGGCCATAACCGACTTCTTTCATGATCGCCATCACGTTCTGAATCGCCTTGTGCGACTGCGCGATGATGCCGCCGTCAATCACTTCGCCGTTTTCCATCGGCACCTGTCCCGACACATACAGCCAGCCATCTGCTTCTACCGCACGAGCGAAAGGCAAATGCTGGCCGCCGGTTCCTGAACCGCCCTCAACACCGTATCGTTTGATTGTCATAGTTGTACCCAAGCCTTCATCGAAGTGTCATCGTTCAAAAAATCACCTTGCGGCAACAGGACGAAGCCCTGTCTGCCGCGCTAAAAACCGTCCGGCCCGCAAGCCGGTCGCTTCTTTTTTACTCCCGCCCAGATACGACAAAACACCGTTCACCCACACCGCCTCAATGCCCTCGGCAGGCTGCATGGGATCGTCAAAGGTGGCGGCATCGCGCACAGTTTCGGGATCGAACAGCACCAGGTCGGCCCAAAAACCGGCACGCACCAGACCGCGCTCAAGAAGACCAAAACGCTCCGCCGACAAACCCGTCATCTTGCGGATGGCCACAGTCAGCGGAAACAATTTTTGTTCGCGGCTGTAATGCCCCAGCACGCGGGGAAATGCGCCCCACAAGCGCGGATGTGGAAAGGGGTCGTTCGGTAAACCGTCAGAACCGATGACAGTCGCCGGATGATTCAGAATACGGTTGACGTCCTCATCCAGCATGCAGTGATACACCGCGCCGGCCGGCTGCAAACGGCGTGCAGTGGTAACAAGATCGAGCTGCCATTCCTTCGCAATATCGGCCAGCAGCTTGCCTCCCATGGCAGGAAATGGCTCGGACCAGGTCACGCGGATGTCGATGGTATCGGTCACCTGTTTCAAGTCCAGCGTAGAAGAACTGGCGGTGTACGGATAGCAATCGCAACCGACCGGCTGATAACGCTGCGCCTGCTCCAGCGCTTGCAGCACTTCGCCGCTGCGCCCCCAATTTTCGACACCGGCGCATTTCAGATGCGAGATCACCACCGCGACGCGCGCATGTTTGCCGATGCGGAAGGCTTCTTCCATCGCCTCCAGAATATCGGCGAATTCGCTGCGCAAATGGGTCGCATAAATTGCGCCGGCATCGGCCAGCGGTGCGGCCAGCGCCAGCACTTCCGATGTCGGCGCTTGCATGGCATTGCCATACGCCAGTCCGGTGCTGAGTCCCAACGCACCATGCTCCAGCGCTTCGCGCAACTGACTACACATGGCGGCGATTTCCGCTTCGGTCGCGGCGCGGTCGAGGCGGTCCATCTGATTGCTGCGCAAGGCTGTGTGCCCTACCAGTGCGGCCACATTGACCGATGGCTGCGCCTGATGAATAGCCTCGACATAACTGGCAAACGTCGGATAAGTAAAATCCCCGGCCTTGCCCAACAGGTTCATCGGGTCCGGCGGTTCATTCTTCAAACTGACCGGTGCGGCGCTGATGCCGCAATTGCCGACCACCACGGTAGTGACGCCTTGCGACAGCTTGGGCAGCATGCCCGGCATACGGATCACATTGGTATCGTCATGCGTGTGGACATCGATAAATCCGGGGCTCAATACTTTGCCCGCACCATCAATGATGTGCTGCGCCTGCCAGTCCGCATCAGAATCGATACCAGTGCCGGCCACAGCGATATGCAGAATACGGCCGCCAGCAAGGGCAACATCGGCCATGAAAGGCGCATTGCCGCTGCCGTCAATCACAGACACATTGCGAATTAAAGTGTCGCAAATCCGTCCGGCCGGAACGCTAGAATCATGTTGCATATCAATCTCCCAAAGGCTCACGGTTACCACCGCCGCGATGCGCATCCAGCGTGAATTTCAGGCGGCGCAACAATTCCTGGCTATGTTCTTTCTGCTGCACCGCCAGCTCGGCCATCAACACATCGAGCACCATCATCATGGCGTAGCGCGAAGAAGATGGCTTGAAAATGAAATCGGTTTCCAGCGACTTCAGCGGCAGCAGCACATCGGCCATCGCTGCCAGCGGCGAGCCCAGCGCGGTAATTGCCACGACCCGCGCACCATATTCTTTCGCCACCGCGCAACTGGAGTTGAGTTCGGGCACATTGCCGGTGGTCGAAAAAGCCAGCACCACATCGTTTTTATTAAGCGTCGCCGCCACCATTCTTTGCAGCAAGGCATCGTGGTAGGTCGCGACCGGGCGGCCCAAACGAACCAGCCGGTAACGCGCCTCATCCGACATCATGGTCGAGCCGCCGCCCATGCCAAAGGAATAAATCATGCGCGCCTGCGACAGCCATTGCACCGCTTGCCGCATGCCTTCCTGACTCAACAAGCTGCGATTGACCTCCAGCACCTTGTGAATATCGGCATAAATGATGTCGGCAATCTGCGGCGCTTCATCTGCGACGACTGGACTGGCTGTGCGCAAGAATCGCTGCCCGATGGCGGCGGCCTGCGCCAGTTTCATCTTCAGTTCGCGCACATCGCGACAACCGATGGCTTTGGCAAAACGGGTCACGCTGGCTTCGCTGACTTCGGCCTGCTTCGCCAGCGTCTGAATGCTTGCGCTGGCGGCAAACGGCAAATCGCTCAGAATCGCCTGCGCCACTTTTTGTTCGGCCTGACGCAATTGCCCGCTACGCTCGGCGATGCGGGAAACGATATCGAATGAATGAGGTGTCTGCTCCACAAGTGCCCCGTTGGTTGCGCCGCTTGGCTATAATTAAACAAATGTTACTTTGTAACATTCTTTTCGCATAGTAATTTCAAGGATATGATTGCGTCAATTGAATTATCAGAAAGATTTAATCAAATGAATGTTACAAACTATCACGCAGCACTGACGAACCCGATGATCGATTCTCTGAACAAAGGATTGGGCTCGTTTCAGCAAACCATACCCGCCGCTGAAGTCAGTGCGCTGCACTGGAACCTGCTGCGTGAAGACCTCAGCCTGCCGGCCGCGATTCTGTCCGAAGAGCGCATGTCGCACAATTTGCAGTGGATGCAGCAATTCGTCAGCGAATACGGCGTCAAGCTGGCACCACACGGCAAAACCACGATGGCACCCAAACTGTTTGCTCGCCAACTTGCGGGCGGCGCATGGGGTATCACGCTGGCCACAGCGCAGCAAACACGGGTGGCTTATCACCACGGCGTACGACGCGTGATCATGGCCAATCAACTGGTCGGCAAGCAAAACAAGGCGATCATCTCGGAGCTGATGAACGATCCTTCTTTCGATTTTTGCTGTCTGGTCGATTCCGCACGCAGCGTCGATCAATTGGGCGCATTTTTTCAGGCGCGACGACAAAGCCTGCATGTGTTGCTGGAACTGGGCGTCGATGGCGGCCGCACCGGTGTGCGCAATGACGCACAGTTAAAGGCGGTCGTCGAGGCGATTGCACGCTGGCCCGGCCACATCGTCCTGGCGGGCATCGAAGTCTATGAAGGCGTACTCAAGGAGGAGGCGGACATCCGCCATTTCCTGCAATACGCCGTAACCTGCGCCCAACAACTGGCGCAAGAAGGCCGCTTTGCCGCCCGCGCTGCGGAACGGCCGGTGATCCTGACCGGTGCCGGTTCTGCCTGGTACGACGTGGTCGCGGAAGAATTCGCCAAGACCGACATCGGCCTGCCGCTGGATGTGGTGCTGCGTCCCGGTTGCTACCTCACGCATGACGTTGGCATCTACCGCGCAGCGCAGGCGCAAATCCAGACACGCAATCCCATTGCCCGCAAAATGCGCACCGAACTGCAACCCGCCTTGCAATTGTGGGCTTACGTGCAATCGATTCCTGAATCCGGCAAAGCCATCATTGCCCTCGGCAAGCGTGACGCCGCATTCGATGCCGGCTTGCCGTTGCCCGTTCTGCATTTTCGTCCCGGCCATGCGGCACCGATCGCCACGCCGGCGCACTGGCAAGTAACCGGCATGATGGATCAGCACGCCTATCTGCAAATTGCAGAAGGCGACGACATCCAGGTCGGCGACATGCTCGGCTTCGACATTTCCCATCCCTGCCTGACTTTCGACAAATGGCGTCAGATCGCTGTCGTCAATGCCCGGTATGACGTGACCGATGTGATCCAGACCTACTTCTAAGCAAGGTCTGATCGAGTGCAATAAATAACGCAAAAACAAAGCAAAATCAGGGCAACCGATTAATCAGCGCCGCCTTCCTTTGAGCAACAACACCCGACAACCATGACGACAGACATTCTCGCTTACGGTGAGGCGATGGTGGAATTCAACCAGCGCACTCACGATCCGCGCCTGTATTTGCAGGGCTTTGGCGGTGACACTTCCAATTTCTGCATCGCCGCCGCCCGGCAAGGTGCGCGCAGCGGCTATATCAGCGCGCTAGGCAACGATATTTTCGGTCAGCAGTTGCGCGACCTGTGGCGCACCGAACAAGTCGATGCCAGCCATGTCAGTGACGATGCGCAAGCCGCCACCGGCCTGTATTTCGTTTCGCACGACAGCAACGGCCATCACTTCAGCTATGCGCGCGCCGGTTCTGCCGCCAGTCGCTACACCACGGCGCAATTACCACTGCAAGCCATCGCCGAAGCCAAAGTGCTGCATCTGTCCGGCATCAGTCTGGCGATCAGCGCCTCGGCATGCGACGCCGGTCTGGCCGCGATGGCACATGCGCGTCAGCACGGTGTACGCACCTCACTCGACACCAATCTGCGACTCAAACTCTGGCCGCTGGAACGCGCTCGCGAACAAATGCGCGCCGCCTTTTCTTTGTGCGACATTTGCCTGCCGAGCTGGGACGATGTCAGCTTGCTGACTGGTCTGGATGAGCGCGATGCGATTGTCGATACGCTGCTGTCGTACGGCATCGGGCTGGTGGCGTTCAAGCTCGGTGCAGAAGGTTGCTATGTCGCCACGCCCGACGAGCGGCGCTTGATACCGCCCTACCCGGTCGAAGCCTTCGACGCTACCGGTGCCGGCGACTGTTTTGGCGGCGCGTTGATCGCCCGTTTGGTGGCTGGCGACGATCCCTTCCTTGCCGCGCGCTACGCCAATGTCTGCGCCGCCTTATCGACTACCGGATATGGCGCAGTGGCACCGATTCCCTCGGCCGCGCAGGTCAACGCCATCCTGGCATCGGCTTAGAACCTGCTGCGCGTTGACATCCCCGTCACAATGAAGTGGCAATGATCCCCCAATGACCAGTCGCTCACGCCGCCCCGTTTTCCTTATTCCATTGCGGCAGCCACTCGCTCAGATGCTCGGCAAAGCCTTCTGCTGCCGGTGATGTCGCCCGGCGCACTGGCTGATATAAGCAGAGATAGCGCATGATTTCAGGATCGACCACGCGGCGCATCGTCAGTCCCAGCGGTCGGGCCAGTGCGCCGACATATTCGGGCGACAGCGTCGCTGCCAGTCCGGCACGGGCAATGCCCAGCGCGGTAGTGATGTTGTCCACCACGTCGATATTGCCGATGCGTTGATCCTCCGGCAGCGAATCGCTCATCTGCGCGACATTGCGCTCATGGTCGCGCCCGGCCGCCACCAAGGGCGTATTGCGCAGATCGCTCCAGCGCAGCTCGGGCTTTGCCGCTAACGGATGCCCGTACGCGCACCACAGCACCCAGGCACTCTCGCACAGCAAATGCCGCTGCACCTCGTCGCCGGTGGCGCGATCCGGTCCGACCGCCAGATCGGCGTCGCCACTGGCCACCATATCGACCAGCCGCTCCACGGACGCATCGCGGATACGTACCACGACTTTCGGCTGCTTCTGCTGATAAGCCTGAATCGCCTCCGGCAACATCACGCTCGCCAGCACCATCGGCGCGGCAATGCGCACTACGCCAGCGGCCCGGTTGCGCACATCGGCGGCGGCCGATTCAGCTTGCCGCAAGTGTTTCACCGCCGTTTCCGCCGACGCCAGGAATTCCTTGCCGGCCGACGACAAGGACACCAGCCGCGTGCTGCGATCAAACAGCCGGAAACCGATCGTTTGTTCCAGCTCGGCAATCAACTGGCTGACTGCCGAAGCGCTCAGGGACAGGCGCTGGCTGGCGGCGGTGAAACTGCGCATGTCGGCTACCGTGATGAAGGCGTCGAGCTGGCGCGGGGTAAATCGGAGTTGTGCCATGAATTTTTTCTTTTTACCTGCGATGAAAGATGGCCGACATTTTTTGCGCTTCAGTGGCCTTCTTGACAGGCAGCAAGCGCCTCAACATCCCCTGCAACGATGAGCGCCAAATGACGGGTAATGACGTCGACAGGCCAATTCCACCATGCGATCGCTTCCAGCATGACCACCACCTCGGGCGCGAACCGCGTTTTGATCAGTCTGGCCGGATTGCCACCAACGATGGTGTAAGCCGGCACATCGGCAGTGACTACCGAACGGGAGGACACGATGGCACCGTTGCCAATACTGACGCCCGGCATGATCAAGGCTTCATAGCCTATCCACACATCGTTGCCGATCACCGTGTCCCCCTTGTAGGGCAGTTCGCCCGGCGATGGCGTCACCGTCTCCCAACCGTTCCCAAAAATCTGGAAGGGATAGGTAGAAATGCCGGTGAATTTGTGATTGGCTCCGTTCATGATGAATTTGACCCCCTTCGCCAGAGCGCAAAATTTTCCGATCACTAACGTGTCGCCGATGAAAGGAAAGTGATAAAGCACATTGCGCTCGAAGTTCTCCGCATCTTCCGGGTCGTCGTAATAGGTATAGTCACCGATGATGATATTCGGGTTGCTGATCGTATTTTTGATGAAGCAAACTTGTGGGAAGCCCTCCATCGGATGTTTATTTTGCGGATTGGGTCCGTTCATAGCGCTCTCAGGTTGCGTAGTGCCGGGCTTAGCTCGAATGGCGAACAGGCCAAGCTGAAGAGAATGGCACCGCCTTATTATTAAGTAACTCTTACTAATACACTTAAATTCTTCAGTTGTGTTGGAATCCTGTGTTGAGGCATTCTTTTGCTGGCAGAATGCTTGCGAAACCATTGAATAAGCGCTGCGCAGTAGCTTAATCAGCGGTTCCCTCGTATTACTAAAATAAATCGGAGAAGACAACATGGCATTAACCCAGCGCACCACCCTCATTGCATCGCTCGTCGCCGTAGCCCTCTCGCTGATGGCGCAGACGGCACAGGCACAGATCAAAATCGGGGTGATTATTTCCGCAACCGGTCCGGCTGCTTCGCTTGGCATTCCACAAAAGAATACGGTCAGCCTGCTGCCCACCACGATCGGCGGGAAAAGTGTTGAATACATCGTCCTGGACGACAACTCCGACACCACTGCCGCAGTAAAAAATACTCGCCGCCTGGCTTCTGAAAATGTCGACGCCATCATCGGCTCGTCGATTACGCCGAACTCGCTGGCGATGGTCGACGTGGTGGCCGAAACGCAGACACCCATGATTTCGGTCGCTGCCAGCGCCAAAATCATCGAACCGATGGATGACAAACATGCGTGGGTCTTCAAGACTCCGCAAAACGATTCACTCATGGCCAGCGCCGTGGTCGAACGCATGGTGGTCGACAAGATTGCGACCGTCGCTTACATCGGTTTCAGCGACAGCTATGGCCAGGGCTGGTATAGCGAGTTCGCCAAACAGACCGAATTGCACAAGCTGAAAATCGTTGCTAATGAAGGCTATAACCGCAACGACACCAGTGTCACCGGCCAGATCCTGAAAATCATTGCGGCCAATCCTGATGCAGTCCTGATCGGCGCGGCGGGAACCCCGGCCGTGCTGCCACAACGCACACTGCGCGAGCGCGGCTACAAGGGCAAGATCTATCAGACGCATGGTGTCGCCAACAACGACTTCCTGCGCCTGGGCGGCAAAGATGTGGAAGGCACGCTGCTTCCTGCCGGTCCGGTTCTGGTGGCGGCGCTCCTGCCTGACAGCAACCCGAGCAAGAAAACCGGCCTCGACTACACCCAGAAATACGAAGCCGCTTACGGTGCTGGCAGCGTAACCACCTTCGGCGCCCATCTGTGGGATGCCGGTCTGTTGTTGCAACGCGCACTGCCGGAAGCCCTCAAGGTTGCCAAGCCAGGCACCAAGGAATTCCGCAAGGCTTTGCGTGACGCGATTGAAAACGTCAAGAACCTGACCGTTTCTCACGGCGTCATCAACATGACCAAGACCGACCACAGCGGACTCGATAACCGGGCGCGCGTGATGGTCAAGATCGAAGCCAACCACTGGGCGCTCGCTCAGTAATCCGGTCGCCGGAGTGCTTACTGAAAAGTAATTTTCGATAAGTCACTTCGGCGCAATAACTTTCCCCACAGCAGATTTTTTCTGGCGGCCCTTTCGGCTGCCGGGATTCTTGCACCCTTTTTTATCAGGACTTACGCAAAAGGCGGCTGGCTAGGCGTATTGCCGCAGACAGTGCAAGTAGCACCACAAGGCAAGTAGCACGACAAGGCAAGGCAACAACGCCAGCGGCCTTTTGCGTAAGTCCTATTTATCGAAAGAAATAATGCCAACCCCCACTCCCAACATCTCCCCCGCAGAATGGGCCGCCCGCGTCGAGCTGGCTGCCTGCTATCGCATCTTTGCCCATCTGGGCTGGATAGAACTGATCTACAACCACATCACTTTGCGTGTGCCGGGCGAAGACAAGCACTTCCTGATCAATCCCTTCGGTCTGAATTACGCCGAAGTCACCGCTTCCAACCTGATCAAGATTGACCTGCAAGGCAATATCATCGGCCACTCGGAATGGACTGCCAATCCGGCCGGCTTCACCGTGCATCGCGCCATCCATGAAAACATCGACAATGCGCATTGCGTCATGCATACGCACACTACCGCCGGGATGGCGGTTGCCTGTAGTCAGGAGGGTTTATCGATGAGCAATTTCTACGCGGCTCAATTGCACGGTCAGCTGGCCTATCATGAGTTTGAAGGCATTACCGTGCATGAGGGCGAAGCGCCGCGCCTGCTCGCTAATATCGGCAACAAACGCGCTGTCATTTTGCGCAACCACGGTTTGCTGGCGCTAGGCAGTTCGGTACCGCGCGCTTTTGCTGTCTTGTGGCTACTGAACCGCGCTTGTGAGATTCAGGTAGCATCGACCTCGATGGGGCCGGTGCGCATGATTTCTCCGGAAATCCAGCAAGCCTGTGCGCGTGACTCGCTGCAATTCAATGAAAATTATGGGGCCGGTCAGGATGTGTTCAACGCTCTGACCCGCATCATCGACGCGACTGATACCTCGTATAAAAATTGAGGAATGCGGACTAATGAATCCGAACTGATGAATCCGAACTGATGAATCCGAACTGATGAATAAGGAATCGCCCCCATGAAAATAAGCATCTACGGAATGGGCGCTATCGGCGGTCTGTTCGCGGCCCGGCTGGCGGAACACGGGCATGAAGTCAGTGCCGTCGCACGCGGCGCGACCTTGCTCGCCTTGCAGCAACACGGAGTGCGCGTGGTCGGGCCTGACGGCACGCGCAACTTTGCCGTCCGCGCCGAGGCGGACCCTGCCCTGCTCGGCCCGCAAGACCTCATCATCCTCGCGGTCAAAGGGCCGGCGCTGGCTGCCGTCGCTTCTACCATCGCGCCGCTGATAGGGCCGCACACCGTCATCATCAATGCCATGAACGGCGTGCCGTGGTGGTTTTTCGAACCGGCCCATCTCCCCTATTCAGGAACCCGGCTGAACTCAATCGATGCCGACGGTGCTTTGTCGCGCGTGATGCCCGTTGCGCAGATACTGGGTTGCGTCGTCCACCTGTCAAGCAGCTGCCCGGAACCGGGTCTGATAAAGACGGGATTCGGCAACACCCTGATTCTGGGCGAACCCGGCGGCGGCATTTCGGCACGCCTGAGCGAGATCGCAAAAACCTTGTCGGCAGCCGGATTCGATGTCGAAGAAACCGCCAATATCCGCCAACAGATCTGGTACAAACTGTGGGGCAACATGACCATGAATCCGGTCTCGGCAATCACCGGCGCTACCTGCGATCTGATTCTGGCGGACCCGCTGGTCAGCCAGTTTTGCCTCAACGTCATGCAGGAAGCCGCGCTCATTGGCGCAAAAATAGCCTGCCCCATCCAGCAAAGCGGAGAAGATCGCAATGCCATCACGCGCTCGATGGGCGCATTCAAAACGTCCATGTTGCAGGATGCGGAAGCGGGCAAAGCATTGGAAATCGATGCGCTGGTAGGCGTGGTGCGCGAGATAGGACAAATGGTCGGCGTGGCGACGCCTGCAATCGATAGCCTGTTGGGACTGGCGCGTTTGTTCGGACGCACGCACGGGCTTTATCCGGCGGCGATCCAACGCTAGGAATTCGTTCCCGGCTCGTCCTGCGTAGCTGACATTCAGATGCCCATTGCATCCATACTGCCGCTGCATGCGCCATGTGCTTAGCGAATGCAGCGGCGGTGCGGGTAAGCAGGCCGTACGTCATCCCATCAGAACAGATAGCGCAAATGCACGCCCACGGTTTGCGCCAGATAGCCGGAGGATTTTTCCGCTGTGTATTTGGCCGTCAGCGTCAGATTTTGCCGGTGCAACAGTGCGGCACCCAAGGTCACTACCGCCGTATTGGCAGCAGAGGTGGGCCCGACGCCGGTAAATTTAGTCACCCCAGTATTATCGACCGCAAAGCTGGACACCGATTGCTGGCCTTTGGTGCGGTATTCACGACGCCAGACCAGTTGCGCCGAAGGCGTCAGTACGCCGTATTCGGTGTCGAAATCACTCGCCACCTGCGCCCCCAGATCGCTTTTAATCGAGGTGATTTTTGCGGCATCCACACTGAGTTCGGCACCGCTGGTGCCGGTTTCCGTATAGCCGTTGCTGCGCAGGGTGCTGTACGTCAGCCCCGTCAGCGGTGTCAGCGTGAGGTTTTGTCCGCCCGCATTGAGTTTGAGCGGATAGCCCGCCTGTACCGAAGCGACTGTTTGTATACCGTTGTATTGACCATTCGCGCTGGCGAGATAATTCGCCACGTTGATGACGCGCTGGGTGGTGTATTCGTGCTGTACCACGCCACCCGAAACGTCGATGTACCACGGATCACCGCTGTAAGACGCATAGCCAATCACGCCGTAGGAGGTGACATGGCTGCCGCTACCGCTGTTGTCATCGCGGCTGGCGACGGAGGTATTGGCATAGCTGACTAAGCCACCAAACCGGAATTGATCCATTACTGGTGCATCCGCACCGATGAGCAATCCGTTGTAACCGGATTGATATCCGCTCACGCCCTGCCGCATATTTTGAGTAGATTGGCCGCCGAATACGTGGCCCCATACCGCGTTAGAACCAGTTTTTTGCTCGCCTGTCGACTTGGAAATTGAGCTGTCCGATGAGCGAGCGCCGCCCATGAGTCCCGGTATATTAGTGAGGTCAGAGCCCGCAGTGAGTGCCGTCATATTATTGAGATCAGCACTCGCCTGTTGCCCTGCGCCCTGCATGGAAGCCGAGCTGCCTGAGCTGCCTGAGCTGCCTGAGCCGCCCGAACTACGCAAGCCCCCAATGTGCGCCGACACATCACTGAGCACGGCCTGCGTCGAAGAAGCCGAAGCTTGTGTCGCCGCTACCGCGCTGGCAGCGGGACTCAGTTGCGCACCCAATTTATTTTCCAGCGCCGATCCGCCGGTAAGCGCGCCAGCAATAATGGCCAGATTCAGATTGTTCAGATCCAGCAGTCCCTGATTAATACCGTTGTAGTTGGACACCCCATTGAGCGAGGCTCCTGCATCGGGTGTAACGCTTGGCAGGACCGTAACGGGGGGCGTAGTACCCAGGCTCAATCTAAGCGCGCCTTGTCCACCGGCCCCAGTGGTCGTAACATGCTCCGCAGTAACCCCTCCCACCCATCCGGGCACAGTGATCACCAAGCTACTGACGTTGTACTGCGAGCCCGTCCCTATCGGCGAAATCAACACCGCAAATTTATCGCCCGCGACGAATGGTATGCCTCCCGTACTGCGCACTAGCTTGATGCCGGAGCCTGGCGTAAGCGTAACGGCGCCACTCACCAACAAAACACCATCCGTAGCGGGGTTGTTACCTTCCACATCAACGATCAGACTGGCCCCGGCACCCTGAGAATAACTACCGGTGATGGTGATGCGAGACTTGATCATGAGCGCCGCACCGATATTGTTGACCGTTTTGGAGCCTGCATAAATAGCATCATTGAGAAATGTGTTGCCGCTAATGAAATTGATGTTGGTATTAAGATCGTAATTACTAATCAAACCGATGGTACCGCCATTGCCGGTCAGGGTTCCCATCGTCGTCCCGGTGCCGCCGACAATGTTCAGGTCGCCATTTACATATTTAATGTTACCGGCAATAGTGCCAGTGTTAGTAATCGTGCCCATTGTCCCGTACATAGAATTTTCAAGGGCATTCACTGTCCCGGTAATCAATCCACTGTTGCTGAGCGTCCCTATAATGCCGTCATTGAGAATCCCTGTTGGCCCGCTGATGGTGCCACTATTATTGATGGACGTAATCCTGCCAGTGGCGTTGTTACGGATACCTGCGTCGTTGGATCCCCCGATCTGACCGCTGTTGATAAGTGTGCCTATCGTCCCGCTATTGGTGATCCCATACCCACCGAAGATGGTTCCGGTATTCGTCAGCGTGCTGGTGTTAACTAAATAAGCATTATTGATACCAACGCTGTACGGATCCGCATTGCCAATAATCGCTCCGGAATTTGTGATCGCGCCAGCAAATCCTGCCATGACAGACAAGGCATAGCTGCCAACAGTGCCGCTAACAGTGACACCACTATTGACAATGTAATTACTGACCGTGTTATCAATAGTGACGCTACTTGCCGTATCGGTGGTTTGCACCAGGTCTGCGGCAAATGCGGGGGCCATTGCTGCCATGCAGGAACTTAATGCAATGACCAGCGTTTTCATACGACCCATCGACGATGGTGCCTTGCAATTTTTTGTTGTCATAAGTCCGCCATGGCTTAGTTGAATATAAGTTAATATAAATAAATATTATTAATAAACAATATAAGTACGCTTAATTCAATTCAATTTAACACGACGTAGTTAATAATTACATTAACCAACATTAAAATTTAATTATTTAATTACATAGATGAAATATTAATAATTTAAAATTAATAAAAACCATTCTTAATGTTTATTTTTTTAATATTTATTATCTTTAATGCTTCTCAAATTCAAACAATTAATTTTGTCCGATGAGAAACATTTCCCTCGCCATCACAAATAGTGTTGGTGGTGTAAGGGAGATCGTTTACGTCCCGACTCTCATGCCTGGCATCCTGTTTTTGCGCTATAACAGCGTTGCGAGGGAGCGCTGATGGCACGGAAAATAAACGACCTCAGACGGCATTGACCGCACCTCGACATGACGGATGATCAGCGGGAATATTGCAAAAAAAATCATCTAAAAGCGAGATGCCGCATGAGGAAAATCCTGTTTTTCAGCAAGCGTTATGCGTGCCTATTTTTGTACCGGCATAACAACATGCCTCAGCCGAATGCGCGAGCGCGCAAGTCGATGAAAAAATGCTTTGAATTATTTCTTGGCATCGGGAAATTCAAACAAATACACATTAATCATTTCACCAGATCCTTTTCCCGGTGGATTAAAACGCCCCGGCATGACAACCCTCTCCATGCAGATTGGCTATGAAATTAAACAATGTAGCCGTCTATTTTTTAGCTTTACCCTCATTGAATTCCATTGCACAAGACCAGACTGCTTTTAAAAAACTCTCCGGTAGTTACTCCATTCATGACGGTGAATTGGGCGATACCTCTCCACCCACAGCCCAAGATAAAAAACTCGCTATTGAGCTCGATAAGCAATCTTCCAAAAACATGTTCGATGCGATTGGCCCATACCGCACAGGAGGCGAATTTCTCTCTACGCGACGCCCTGTTTTTGCCAGCGACATAAAGCACTCGCACGCTGTTTTACGCATACAATCTGGTCTACTTTGCGGTCAGGCGTTTTCCTGATCACTCACAGGAGAAAACCATGCAACGCGCCCAACCGCAACTCATTACGACCCGACTCGACAAACTGCATCCGACGCAGATTACGGTGGGCAAGCTGGAAGTCACGCTCAAGCGCAAGCAATGGGGTGCGCTCGGCAAAAGTGCGCGCGCCACGACCTTGTCCAGCCACTGGTTTCCCGCCGTTGCCGGCCCGGACAGCAAGTACTACATCCTCGACCATCATCATTTCGGTCTGGCCTTGCTGGAAGAAGAGGTCAAGACCGTCAATGTGATGTTGATGAAGGACCTGTCCTGGCTGGCACCGCCCAAATTCTGGGGCGTGATGGATCATCATCAATGGGTGCATCCCTACGATGGAGAAGGTTTGCGCCGCGATTTTTCTGCCGTCCCCCATCATCTGACGCATTTGCACGACGATCCCTATCGCAGTCTGGCCGGGGAACTGCGCCGCGCAGGTGGTTTTGCCAAGGATGTGACGCCGTTCAGTGAATTTTTATGGGCCGATTATTTGCGCGATCTGGTGGACGCCAGCCAGATCGAAAACGACTTCGAGAAAGCGCTGACAAAAGCAAAAAAAATAGCGCGCTCTCAGGATGCGCGCTATCTGCCGGGCTGGTGCGGTGTGATGGTTGCCAACTAAATGTCGGCCTCGCTCCCGCAACCTGCCGCGACGACCAATCCCGGACGTCTTTCCTGGCCCGATATCGTGGCGGGTTTGTCGCTGGCCGGTTTGCTGTTGCCGGAAGCGGTGGCGTATTCCGGCATTGCCAATCTGCCGCCGCAAGCCGGTGTGATTGCGCTGTTCGCCGGACTGGTCTGTTATGGCTTGATGGGAACCAGCCGCTTTGCCATCGTGTCGGCAACCTCCTCTTCCGCTGCGGTGCTGGCGGCGGCATCGGCGTCGATGGCGGCCGGCGACAATACCCTGCGTCTGACCATGGCGATTGGCATGGTCATGCTGACCGGACTTTTTTTCCTGCTGGCCGGACTGGCGCGCATCGGCAGTGTCTCGGACTTCATCGCCAAACCGGTTTTGCGCGGCTTTTCCTTCGGGCTGGCCTTGGTCATCATTTTCAAGCAACTGGCCGGTGTCGTGGGCGTCTATCCGCAACATGCCGACCTGATCCGCTTCACGCTGGAGTTATTCGAGCGGACGGCGACGTGGAACTGGATGGCAGGGGCGGTCACGCTGGCGACGCTGGCTTTGCTGTTTCTGTTTGCGCGCATACCGCGTCTGCCGGGCGGTTTGCTGGTCATTATTCTCGGCATTGCTGCCGGAAAGTGGCTGCATCTGGAGCAGTACGGCATCGGCATGGTCGGTGCTATCGCGTTGCCACTGAGCGCGCCCGCGCTGCCGGGATTGGCTTATTCGCAGTGGCTGCGACTGGGCGAAGTCAGCGTGGCGCTGGTGCTGATTTTATATGCAGAGTCCTACAGTTCTATTCGCAGTTTTGCCATCAAACACGGCGATGGTATTTCCCCCAATCGCGATTTGCTGACTTTGGGAGCGGCCAATATTGTGTCGGGGTTGTTTCATGGCATGCCGGTGGGCGCAGGCTATTCCGCGACGGCGGCCAATGAAGCGGCCGGTGCGCAATCGCGCTGGGCTGGATGGACGGCGGCGTTCACGCTATTTTTGATCGTGCTGACGATGTTGCCCGCCATTGCCCTGACGCCGAACCCGGTTCTGGCGGCAATTGTGATCCATGCCGTCGGCCATACTTTGCGCCCGGCGGTATTCCGCCCCTATTTCTTGTGGCATCGCGACCGGCTGCTGATTGTCGCCTCGGTGCTGGGCGTATTGCTGTTGGGTGTGCTGGATGGTTTGCTGGCGGCTATTGCGGTCAGTCTGCTGATGCAATTGCGACGCCTGTCGGAATCTTCGGTGACGGTGCTGGGTCGGCTCAATCAGGGTCATGATTTTGTCAGTAAAACCCTTCATCCTGATGCGCAGGCCATTGCCGGCATGCTGATTCTGCGGCCAGAGACCAGTATTTTCTTTGCGAATGCGGAGCGCGTGCTAGGGCAAGTGCGGGGTCTGATGGAGGCGGCGGGAGAGAGCGTCCATACCCTTGTTCTGAGTCTGGAAGAGTCGCCGGATCTGGATAGTTCTAGCGTGGAAGCACTGGTGGATTTCTGTGCGGCTATGCAGGCGCAACACAAGCATTTGCTGTTCGCCCGCTTGAAAGCGCCCGTGCAGCAGGTGCTGGGACGGGCGGCGATAGCGGGCTTGCCGACGGCGGCCCTGTCCGATCTGAGTGTGGATGACGTGGTCGGTCTTGCCGACAAACTTTATCCAAGAAGTACTTCTGCGGGACGCATTACGACCGCTTAGCTTGTACTAAGCGGCACCAGTCCACCTTATCCAGGCCTGAAAAAATCCGGCTCTCAGCTCGGTTTGCGGAATTCGTTTTCTACCCAGACCGTTGCGCTGGCGCGGGTTAAGTTGAAATTCGGCGGCACACTCACTCGTGCCAGTTCTGTCCCGTCTTCATCCTGCGCGCTCAGTTGGGCGGAGGGATCGTCTTCATCGGGTGTGATGTCGAGCGTGATGGTGAAGCTCTTGCTTTGTGCGGTCGTTATCGTGACGCTCTTGTGCAGCATGGCGTGCAGTTGTTGTTCGTGCCGACGGCGGAATTCCGATGCGGTCTTGACCAGCGTGTTGAAAGCGGCGGTATCGAGCGGCTTGGGGTTTTTCTTGTCGCGGCCCATGGTCCAGGGGCCGACCAGTGCCGGCTCCTGCTCACCATCCTTGATCATTTCAACGGCCCATCCTTCTTCGTTGTCGTTCCTGATGATGCGGGCGGTCCAGCCGACGTCTATCCATAAGCGTGCTTCGTAGGTGGCACCGGTTTCGCTACCGGATTCGTCCTCGGGCGCGTCTTGCAAATCGGGGGAGGAGGCAGGGGAGTTGGTCATTTCTTGTACGCGGATGGCAAGAGGGGAAACCAGCAATTTTACTGTATTTATATACAGCAGTACGAGCTATTTTCATTCGCTCGATTGGTTTGCGGAAAAGGGGGACGCACTTCGCCCCCCCCCCTTCCCCAGCCCGCATCAAAAATGCAGGGCTAGGGTCAAACCCTAGACTGAAGCGCGCGCCTCACCGAACTTGAACAGCGAAAATACTTGCGTCAGTTTTTCAGTCTGCCGCGCCAGACTGGAAGACGATGCGGCTCCCTCGCCGACCAGGCTGAGGTTGCTGTGCGTGACTTGTTCCATTTGCGTAATGGCAATATTGACCTGATCGATGCCGTTGCTTTGCTCTGAACTGGCCGAAGTGATTTCGCCCATGATGGTGGTGACGCGCTGCACTGAATTCACGACGTCCTTCATGGTGTTGCCGGCATCGGCGACCAGATTGGTGCCAGCCTTGATTTTGTCGACGGTTTCGTTAATCAGCGTTTTTATTTCTTTTGCCGCACTGGCAGAGCGTTGCGCCAGATTGCGGACTTCGGTCGCTACCACCGCGAATCCACGCCCTTGTTCGCCGGCCCGGGCCGCTTCCACGGCGGCGTTCAAGGCGAGGATGTTGGTTTGGAACGCGATACTGTCGATCAGTCCGATGATGTCCACAATCTTAGTGGAAGCCGCACTGATCTCAGTCATCGTGGCGCCGACGGCCATCACGGCATCGCCTCCCTTGACCGCAATGACGGAGGAAGAGTGGGCCAATTCGTCCGCCTGCACGGCGCTGTGGGCATTTTGTTTGACGGTGGCGGCGAGCTGCTCCATCGTTGCGGCGGTTTCTTCCAGACTGGAGGCCTGTACTTCGGTGGTCTGCGACAGGTGCAGATTGCCTTCCGCCATATCTCTGATCGAGCTGTTGATGGAATGTACGTTCAGATTGACGTCGCCGATAATCGACTTCAAATTCAGTTTCAGCTGCTGCAAGGCGCGCAATAACATTCCCATGTCATCCGTCCTTTCAGACTCGAACTGAATGGTGAGGTCACCACCGGCCAGCGCC
Source organism: Herbaspirillum sp. RTI4 (assembly GCF_034313965.1). NCBI lineage: Bacteria > Pseudomonadati > Pseudomonadota > Betaproteobacteria > Burkholderiales > Oxalobacteraceae > Herbaspirillum > Herbaspirillum sp. RTI4. Next base: position 3,780,186 of record NZ_JAVIWQ010000002.1, read on the forward strand.
GATACTGCCTCGTTGGCTAGCCGGATAGGCTTGACCGTTGCGTCGTGCAAGATTTTCCAGACATACAAAGTCAATCCTATGCAGGCGGCTGTGAGCAGCAGGCCGACGCTGTCCGAACCACCGTTGAGCCGGTGCAGCGCAGCGCTTGCTAATGGATTCTGCAACAGAAATAAGGCCGCCAGACTCAACATGCAGCACGATAACTTGGTACTGAGCGAGATGGCGCGCGCCTTGATCAGCAGTCGGGGCAAGCCTGAGGCGACTACTGCGCCGTTATAGATAATCCGTTTGCCTGCTTTGCCTTGCCGGAATTCACGATAGGCTTGTCCGGCACCTTCGACCTGCGCCCGGCTGGGCTTGGTGCGCACGGACAAATAGCCGACGACGGCGCCGCGATCCCGGACCGGCGTGACGTTGGCATAGACCCAGTAGAAGTCGCCATTCTTGCAGCGATTTTTGACCACGCCGCTCCATGGCTTGCCGGCCTTGAGGAAACTCCACATATCGGCGAAGGCTTCTGTCGGCATATCGGGATGACGGACGATATTTTGCGGCGCGCCCAGCAGTTCCTGCTCCGAAAAACCGCACACCGTGGCGAAATAGGGATTGACGTAGGTGATGTTGCCCTGAAGATCGGTCTCGGAAACGATGGATTCGTTTTCTTCCAGAAGGTATTCAATCTCTGTTACCGGCAAGTTCATGCGCATAGGGATGCTCCGTTTGAATACATGGACCGAATATCGATCGCTAAAGCGCTTCCGATGAAGTGTGGCGGGCGATCTAAGCGCAGGGGAAAGCGTCAACCATCATTGCTTGCGGTGAGCGTTACCACCGGGGAATTCCGCTGGGAAATTCCACTGCGCAGTCCCTTAATCAGAGCGTCCTTAACAAATGAATTGCTTGCAATGCCTTGATGCTCTGGCTGCCGTTTTAGCTGCCGCTTTGGCTACTTTTATCAATACTTTTTAAGCGCTGGTGGCGCATGCGTTTGTATTTTTACTTCCGGGCGTCACAGGGTTATGATTGTAATCATCAATAATTCTATGAGTATTGATATAGATCAACTATTTCTCTACAATCAACGGAATATCCATCGCCAGATTTCTACCTTTTAAAGGTATTTTCAGTGGTGGCAGTTCGCTTATTTAATTGCGATTTAAACAACTTTATTTCGATTCATGCTCATCCCACATTTACCTAATCCACGCACCGGGCTTACGCTCTGCCTCGGTGTAAGCGCATGACTTCCCCCTTGGAACCGCCCACCGCACAGCCCACCGAAGCCCCCTGCAATCTCCTCTGCACGCCCACCCCCAATCCCCCGCTGATCTGTTCATGACCTTTACCCTGCTCGCCCTGCAAGGCTTCGGCGGCGTGCTGGCGATCGTCCAGCGCGAACTGGTGGAGCGAAAGCAATGGATGACCAACGAAGAGTTTGTGGAGGAGTGGTCGGTCGCGCAGATCATGCCGGGTCCTAACGTGGTCAATATTGCGCTGATGATTGGTGGACGTTATTTCGGCGTGCGCGGTGCGCTGGCGGCGCTGGCCGGTCTGCTCTGTTTCCCGCTGGTGCTGGTGTTGCTGCTGTCGTTCGGTTACACACAAATTGCCGCCTATCCGGGCGTGGCGGGCGCATTGCGCGGGATGGGGGCGGTGGCGTCGGGTCTGATCGGCGGTGCAGGCTTGAGAATGATCGTGGCGCTGCGCCGCAATGTAATGGGTCCGGTGGTGTGCGGTGTCCTCACCATTCTTGGCTTTGTCGCCACCGCATTGCTGCGGCTGCCGCTGGGTTATGTGCTGCTGGTGGTAGGCGGTTTCGCCTGTGTCTACTCCTATCGCGGTCTGAATTCATGAGCGCCTCTGTCGTCATGATCGCAGCGCACGAGTGGTGGCAGCTGTTTTCGCATTACGTTTTGCTGTCGATGCTGTCGATTGGCGGGGCGATTAGCACCGTCCCCGAAATGCACCGTTATCTGGTCGATCAGCATCACTGGCTCAGCGATGCGGATTTCAATGCCTCCATCGCTATCGCGCAGGCGGCGCCTGGTCCGAATCTGTTGTTTGTGGCGCTAATGGGCTGGAAAATCGGTTTGAACAGCGGTGGATTGGGTAACGCGCTTTTGGGGGCATCCGTCACCATGCTGGGCATCCTCTTGCCAAGCAGCACCATTACTTATCTCGCGGCGCGCTGGGGACACACCAACCGTAATGTCCGCGCAGTGCGCGCGTTCAAACAGGGCATGGCTCCGCTGGTGATTGCCCTGCTGCTCTCCACCAGCTGGATACTGGCCACCGCGCATCACGATATTCCGCGCGAATGGCCGCTTTGGCTGATCTCTGCCTGTACTGCGCTGATCGTCTGGCGGACGCGGATTCATCTCTTGTGGCTGCTTGCCATCGGCGCATTGCTGGGCTGGTTCGGCATACTTTAAAGAATCTCTTGTCCAGTACCGCGACCAGTGTCGTGACTCATCAAGCACGGACTTTCCCGCGCATCGATTTGACTTCCCCTCGCAGCGTCTTGCTTTGCAGCCTTTTGCGCTGCGAACTGCGGGTGGGACGCGTCGGCCGGCGCAGTACCGGCACCCGCGCAACGATCACGATCATTTCCTGCAAGCGCTGCAAGGCGTCCGCTTTGTTTTTTTCCTGCGTGCGGTGTACCTGGGCCTTGATGATGACGACGCCGTCCTTGCTGATGCGATGGTCTCTCAGCGCCAGCAGGCGTTGTTTCACATCGTCGGGCAAGGACGAAGCACGGATATCGAAGCGCAAGTGGATGGCGCTCGATACCTTGTTGACGTTCTGACCGCCCGCGCCCTGAGCGCGGATCGCGATGAGTTCGACTTCGTCCTCGGAAATGAAGAGTGTGAGAATGGCGGCAACCCGGTTTGGTAAAGCGTCATTCTACTGGCTACCGCCATAACGGCCTGCGGGAGAAGCTGATTTCCATACCGATTAGCGTACGATATGGCACCTCAGCCACTTCAGCCACCGTGGCCACCTCTTTGTGAAAGCACCATCATGTTGAAAAAACCGCTCTCCGTTCCCGAAGGCCCGGGCAAATCTGACGAAGAAATCGAAGAAGCCGCGATTCAACACTTAGCCGACCTGGCATTGCAGTTTGCCGCCGCCCAACGGCGCGGAACGACTTCTGCTGATTTGACGCAAGCGCAGGCAGATTGCCAGCGACTGCTGCGCAAAACATTGGCACAGGATCAGGACGACATCCTTTACGAAGCCCTGGATCGCTGCCGCTATGCGGACATCGATGCCTACCTGTGGCTCAAGGATGCCATTGAAGAAGCGGCCTCGGTGGCGCTGATTCGTGGGCAGGCCGGTCAGCAGTTCGAGATCAATGCATTCCTCATTCCGCTGTTCGCCCATTCGACCGGCGGTCTGGAACGGGACAAAAATTTCCAGAATCAGCAAGCCTTCGATCGGCTCACTAAAAGTTTTACCGAAGCCGGTCTGGAAAGCCCGACTGCCCGCGTGGTGCTGGTCAATCATGCCTACCCTCTGGAGCAAATCGATCGCATTACCTACTGCCAATTGAGCAGCATGGTGCGCGAGGCCTATGCCTCCATGACGAATGCCAAAATGGCGGCGGCCCCGGCGATTGCCGCCAGTATCGGGGAATGGCAAGAGAGTGATTTCGGCCCGGAAGATTCGGCGATTGAACTGCGGTTCCTGTTGGGCTTTGCCTTGAAGACCGAGGACGATCCGTTTTATTTGCCCCCCGCAGATGATGCCGGCAGCGACGCCTACTTTTCAGCGCGGTAAAAAAGCTTTCAAGTCTGGACTGAGAAAATGACGGCTATCGTCCAGAATTGCCTGGGAATGGATGAGAAAAAAAGCGACGTGCATTTCATGTATCAGGATCTGTTCCACGGGGCCAAGGAAACGGCGATAGCGGAATGGTCGATGCTGGAAATGATGGCGCAACTGAATCAGGGCCTGCAAAGTCACGATTTGACTGCCGCAGATTCGGAAGCCGCGATGGCGATTATCGAACAAGAAGGCGATGCCCTCGTGCAGGTGAATCTTTACTCCCGCGCACTGCATCTGTTATTGGCCCAGGTAGATATGCCGCTGGCTATCGCCGCCGATCTGACGACGCTGCTGGCCGATATTAATGATGCCTTGGGTACGGTGGGCATCACAGCAGTGCATTTTGCCGATGGCTTTGATGCCAATAATCAGCCGCTGGGTTTGCGTCCGTTCGAGCTGGGAAACATCACCTGATCCCAGGCCTCAATTGCGCATGATTGGCCTTGTTAACCGAAAAAACCTAAGGGGTTCTACGTAGGCCAATGCCCAGGCGCGATCAAAAGTGCCTGATTGCAACAATTTCGTCTACTATCGGGCGTCTGATTCGAATACGAGTCCCCATTTTTCACAAAAACACGAACTCAACGAAAGACGCTTCAATGCCCGATACCACCAGCAAGACCGATTCAAATGCTGATGCTAAGCACCCCAAGGGCAAAACCAAAAAACCGCTTCTGAAGCGTCGATTAAAACTCTCCGACATTAACGTGGTTAACAAGGCGAGACTGAAAAAAGCGCTCGGGGGAACCATCGTCGGCAATACGATGGAATGGTATGACGTCGGTGTGTTCGGCTACCTGATCACGACGATGGGCCCGGTATTCCTGCCCAAGGCAGACAAGACCGTGCAGACGCTGTTCCTGCTCGGCACCTTCGCCGCGACTTTCATCGCCCGCCCGCTCGGTGGCGTCTTTTTCGGCTGGCTCGGAGATAAAATCGGCCGCCAGAAGGTGCTGTCGATGACGCTGATCATGATGGCGGCATCCACTTTCGCGGCAGGTATTCTGCCCAGCTACGCGATGGTCGGCATGCTCGCGGCTGCGCTGCTCGTCCTCACCAAACTGATTCAGGGTTTCTCCACCGGCGGCGAGTATGCCGGTGCCACCACCTTCGTCAGCGAGTACTCGCCTGACAAGCACCGCGGCTTCTTCGCCAGTCTGCTCGATATGGGCAGTTATCTTGGCTTCGCTATCGGCGCTGCGCTCGTCTCGGTTCTGCAATACACCCTGGGACAATCGGTCATGGAGGAGTGGGGTTGGCGCATTCCCTTCCTCATCGGCGGACCACTCGGTCTGATTGCCATCTGGTTCCGACTGAAGATCAAGGAATCCCCCACCTTCCAGGCCACCTTGGATGCCAAGGAACAGGCAGCCACGGACACGTCCGTGAAAGAAGCACCGGCCGAATCCAACGGCCCGGTCAGTACCTTCAAGGAACACTGGCGCGGAATCATCGTCGCGATGGTCCTGGTCGCCGCGGCAAACAGTCTGGGCTACGCCCTCACCTCTTACATGCCGACTTACCTGACCTCGACCATGGGGTACGACGAACTGCACGGAACGCTGCTGACTATCCCTATCCTTATCATCATGGCCTTGTGCATTCCACTGACAGGCCGTCTCTCCGATAAAATTGGTCGCCGCCCGGTGCTATGGGTGGGTGCGATTACCGCCATCCTGCTGTCGATTCCCGCGTTCCTGCTGATCGGCGTCGGTAATGTTTGGTCAACTCTGCTTGGTCTGGCGCTGATCGCCCTGCCTGTCACGTTCTACGTCGCTAACCTTGCCTCGGCTCTGCCGGCGCTGTTCCCGACCGAAAGTCGCTACGGAGCCATGGGAATCGCCTATAACTTCGCGGTCGCTATCTTCGGCGGTACTACGCCGTTCATCATCGCGGCACTGATCGCCGCCACCGGTAACGACATGATGCCGGCGTACTACCTGATGGCGACATCCATCCTGGGTGGTATCGCCGTCTTTTTCATGAAAGAGACTGCCGGACGTCCGCTGCTCGGCTCGATGCCGAGCGTGGATTCGGTCGCCGAGGCACGTGAGCTGGTTGCCACTCAGGACGACAACCCCAACATCGACACGGACGAAATGCCCTTCGATCACACGTATGAACCGCCGGCGGTATCGACAGAACCCGCCGCCGAGCCGGGACCGCTGAAGGCTTAGCTTAGCCTGCGACAGCAGTGTTAGCGGATGCCGTCCCCGGTTCTCAGCAGCCGCAGATTGATGCGGGTTTGCGGCAAGGCCGGGGCAAAGGAGTGGCGTGTGGTTTTATGCGGCAAGATGCGATGTTCTTCCAGGATGGCCCGGTAAATGTGAACGATGTCGAACGGGTCGTCGCTCTGCCAGTGTCTGACGCTAACGCGAGGGTCTCGGTAATCGAGCAATACGCAAGGTGCGAAAGCCAGACCAAGCAAACTGGCGGCGCATATCCGGTGGTTGCCATCCATGATGATGCCAGTATCGCGTTCTACCGGCAAAGGCGAAGTCCAGATATCTTCGGCGGAAATGGTGGCAGCCAGACGCCGCACATTCTCGTCATCGACCTGTTCCGATCGCCGCAAAAAACTGAGTGGTTTCAACACCACGCGGTAAGAAGCGGCAGCAAGGAGGGGGTTGTTGTTTTTCATGTCGCAGACTAACGCGATGCCATCGCGATAAATTTCTGAGCGGACAATGACGGCGCTACTCTGAGCATGTCGATATGGGGAATACCTGCATCATCATATTGAGAACCGACGGCACGAAAACCAAGACGTCCGTAGAACTCTTGCAAATGAAATTGCGCTGAAAGTGCGATATCTCTCCCGCAATACAATCTCTCGGATTGCGCAAGTGCGCGCCGCATCAAATCGGAACCCGTCCCCCTGCTGCGCCATGAGGGTGTGACAAGAACACGGCCAATTGCCGGCTGCGGACACGCTGTGTGGGGAGGCACGATGCGCGCATAGGCTTGTATTCCTGCAGAGGTACGGCCACATCCATGCAGAGAGATCGAATCCAGACCATCGGCATCCTGATACACGCAGTTTTGTTCGATCAGGAATATGCGTTGGCGCAATATCATCACTTCATACAGCTGCCTGGCTGTCATATCGGAAAACGCAATCCATTGCCACTCCAATTCGGATGATTCGGTCTGCATCAGGCTGTGGCTTGGGCTGTAGTTTGGACTGTGGATGGGTTCAGTTTGCATAATCGAAATCTCCTCTGGAAACGGCGATCCGTTTGCTTTTCAGAATGCGCCTGAAGCGGTGCAATAGCTGCATGGCCGTCATCAGCAATCCCAATGTGAGTCCGACCCAAATACCGGATGCGCCGAAAGAAAAATATTTTCCAAGCAACCAGGCAATCGGAAAACCAATCCCCCAATAGCCAAAGAGGGTAATGACAAAACTGCTGCGTGTTTCTCCTGCGCCGCGCAATATGCCAATGCCGATGTTTTGTGCGCAATCAAAAAACTGCAACATCCCGGCAATCATCAGCAAAGGCAAGGCATTACTCATCAGTACCATCCGGTCAGTTCCCTCCGAAAAAAACAAACTCAGCACTTGATGGGGCCAGCGGAGATAGATTGCCCCCACGACCGCCATGCAGACCAACCCGAGAGCCAGTCCCGTGTAGGCAAGACTGGCCGATTGCTCTACTTGCTTCAAGGCCCAGGAACGACTGATGCAGATGGATGTGGCTTGCGAAATACCCACCGAAATCATGAATACGATGTACACCGCCTGATTGACGATGGTATGCGCGGCGAGGGCATCGGCACTAATGCTGCCGACCAGCAGCAGCAGCACTAAAAAAAAACCCGCTTCCGATCCATACGTCGCAGCCACAGGTAAGCCCGCGCGCCACAGGCGGATGACATCTGCACGGCGTGGGTGCCACTGTCTCCATGACAGGTAGGGGGCCATTTCCTTGTCGCGCCGGATGATTGTCAGAAACAGGAAGAAGGAAAAAAAATTGACTGTGGTGGTGGAACAGGCGATGCCAATCAGTCCCAATGCCGGCATCCCGAGATACCCGAACATCAGCACAAAGTTGAGTGCCGCGTTGACTGCCACTGCCAATAAGGTAATCAGCAGCAACGGGCCGGGACGCCGCAAACCGATAGTGAAATTGCGCAATGTCTGAAACCACAGCAAAGGCACAATCCCCGGCGCCACAAAAACCAGATAATCTGCGGCCCGGGCGGCCACGCCGGCATTTTGTCCCAACCATGCCAATCCAGTACCGGCTACTAGCATGAGGCCCCAAAAGAAGAGCCCCGCAATAGTCGCCATAAGAAAGCTGCTGTACAACAGAGCGCGCAACTCGGACTCGCGGGATGAAGGTCGGATAGTGCCGACACTGGCTGCCGCTACCATGTTGCCGGTGGGCGTTACCAGTCCGACACCCATCGAACGTAGAAAACCGAATATCGATACGGCCAAGCCGCCGGCCGCCAGATCAATCGGTTCCAACATCCCCATCATGGCAATGTCCGTTGTTGATAAGGCGACCTGGGACAACTGCGTGAGGATCAAAGGAAACGCCAAAGCGGTAATGCATTTACTATCCGCCCGCCATTGCGCCACACTCATGCCGACACGGTAATCTGTTCCAGCAATTGGTCCAGTTCCCGTTCGACGCCTGAATCCAACAGATCGCGTTTATCCATCCATTCATCGTTGAATACGGTATCGAGATATTTTTCACCGCCATCGCACACCAGCACGACTAAGGTGCTCCCGGGAGGTGCGACTTCCAGCCTTTTGATCGCCTGATAAATGACCCCGCCGGCAGACCCACCCGTCATGAGCGAAAATTTACGTGCCAGGTAGCGACTCGTGTTGAAGGCTTGCCGATCCGATACTTTTAAACCTTCATCCAGTAAATCGTAATCAACCAGCGCGCCGATTTCAGCACCTTCCGGCGTCCCTGTTCCCGACTGATAATAGGCCGCTCCGGGACCGCCAAAGGCAATCGAGCCGTGAGGTTCTACGCCGATCACGCGCAACGCGGGCAAGAGCGTTTTAAGAACTCTTGCGGTGCCGAACAGGGAACCGCCGGTACCTACTGCGCCGACAAGATGTGTCATCTCTTGGCCCAGTACCTTTTGCAATTCTTCAGCGACATCACGATAAGCATGTCCATTGGCGGGATTGTTATGCTGCTCTGTCCAATAGGCTCCTTGCTCGGCTGCGATCTTTGCGGCCAGTGCTTCGCGGTCTGCAGTTGCCAGCTCATCGTTGTCGCCCGTGTCGACATACATAATTTCTGCGCCGTAAGCCTGCATCGTACGAATTTTATCGGCCGCAGCATGGCGGTCCACAACGGCGGTAAAACGATATCCCCGCTCCGCCGACAACAGCGCCAGCCCCATGCCGGTATTGCCGGAAGTCGATTCGATCACCCATCCGCCCGGCTTGAGTAAGCCCTGTTGTTCTGCCTCATCCAGCATCTGTCTGGCGATACGGATTTTTGCACTGCCGGTGGGATTGAATTGCTCAAGCTTGAGTAGAAGGCGACTGCCAAAACGGGTACGTATCAATTCCAGCAAAGGGGTATTTCCGATGAGGTCCGATGATCGTGTAACGATGGACAAAGACTGCTGCAGAGGATGGCGATCCATATTTATCTTCCTTGTAAGTGCGTTAATACGCAGGGGTAGATCCGCTGACGCCATCGAGCCGCCAACGGGGCCGATCGGAGTTGAGGTTGACAACTATTTTGGCGGGCAGAGGCAAGTCATGAAACGGGGATTCATTGGAATCCATTTGATAGCCGGCAGTGTTGGTGTACACCAGCAAATCGCCAGCAGCGGGACGGCGAGGGAATACTATTTTGCGCCAGCTCAGCATGTCGGAATCGAGGCAGCTGGCACCACCAACGCAGGCGGGATAGGGGATAGGGTCGCTTTGTTGCTCGTCGAAAAAATCGAAAGTGTCTCTATTGAGCAGAAGTGGGTCGGGAAAATATTCGCTGTTAAACCATTGTTCGGACAAACTGAAACTGGTAGCGCCTACCGTAATGATGCCGTAAGGAGGCATCGTTCCCGCAGCAGCTCTGTCCTTGACGCCTTGCACGGCAAAGACGCTGAAACCAGCCTGATCAAGCAGCGCCCGCCCGGGCTCTGCCAATAACCGAATTCCATGTGACTGTAAGCGCTGCGCCAGAGTCAGGCCTGTTGCGGTTTGTCGGGCAAAGAGGATGTCGGCAAGCATACCGGCACCGTGACTCTCTGAGTAGTAGGGATAAAAGTCAGAGAAAGATTTTCCGGCATGGTAATGCGTGGGCTGTTGCATGGCGATGAAGGCAGTCCAATGCGCCTGCTCCGCGTAACGTACTGCAAAGCCACCGCCGATATTGACGGTGCTGCAATCGACGAGGCCCCTCATGCGTGCGGCCTGGCAATAGTCGATTAACTGATGTGCTGCCGTCGAGCGCTGGTCAGGGACATAGCCTGACAGGTGGAATGAAAACCCCTCCAGAGTGATGTCGCTGCTCGCGTCGGTGCAGACTTGCAATGCGGCCTCGCATTCCGCTGAAGATAGTCCGAAGCGACTCTCTGGCTGCGCTGAAGGGTGTATGCGTAACAGACAACGACCACGACAACCCGTCTGTCGCGCCAGGGCGATAAATCCATGCAACTCATCCAGACTGTCGATGGCAACCAGGCATCGCTGGCGAATCGCCAACAGGAGCAAATCGGTCTGCTTTGCCGGACCGCTGATTCCGATATGCTCCCCGGGCACGCCGCAAGCCAATGCCTGCGTTACTTCCTGCAGACTGGCAGCGTCAATGCCGATACCTAATTGCGGACAGCATTCGACAAAGCAACGCGCTTTATTGGCTTTTTTGGCGTAGAGAATCAGTCCGTCTACCTGAACTGATTCCAATACGTTTTGAAACCGTTTTACCGTGTCGCAAAAAATTTGGGGTAATACGATGTGGATTCCAGAACCAAATCCGGCAACCAGATCGGTAATATATTCCTGCTGCTTATAAATAAAATGGCGAACTGCCGGGTGAAGAATCGAGGGCAATGACGGTAGCCTCATGCCAGCGTCTATTTCAGTTTCTAATTGAGTTTGTTGGACAGTCGATTGCTTCATCGATATCTCACCACATTTGTACGGTTCGGCCCAAACCTTGTGCGCTGGCGCGCTCGACAAACAGGCGACCTAGTGCGATATCGGTAATTACCATGCCACTGTTATAGGCGAAAATTCGTTGGTCCTGATCATGCCGTCCCGATTGCGACCCTGAGAGAATGTCGGGCAATTCGGCGTCAACCGCAGGCAATTTTCCATCGGAGTCCACCAGATCGGCTCCGGTGATCTGCATCTGGGCTTCGTTAGTTGCAATGCGATAATCTGCCTTGTGCAGCAGATCGGGATGAAGCCCGTATCCGACCAAAATGCTGAGGGCGCCCGGTTTGAGCCAATCGTGTTGTACCCGTGCCAGAGAACGAGGGCCGGCAGCGCCGATAATGATATCTGCCACGCCTGCTTCGGCTCGCAAATTCGTCGAAACTTCGACCGTACGATTCGGATGGAATCGCTTCATTTTTTCCACTACCGCATTCACGCCTTCCGTATGTCGGCCATGTACGATAAGACGTTTCAATTGCGGCATCGCCGTCGCCAGAAATGGCAATGCCATCTGCCCCTGTGTGCCACAGCCAATCACCAAGGCGCACTCGGCATTGCGTTGAGCGCATTCCCGTGCGATCAAAGCAGATGCGGCAGGTGTTCGTAGTCCGCCTACCAGACTGCAATCCATCAACGCGAGAGGCAATCCGGTTGCATCGTCAAATAACAAAAGCGAGGTGTAATATTTCTGCCCATTCTGCCCATTTTTGCCGGGATTACCATGGAATTTATAGGATGATTTGAGTCCTATCGTTCCGCGTTGGCCATCCCGTCCCAGCATCGCGTAAGAGACAGAGCGACCGTCTTTTCCATTAGTCGTTAGCTTGCGCGGATTATCAGACAGACCTGCTGAGTAAGCCTTATATGCTGCGTCAATCGCATACAAAATTTCCGTGAGCGAAAAATCGACTTTACTCATATCGTGCTTGTTGAACACCTGCAAACTGCCATCCTCTGGCGCAGTATTAAAAATCAAAATAGTCTCCATTTATCATTCGGAAATTCGCTGTCCTGCATAGAAAAATCAATCGCAAAAAAATATCGCTGAAATGAAGTGACTTGAATATGGGGAAGCATCTGCAGCACATCAAAGAAAACATCTCAGACAATATGCCGACTCAATGCACTTTCGCGATAGGGCAGCGAGGCACGTAAATTGAGGGTGACATTGACACGCCTCAGCCAACGTTGACGCGGCCCATAGTGAGGTAAATAAACTGACCGGCCATGTACTGCGCGCTTGTTATCGATCCACAACATATCGCCAGGCTGCATGACGATGCTATTTTTTTTATCATCGAACTGGCGTAGTAACCAGTCGAAAGCCTCCGCTGCCTCAGCATCCCCTTCAATGGCACACATGAAGGCTTCATCTACTTGTATGAACGGTTTTTCACGCGAACCTGACAGCACCGGGACCGGTTGCGGATCGGCATACATACATTGGATCCGCGCGAAGGCGTGATCATCCAGACGCCAGTGCGCACTGACATTTTGATCCGGGAAATGCGACTTATCGGGACGGATGGTGTAGCGCGGCGCGGCCAGAATTGCCCATTTTTCATCCGGGATGGCGATGTCGCCCACATAGGACAATATGGTTTGCGCCTGCTCGTCATTCCGATAACACAGGATGGATAAAAAATCGCCCCGGCATTCATGGAATGCTTCTTCGTTATGCCAGACGAGCGTGACACTGCTGCCACCGCCAAGTTGCTCTTCGCTTTCTTTTAGAACCGGAACAATGTGGCGCAGGAAGCGGCCATTTTCTTGCGTTCTCCATCCGAATATATCGCCCAGTACGGCACTCAGCAGGCATTGCGTCACCTCCTCTCGCAAGGTCGGCGGATTACGCCAGGGAGCATCCCAATGTTGCGGCGAAGGGCCGATGCGATGATCATCCACAGCAATCCCGCGCAGCAATACCGCACCGCACTGCAAATGCATGTATTTGAAACGATGTGCGAGTTCGCGCAAACGACGTGGCAATTGTTGCGCTGACAGACTGCAGGCATCTGCAAATTCGGCCGTCTCAACGCTACCAAAATTGTGCAGTAATTCATCAACGATAGCCTCGATTGACAAGCGCTCCCGGGGAGCCAGGCAATGCACATAAGGGGATTCTGGTTTTGAAGCTACTTTAAAATTGGGCATGCCGCTTCTCCTACTCCTGTCGACCACATCGATAATTCGGCGCTAACAAGCGCTGATGAGATTAGCTGGCGTAGGCTGGCGAATTTCGTTCATTTCCGTGAAATATTTTTATCCGAAAAAACCACATTAGAATCAGAAAATAGAGATTCGCGACAACATCAATTTTAAAAAATAAACTGATATATTTACAAATAAATAGCCGTGCCACCACGCCGAAAACAATAGCATGCGCATTCAAAAACCGAAGCTGATTTCCAACACAAACACGACAAACGGTGATTTTTCAGCTGAGCATTGAAATAAATTCTTTTTTTTTTCGATAAATATTTCGCAAGCGCTCTTATTCACTGCATCAACCAACAAATTCGTTCTCAAATGGATAGGGAATTTCGGGCAAATCTGCAGACCCTTTTTAAAAGCCAGGGAAGCCTTGATTGCTTGAAGCGGCTCGTATAAATTCAGAAAAAATGTAGCCATTTTTGCGTGAAGTGCATACCGCAATCCTGATTTTTTCTCGTGCTCGCCTCATCAGAGTCTCATTGAAAATCTGTTCTGGCTATGCGATTGATGCGTGCGAGGACGGCGGGAGGAAGAGCCGGCCAGGAGAGCATTAGCAACTAAGGCATATAATGATCATCTGTCCGAATAGTCACCGTTACGCCCATGATCTCTGAACTACAGCAACTTTCCGATAAAGTAGCCCAACTGGCTGCATTGACTTCGTCATTGCGCCAAGAAAACGCAGAATTACGTTCGCAAATTCATTTACTCGACGTAGAAAAATCGGAATTAGCTACACGTATTGATGCTGCACATGCAAGAGTCTCCACGCTACTCAGCATGATGCCGTCAATAGAGCCACCACCAGAGCTATCCGTTGATTCCAACAGCGAGGAAACCGCATGATCCAGCTCCCCGTCAATATTATGGGTACGTCCTACACGCTGGCTTGCCAGGAAGGACAGGAGCCTGCGTTGCAACTGGCAGTCGCTTACCTTGATGAAAAAATGTGCTCCATTCGCGACATGGGAAAAATCAAAGGTACGGATCGTATCGCGGTAACAGCAGCCCTCGGGATTGCCGCCGAATTGTTATCGACTCGGCATGATTCTGGGCCACTCGCTGGCCTGACTCTGGCCGAGTGGAAGCTGAATGTTTCAGCAATGCATACCCTGCTGGACCAGGCACTGACCCCTCAAGAAAATTTATTTTGAATGCGCAGACAGCGTCTTCATTGCGAAACTAACAAGCTTGCCTCCAGCCCAGTGCCTACACACTGTATTCATCAGATCAGTAATTATTGTTTTCTTTCAACAAAAACAGTTTGACACGCAGGGGCTTTAGCGTAGACTTAGTGACTCCTGCCGTGTTCGCGAGTGTCATAATTCCTTGAACCATTTATGTGCATAGGCTGTGGAATATTGTTTGATGGGCGTGAGCGTCGCTAGACCGATGAACCCGAAATTGAACTGACTGCAGCCACCTTGAACCGTTTGGTTCAGGATGCCGGCACAGCGGCACTGGCGGGGCTTTATTTGATGGAAGATGTAAATGAAAACGACCGCGAAAGCGGTCGTTTTTTTATGCCCGTACATTGTCGAACCTTAAACTATTTCTTCTTCAGGTTACTGCTGCAAACCAAACCAAACCAACTCAGGTTGGTTTTTTTGGCACAGCAGGTCGCTCCCGACCGACTTCAGCAATCGCATCCTGGAACTCCGACAAATCCTCAAAGCTTTTATAGACCGATGCAAACCGGATATAGGCAACCTTATCCAGCCGCTTCAACTCACGCATCACCAACTCACCAACGTGACCGGATACCACTTCACGGGCTCCGCTCGATAGCAGTTTTTCCTGAATGCTATGAATCGCCTGATCAACCGCTTCCGCAGAAACGGGGCGTTTACGCAATGCCAGCATCAGACTAGCGCGCAGCTTGGCAGTTTCGAACTCCGTCCGGCTACCGTTTTTCTTGACGATCACCGGCATCGTCAACTCAATCCGCTCAAACGTCGTGAAGCGCTTGTCGCAATGCTCGCAACGCCTCCGGCGACGAATCGTGTCACCCTCTTCCGAAGCGCGGGTATCGACTACCGACGTATCGTCGTGATTGCAAAAAGGACATTTCATCAGACTCTCCCCATGCACCATCAATAAGAGCCCGCCCCTTCGATAATCTCAGGGGCGGGCTCCGGACCAATCCATTTACTGTTACTACCCTACGCGACTGCTTCAGGCATAAACAGGGAACGCAGCAGTCAACTTCTTCACTTCTGCTTTCACGCGTTCTATTGTGGCTGCGTCATGCGGCTGATCGAGTACATCGGCGATCAGATTACCGACCTTGATCGATTCGGCCACACCGAAACCGCGCGTCGTCATGGCCGGGCTACCCAGACGAATACCCGAAGTCACGAACGGCTTTTCCGGATCATTAGGAATCGCATTTTTATTGCAGGTCATGTGCGCCGACCCAAGCACCGCTTCCGCTTCCTTGCCGGTGATATTTTTCGCACGCAGATCAACCAGCATCACATGCGACTCGGTGCGTCCGGAAATAATACGCAAACCACGCGAGATCAATGCCTTGGCAAGCGCATCTGCGTTATCCAGAACCTGTTGCTGATAAATCTTGAATTCAGGCTGCAAGGCCTCCTGGAATGCCACGGCCTTACCGGCGATCACATGCATCAAAGGACCGCCCTGAATACCAGGGAAAATGGCAGAATTGATCGCCTTTTCATGTTCCTTCTTCATCAGGATGATTCCGCCGCGAGGGCCACGCAGGGACTTGTGCGTTGTCGACGTAACGAAGTCGGCATGCGGTACCGGATTAGGATAAACGCCCGCAGCAATCAGGCCCGCGTAATGCGCCATATCGACCATGAACAAAGCGCCGACATCCTTGGCCACCTTGGCAAACCGCTCAAAATCAATCCGCAGCGCATAGGCCGACGCACCGGCAATGATCAGCTTCGGCTTTGCTTCATGCGCCAGACGCTCCATCGCGTCGTAATCGATTTCTTCTTTGTCATTCAAGCCGTAAGAAACAGCGTTGAACCATTTTCCCGACATATTGAGCGCCATGCCGTGCGTCAGATGTCCGCCTTCAGCCAACGACATACCCATGATGGTATCGCCCGGCTTGAGCATGGCGAAAAACACGCCTTGATTCGCTTGCGAACCCGAATTCGGCTGCACATTGGCGGCTTCAGCACCAAACAATTGCTTGACCCGGTCAATCGCGAGTTGCTCGGCGACATCGACAAACTCACATCCGCCGTAATAACGCTTGCCCGGATAACCTTCTGCATACTTGTTGGTCAGCTGCGAACCCTGCGCCTCCATGACGGCTGGCGAGGTGTAGTTCTCGGAAGCAATCAGCTCAATATGCTCTTGCTGACGTACCTTTTCTTGCTGCATGGCCGCCCACAGTTGAGGGTCAACATTGGCAATCGTATGGTTCTTTGGAAACATGGAATACTCCGCTGGATGAGAAAGTTACCGGGGCATCAGCCGTGCCGGCACAGAATGCCGGACGGCATCACGCCGTTGCAATCGAATGAGCGCCAAAATTTTAAGGGAATGACGGCAGCCTCTTCGTACTTTCCATTTGGGCTGCCCAGGCGTACGGCTAATGAAATCTCACGCTTCCCGATGGATATCCATCTAGTACCGGAGCAGTGTCCGGCATTTTCGCCAGTTACGTGAGACGAAATGGTCTTGGCATTGTAAGGGACTGCCGAAATTTCAGCAAGACGCCCCCTCATTATGAGCAACAACAGAACCAGCGCCGCCCTGTTTTACTGCATCACGCATCGCAGCAAACAAGCCGCGCAACGAGCGACTATGAGCGGACGTAAGTACGCGTATTGGGCCTCGACTCACGTTTGCAGTTATCATGTTGCATTGCATTCGCAGTGAACATGCTTGCGACCATCATTTCAAAAGAATTCAGGAGTCCTATATATGATCGTATTAATTACAGGCGCCACAGCCGGTTTCGGCGCTGCCATGGCCCAGCAATTTTCGACCAACGGCCATCGTGTCATCGCTACCGGTCGCCGCAAAGAACGGCTGGACGCATTGGCAAGCGAACTGGGCCCCAACGTCCTGCCACTGGTCATGGATGTGACAGACAAGCAATCGGTCGCCGACGCGCTGGCCAGCCTGACTCCTGAATGGCAAGCAATTGATGTTCTGATCAACAATGCAGGTCTGGCACTCGGCCTGGGCTCAGCTCAACAGTCTTCGCTGGAAGACTGGGAAACCATGATCGACACCAATTGCCGCGGCCTGGTCACGGTCACCCACCATATTCTGCCCGGCATGGTCAAACGCGGAAGCGGCAGCATCATCAACCTGGGCTCGGTCGCCGGCACTTATCCGTACCCGGGCGGCAACGTCTATGGCGCGACCAAGGCCTTCGTCGACCAGTTCACGCTGAACCTGCGCGCCGATCTGGTCGGCACCGGAGTTCGGGCCACTAATCTGGCACCCGGCTTGTGCGGCGGTACTGAATTTTCCAATGTGCGCTTCAAGGGCGACGACAGCGCAGCCGCCAAGGTGTATGAAGGCACCACCCCCCTGTCGGCGCAGGATATCGCCAGCACAGCCTACTGGATTGCAACCTTACCGCCGCATGTCAACATCAACTACATCGAAATGATGCCGACCTGCCAGGGTTTTGGTCCATTCAATATCAAACGGACGACGTAATGAGCGCCAGGTACGTCTGGCCCATTCGGGTCTACTACGAAGACACCGATGCCGGCGGCATCGTGTTTTATGCCAACTACCTGAAATTTTTCGAGCGGGCGCGCACCGAGTGGCTCCGGGCCCAAGGTTTCGGCCAGCATGAAATGCAAGCCACGTACGGAGCCATGTTCGTGGTCAAAAGCACCACCGTTGATTATGTTTCACCAGCCCGACTCGATGATGAATTGGAACTGACGGTCGAGGTTGAAAAAACCGGCAATGCCTCCGTCAATTTCGTCCAGGAAGCCTGGCGCATCGACCGCAACGCCCCTGAGGGAACGGCACCGCGCCTGCTGGCGCGCGGCCGCATCTGTGTAGTCTGCGTCGACATGGCCAGTTTCAGACCACAAGCCATACCGGCACCCATTTTGAACAGCCTGCAACAAGCCAATATGTCGGCCCCGGCTGCCGAAGCCAAGTTAAGCGCATAGCACTCATCCTCGTGAACAGACAATTCTCTCCTGCCACTCACCGTTAAAATCCATCCCAGCCCATGACCGTCACTCAAGATCTTTCCTTCGTTTCCCTGATCGCCAACGCCTCGATACTGGTGCAACTCGTCTTGCTGCTGCTGCTGGCCGCATCGGTATTGAGCTGGACCTATATTTTCCGCAAGATGTTTACCATCCGCAGCGCACGCCTGCAGACCGAAACATTCGAAAGCAGCTTCTGGTCGGGCGGTAATTTGATGGCGCTGTACCAGGACACCTTGTCCAACCGCCGCAAATCGAGCGGTGACGGCGGCGCGCTGGAACGTATTTTTCAGGCCGGCATGAGTGAGTTCAACAAAGGCAAAGCCGCTGTCGTGGGCAAAGCCAACACCGAACCCGGCGCAGCGCTGGACGGCGCACGACGCGCCATGCGCGCAGCCTATCAGCGTGAAATGGATGTGCTGGAACTGCATCTGGCGTTCCTGGCATCGGTCGGCTCCGTTTCACCCTATATCGGGCTGTTTGGTACCGTGTGGGGCATCATGAATGCCTTCCGCGGCCTGTCCAACGTGCAGCAGGCAACACTGGCCGCCGTCGCGCCGGGTATTGCCGAAGCACTGGTCGCTACCGCCATCGGCCTGTTTGCCGCGATCCCTGCCGTGATTGCCTACAATCGGTTTTCCCACGACGTCGATCGTCTGGCGATCCGCTTCGAAAGCTTTATCGAAGAATTCTCGAACATCTTGCAACGGCAGGCACGCTGATGTCAGGTTCCCCCATGCGCGGCGGCCGCCCCCGCAAATTCAAATCCGAAATCAACGTCGTACCGTATATCGATGTGATGCTGGTACTGCTGATCATCTTCATGGTCGCGGCACCAATCACCAATCCCAGCGTCATCAACCTGCCCAACGCAGGCAAGTCGAATGTGCCGCCGACCAGCTACGTCAACATCGCACTCAAGCCGGACAGCAAGGCCACGATCAGCGTCAGCGGCCCGCAAAAGGGCAATAGCGGCACACAAACCGCCTCCAGCCGCAGCGATCTGGTACGCAAACTTTCTGATCTTCATGAGGACAACCCCGACCTCCCGGTCATGGTTTCCGCCGACAAGGACATCAAGTACGACGAGGTGATCCAGGTCCTGTCCGAAGCAAAGAAACTGGGCATCTCCAGGGTAGGTCTGGCCACTAAGTAATATGGATAATTCTTCCCCCCCTACCGTCCCGCACGCTCCGGGACGCTGGCGCGCGGTTGCTCTGGCTCTGCTCGTCCATGGCGCTTTGATTGCCTTTCTCTGGATCGGCATCCGCTGGCAAAACTCGACACCCATTGCCGTCGAAGCTGAAATCTGGAATCCGCAAATCCGCGAAGCCGCACCGCTGCCCGAACCGGAAGCCCGTCGACCGGACCCGGTGCCGGTTGCGCGTCCCGTGCCGCCGCCACCAAAAGTGGAAGAAGCGCCAGTGATCAATCCTGACATCGCCCTGGAAAAAGAAAAAAAACGCAAAGAACAGCAAAAGCGCGACAAAGAATTGCAAGATGAGAAAAAAGAACAGCTACGCCTGAAACAAGAAAAACAGGACAAGCAGGAAGAACTCGATAAGCGCAAGAAACAAGAGCAACAACAGGAGCAAAAAAAGGAAAAAGAAGCCGACGAAAAGAAAAAGAAAGAACTCGACAAACTTGCTGCCGACAAGCAGCGCAAGCAGCAAGAACAAGACAGCAAACAATCGGATAAACGCCGCCAGGACGATTTAAAGCGCATGATGAGCCAGGCGGGTGGAACCGGCGACGCCAGCAGATCGCAAGGTCCGCGCGGCAATGCCGACTACATCGGCAAAGTGGGCGCAAGGATCAGGTCCAATACGGTATTTAATGTGCCGGACAGTATCGTGGGGAACCCTTCGGTAGAATACACAGTTGAATTGTTGCCCGACGGCACGCTGCGTGGCCTGCGCAAGACCAAGTCGTCCGGCGTTTCCGGCTTCGATGAGGCAGTACAAAGAGCGATTGAGAAATCAGTCCCGTTTCCGCCCGATAAGGACGGCAAAGTCCCCGCGAGTTTCGCCATCGTGCATAAACCGAAGGATCAGTAAACAATGTTGAAAAAAATGTCATTTTTGTATCGCCGCCCCAGCTCTGCCCCCATGCGTCGCCTGACGTGCCTGCTGGCACTTGCCGCCAGCGCTATCACCGTGGCGCTCGTGCCGGTCTCCGCACAAGCGCAATTGCGGGTGGAAATTGCCGGCGTCGGTGCGCAGCAAATCCCGGTCGCCATTGCTAGTTTTGCCAATGAGACCATCGCCCCGCAAAAAGTGACAGCCATCATCAAGGCCGATCTGGCACGCAGCGGCATGTTCAAGATCATCGACACCGGCGACATCCTCTCCGAAAACGCCACCATCAATTACGCCGACTGGAAAGCACGCGGCGCCGATGCGCTGGTCATCGGCAGCGTGCAACAACTGGCGGACGGGCGCTACGACATCCGCTACCGCTTGCTCGATACGCTCAAATCGGCGCAACTGTCGGCCCTGTCGATGTCGGCCCAAAGCCCTCAGCTACGCTTGAGCGCGCACAAAATTGCCGATGATATTTATCAAAAGCTGACCGGCATTCCCGGCATTTTCTCGACCCGCATCGCCTATGTCACCAAAGCCGCGCGCGAATACCGGCTGGAAGTAGCCGATGCTGACGGCGAGGGCATTCAAGTCGCGCTGCGTTCAGGCGAACCGATCATTTCGCCCACCTGGTCGCCCGACGGCACCAAGGTGGCCTATGTTTCGTTCGAAGCGAGAAAGCCGGTTATCTACATTCAAAATCTGGTGACCCGTCAGCGCACCGTCGCCGCCAATTTCAAGGGCAGCAACTCCGCGCCTTCCTGGTCGCCGGATGGCTCGCACCTTGCCGTGGCGCTGACACGCGACGGCCTCACGCAAATCTATAGCATCGAGGCCGACGGCAGTAATGTGCAGCGTCTGACCCGCAGCAATGGCATCGACACCGAACCGCGCTATGCGCCTAACGGCAGTATTTATTTCACCAGCGATCGCAGCGGTGGCCCGCAAATTTACAAGATGGGTCCCAATGGCGGTGAGGCGCAACGGATCACCTTTACCGGCACCTACAACACCAGCCCTCGCATATCGGCGGATGGCAAATTGCTGGCCTATATTTCCCGCCGTGAAGGCAAATATCAGCTGTACCTGCTGGATCTGACTAACAATCAGGAACTACGTCTCTCCGACACGGCAAGAGACGAATCCCCCAGTTTTTCTGCCAACGGCAAGTACGTTATGTATTCGAACGGCAATGGACTGTCGGTCGTTTCGGTCGATGGTCAGGTCAAGCAACGTTTGACAACACAGGCCGGCAATATCCGCGAGCCGACCTGGGGCCCGTTCATGAAGTAAATCGTTCTTCTTTTTTCATCTTGCAACAAACCACAACACAACTAGGGAGTTTTCCATGCGCAAGTTCAATACCGTTCTGATTATTCTGGCCAGCGTTTTCGCGCTCGGCGCCTGCTCGTCAACCAAACTGAACGACAAACCGGCTCCGGTCGAAAGCCGCTCCTCCGGTGCAGACGGCGCAGATTCGCGCTCGGTCAATACCGTCAACATCGACCCGCTCAATGACCCGCAAAACATCCTGTCCAAGCGCAGCGTGTATTTCGACTACGACAGCTATTCGGTCAAGGAAGAATTCCGTTCCGTGGTTGAGGCTCATGCCAAGTACCTGAATTCGCACAAAGAACGCAAAGTCATCGTCCAAGGTAATACGGATGATCGCGGCGGTGCCGAATACAATCTGGCCCTGGGACAAAAACGTGCAGAAGCCGTACGTAAGTCGCTGAATCTGCTGGGCGTCTCCGATGCACAGATCGAAGCCGTTTCTTTCGGCAAAGAAAAGCCTAAGGCACTGGGTAACGACGATGCATCGCACGCAGAAAACCGTCGCGCTGACATCGCTTATTAATAAGCCATGCGCCACTCATTCAAGCACCTGCTTCTGGCGGCCAGTACGGCCGCATTTACCTGCCTGCCCCTGATAGCCCATGCCGGCTTGTTCAGTGACGACGAAGCGCGCAAAGCGATTATTGAATTGCGCGCCAAAATCGACACCCTCCAAACCGACACAGGCAAAAAGGCCGATCAAAGCAGTTTGCTCAGCTTGTCGGATCAGAACGATAGTTTGCGGCGGGAAATTGCCGACTTGCGCGGCCAGGTTGAGGTTCTTGCCAATGAGCTGGCCAATACGCAGCAACGTCAAAAAGATTTTTATCTTGATCTGGATGCGCGACTGCGCAAGCAGGAACCGCAAACGGTCACGGTGGACGGTAAGGATGTCAGCGTCGAGCCGTCCGAGCAAAAATCTTACGATGCCGCGCTGGCGCAATTCAAGGGCGGAGATTACAAGGGCGCCATCAGCGCCTTCTCCGACTTTGTAAAGCGCCACCCGGAATCGGGTTATGCCGCCGCCTCCCAATACTGGCTGGGCAACAGCTATTACGCTCAGCGCGATTACAAGGCGGCGATTGCTGCGCAGTCTCTGGTAGTGAAGAACTATCCTGACAATCCCAAGGTACCCGATGCGCTGCTCAATATGGCAAGCTCGTATGCGGAATTGAAGGACAAAGCTGCCACAAAAAAGACATTGGAAACGCTGGTCAAGAAATATCCCGACTCCACAGCGGCAAAAACCGGCAAGGATCGCCTGTCATCGCTCAAATAAGCCACTCTTCAAGCATGTTTATGGAGATAATCGAGTTTGGTGTTTGACAGCGTAGGGCAAAGTTGCATATAATTGCCGTCTTTCGGGGTCGTTAGCTCAGCTGGTAGAGCAGCGGACTTTTAATCCGTTGGTCGCAGGTTCGAATCCCGCACGGCCTACCACGAATACAGTAGTACAGATAAAGGTTACCCGCTTAGGCGCGTAACCTTTTTTTGCGTCTTAGCACTCACTTAGACACTCACTTAGCACACTCACCTAGCGATCACTTCTAAGGTATTAGGGGCTGTTGGCGTTTCACTGCGCCTAGGCAGTCACCGCCTGCTTGCGCGGCCGCACCCGCAAATGAAACGATAACAGGCACTAGTCATGCAGCCGAAATCCGCACCCGTACGGTATGGTAAAATCGCGCTCCGATTACATGAAAAACCGGCCAGGAAAATGCCGTTTATGGCAATCCCTCGCAGCTATCCGCTGCTGCCGGTTTTCGCAATGCCTACTTAAGTGCGCAGGAAAAAATATCATGGCAGGACACAGCAAATGGGCCAACATCAAACACAAAAAGGCCGCTACCGACGCTAAACGCGGCAAGGTATGGACCCGCCTGATCAAGGAAATTACCGTCGCGGCACGCATGGGCGGCGGCGACGCTGACACCAACCCGCGACTGCGACTGGCAATGGACAAAGCCTCCGACGCCAACATGCCCAAAGACAACGTCGTGCGCGCTACCCAACGCGGTGCCGGCAATCTCGACGGTGCCAGCTATGAAGAAGTGCGCTACGAAGGCTACGGTATCGACGGCGCGGCCATCATTGTCGACTGCATGACCGACAACCGTATCCGCACCGTGGCAGAAGTCCGCCACGCGTTTTCCAAATTCGGCGGCAACATGGGAACGGAAGGCTCGGTCGCCTTCATGTTCAAGCACTGCGGACAGCTGCTGTACGCCCCAGGCACTGATGAAGACAAACTGATGGAAGCCGCGCTGGAAGCCGGTGCTGAAGACATCATCAGCGACGAAGAAGGCGGCCTCGAAGTGCTGACCGCCCCGCTCGATTTTTCCGTCGTCAAGACCGCACTCGAAGCCGCAGGCTTCAAGGCCGAAATGGCGGAGATCATCATGAAGCCAGCCACCGAAACCGTGTTTGAGGGCGAAAACGCGATCAAGATGCAAAAGCTGCTCGATGCACTGGAAAATCTGGACGACGTGCAGGAAATTTTCAGCAACGCCATCATCGATGCCTAATGCACGACTAATGCACGACTGACCATGCACGACTACGCCTAATGCGCGACTCTTTGAACTGCCCCTACTCTACTGACTGCACCCTATGAAAATTCTCGTCGTTGGCTCTGGTGGCCGCGAACACGCGCTGGCCTGGAAGATCTCCCAATCCGAGCGCATCCAAACCGTTTTTGTCGCACCCGGCAATGGCGGTACGGCACTCGATGGCAATTTGCATAATATCGACATCACCGACCTCAATGAACTGGCCGACTTTGTCGAAAAAGAACATGTCGCGCTAACCGTCGTCGGGCCGGAAGTACCGCTGGCGGCCGGTATCGTCAACCTGTTTCGTGCGCGCGGACTCAAAATATTCGGCCCGACCAAAGAAGCAGCACAACTGGAAAGCTCCAAGGATTTTGCTAAATCCTTCATGCAACGTCACAACATCCCGACCGCGCTGTCCCAAACCTTTTCCGACAGTGTGGCGGCACACGCCTATATCGATCAGCAGGGCGCACCCATCGTCATCAAGGCAGATGGTCTGGCAGCAGGCAAAGGCGTCGTCGTCGCCATGTCGCTGGAAGAAGCCCACGGCGCGATTGACATGATGCTGTCCGATAACAAACTCGG
Organism: Herbaspirillum sp. RTI4; assembly: GCF_034313965.1. Taxonomy (NCBI): domain Bacteria; kingdom Pseudomonadati; phylum Pseudomonadota; class Betaproteobacteria; order Burkholderiales; family Oxalobacteraceae; genus Herbaspirillum; species Herbaspirillum sp. RTI4. The sequence continues at coordinate 3,805,102 of NZ_JAVIWQ010000002.1, forward strand.
CGATGCCGGCGCACGCGTCGTCATCGAAGAATTCCTGCCCGGCGAAGAAGCCAGTTTCATCGTGATGGTCGACGGCAAGAACATCCTGCCGCTGGCTACGAGTCAGGATCACAAGCGCCTGAAAGACCACGACGAAGGCCCCAACACCGGCGGAATGGGCGCGTACTCCCCTGCTCCTATCGTGACGCCCGAACTGCATGCGCGCGTGATGCGCGAAATCATCATCCCGACCGTGCAAGGCATGGCCAAGGACGGCATCCCGTTCACAGGTTTTTTGTACGCCGGTCTGATGATCGACGACAAGGGTCATGCGAAAACGCTGGAATTCAACTGCCGCATGGGCGATCCAGAAACACAGCCCATCATGGCCCGCCTCAAGACCGATTTGCTCAGCGTCATGGAACATGCGGTTGCCGGCACCCTGGATACCATCGAACTGGAATGGGACCGTCGTACCGCGCTCGGCGTCGTACTGGCCGCCGCAGGCTATCCCGATGCGCCACGCAAAGGCGATCTGATTACCGACATCCCACCAGCAACAACGGATTGCGTGACGTTTCATGCCGGCACCCTCCTGGACGACAACAAACGCCTGCTCAGCAACGGCGGCCGCGTACTGTGCGTCGTCGGTCTGGGCGACAGCGTCAAAATGGCGCAAAGACAAGCCTATGCAGCGGTCGACATGGTGCGGCTGGACGGCGTGCAATTACGGCGCGATATCGGCTGGCGCGCCATCAAGAAATAAGGCGGCAAACACAGCGCTGCGGCACTTCCCCGCCGCAGCGGCCACAACAGGGTACAATACCCGGTGCTATTCAACCCGCCCGCCGCCGTGACCTCTATCGTTCCCACTCCAGCCGCCGTTAAAACTTACCTGCAAGGTTTGCAACAACGCATCGTCACGGCACTTGAAGAAGTCGATGGCAACGCTTTTTTATCGGATAGCTGGGAACGCCCTGAAGGTGGAGGCGGCACCTCCCGGCTGCTTGAAGAGGGCAATGTATTCGAACGCGCAGGGGTCGGTTTTTCGCACGTAACCGGCAGCAGTTTGCCGCCATCGGCTGCCGCCAACCGCCCGGAAATCGCGGGAAGAGCATGGCAAGCAATGGGTGTGTCGCTGGTACTGCATCCACGCAACCCATACGCGCCGACAGTACACATGAATGTGCGTTTTTTCTCCACCAGCGCAGAAGGCGAAGACCCTGTCTGGTGGTTCGGCGGCGGTATGGATCTGACGCCGTACTATGGCTTTACAGAGGATGCGCAACATTTTCATCGAAGCTGCCGCGATGCAGTAACACCATTCGGCGATGCGCTTTATCCCGAATTCAAACAATGGTGCGACCGCTATTTTTACCTGAAGCACCGGCAAGAGCCACGCGGTATCGGCGGTATCTTTTTCGATGACTTCAACGCCCTCGGCTTCGACGACAGTTTCAACATGATGCAAAGCGTGGGCGACCATTTTTTAGATGCCTACCTGCCGCTGCTAGAGCGTCGCAAGGATATCCCCTACGGCGAGCAGGAACGCGATTTCCAGGCTTACCGGCGCGGCCGTTACGTCGAATTCAACCTGGTGTTTGATCGTGGCACGCTGTTCGGGCTGCAATCGGGCGGACGGACGGAGTCGATCCTGATGTCGATGCCGCCTGTAGTGAAATGGCGCTATAACTGGCAGCCCCCGGAACATAGCGAGGAAGCCCGTCTGTATTCGGAATTTCTGGTACACAGGGACTGGCTGTAGTGACCGCGCCTTCAGCATCGCGCTGCATCGCGATCTTGGGTGGGAGCTTCGACCCCGTGCATAACGGCCATGTCGCACTGGCGCAATATTTTGTCGATCTGCTGCATCCCGACGAGCTACATGTGCTCCCTGCCGGCAACCCGTGGCAAAAGCATGGATTGCAGGCATCGGCCGCAGATCGGGTGGAAATGGTCCGGCGCGCTTTCGACAACCAGAAAGTGCCCGTCGTCATCGACGAACAGGAAATACTCCGCTCCACCGCGACGTTTACGATCGACACCCTGCGCGCGCTGCGTGAAGAACTGGGACCGGACGTTTCTATCGTCTTTTTGATGGGTGCCGATCAATTGCAACATCTGAACACCTGGCAAGGCTGGCGCCAATTGTTCGACTACGCCCATCTGTGCGCCGCTTCGCGTCCCGGCTTCGGCATGGGCGCGGCGCACGTACCGCAAGAAGTGGCGCAAGAATTTGCCAGCCGCAATGCAACACCGCAACAAATCGCCTCGCATTCACACGGCCTTACCTGCCTGGCGTCCAACCTGGCGGTGGACATATCCTCCACCGCCATTCGCGCCAGCCTGCATAACGGAGAACGACCGGATGTGTTAATTCCGGCCCGGGTGCTAGACTACATCGAACAACATCACCTATATCAAAGCTAAATGGACATCAAAAAACTGCAAGCCCTCGTCGTTGACGCACTAGAAGACGTCAAAGCGCAAGACATCATGGTGTTCGACACCACCCACCTGACAAGTCTGTTCGACCGCGTAGCAGTCGCTTCCGGCACCTCGAACCGTCAGACAAAAGCGCTGGCAGCATCGGTGCGCGACAAGGTCAAGGAAAACGGCGGCGTAGTCCTCAGCGTTGAAGGTGGCGACACCGGCGAATGGGTACTGGTCGATCTGGGCGACATGGTCGTCCATGTCATGCAACCTGCCATCCGCGCTTACTATCGTCTGGAAGAAATCTGGGGCGAAAAGCCAGTGAAATTCGGCGCGGCAAAACGCACCGGCTCCAGCGCCAGCGCCAAAAAAGAAGAAGAACTGCTGCCTAAAAAGACCCGCCACCTGACGGTCAATCAAAGCGATGCAGTGACACCGAAAAAACCCGGCGTCCGCAAAACGGCAGCCGCTGCTGCACCTGCTGAAAAGCCGGCGAAAAAAGCGCCGGCCAAAACCACGCGCGCACGCCCGGTTGCGGAGAAAGTCGCTGCAAAGTCGGCAGTGAAGCCAGCAGCTAAATCGGCCGGAAAACCAGAAACCAAAACCAGCGCACCGCGCAAACCGGTCGCCAGCAAAGCCGTCGGTAAAAAAATCAAAGTCTCTGCAACGAAGAGCGCTACGGCATCGAAAGCAGCTTCCAAGGCCGCTCCGGCAGCACGTAAATCACCTACCGTTCCACGCGCCAAGCCTAAGGCAACAAAACCTAAGGCCGTCTAACGCAGCGACGGCATGCAGCTATTGATCATTGCGGTCGGTCACAAGATGCCGACCTGGATCGAAACCGGCTTCGGCGAATATGCTAAACGCATGCCGCCCGAATGCCGGCTGTTACTCAAAGAAATCAAACCGGTCGAGCGTTCCGGCGGCAAAACCGCTGAATCGGCGATGGCTATTGAGCGCACACGCATTGAAGCGGCCTTGCCGAAAGGCGTGCGCATCATTGCGCTTGACGAGCACGGCAAGGACCTCACCAGCATGCAACTGTCGACCTGCCTGACGCAATGGCAGCAGGACGGGCGCGATCTCGCCTTCGTCATCGGTGGCGCTGACGGACTGGATGTCGGCTTCAAACAGAAAGCCGATATGCTGGTGCGCATTTCCAGTCTCACACTGCCGCACGGCATGGTGCGCGTATTGCTCGCCGAGCAACTCTACCGCGCCTGGTCTATCACCCAAAACCATCCTTATCACCGGGTTTGATCAGCACCACTATTACCGTAGAAAAACCTGTCCTTAGTGCAAGGTAGACAAGAGGCATCAGCTCTGCTACGGTGAGTCGTCCCAGTGACAGCGACGCGTATTTTCCGCAGCAACAGCCACCCATACCGGACATTTCTATGATGTTGCACGACCGAATAATTTACCTTGCATCGAAGAGCCCGCGCCGCCGCGAATTGCTGCTGCAAATTGGGGTGTCATGCGAATTATTGCTGGGCGCACAAGAAGTCGATGAAAGCGTGCATCCTGCGGAAAGCCCTACCGATTACGTCGCCCGCGTCACACGCGACAAAGCCATCAACGCCCAGCATCTGATGGAACAACGCAAGCTTTTGCCACGCCCTATTCTCGCCGCCGACACTACCGTGGTGCTCGACGGGCAGATCCTCGGCAAGCCCGCCAGCGAAGCGCAGGCGATCGCCATGCTGGCAAGCCTGTCCGGACGCACCCATCAGGTGCTGACCAGCGTCGTCGTCTGCCACCACAACAACCGCTGGCAAATCACACACTCTTCCGAAGTCCGCTTTGCAACATTGTCGAGCAAACGCATCCGCGCCTACTGCGCGACACAGGAACCTTACGACAAGGCCGGCGGTTATGGCATCCAGGGAATCGCATCCGTATTCATCCGGGACATCATCGGTAGCCACTCCGGCATCATGGGCTTACCGCTGTTTGAAACAGCGCAACTTTTGCAACAGGCAGGACTCGATATTTTATGAACCAGGATATTTTGATCAACATCAACCCGCAGGAGACGCGCGTCGCGCTGGTCTTGCAGGGAGCCGTGCAGGAATTGCACATCGAGCGCACGCTGTCTCGCGGTCTGGCCGGCAATATCTATTTGGGAAAAGTAGTGCGCGTGTTGCCCGGCATGCAATCGGCCTTCATCGATATCGGACTGGAACGCGCAGCCTTCCTGCATGTCGCCGACATCTGGGAAGCGCGCTCGCACGACGGTCAGTCCAACGCACTGACGCCGATCGAAAAGCTGTTGCATGACGGCCAGTCGCTGATGGTGCAAGTGATCAAAGACCCCATCGGCACCAAGGGCGCGCGCCTGGCAACGCAAGTATCGATTGCCGGCCGCATGCTGGTTTATCTGCCGCAAGACAAGCACATCGGCATTTCCCAACGCATCGCCAATGAAGCCGAGCGCGAGCAATTGCGCAGTAAATTGCAAAGCTTGCTGCCCCCCGAAGAAAACGGCGGCTTCATCGTTCGCACCATGGCCGAAGACGCCTCCGACAGCGATCTGCAAATGGATGTCGACTATCTGCGCAAAACCTGGGCCGCCATCGTCGGCAATACCAAAAGCAAACCAGCGCCCAACCTGCTGCATCAGGATCTGAATCTGGCGCAACGCGTACTGCGCGACTTTGTCGGCGAAGATACTGCAACCATCCTCATCGATTCGCGTGAAAATTTTGAAATGCTAAAGGAGTTTGCGGCGGTGTACACCCCGTCGCTATTGCCGAAACTGACGCACTACAAGGGCGAACGCCCGCTGTTCGAATTGCATGGCGTCGAAGCGGAAATCGCCCGCGCGCTCGGGCGCAGAGTGGATCTGAAATCCGGCGGCTATCTGATTGTCGATCAGACCGAAGCCATGGCAACCATCGATGTCAACACCGGCAGCTTCGTCAACGGTCGCAACTTCGACGACACCATCTTCAAAACCAATCTGGAAGCGGCACACGCCATTGCCCGCCAGTTGCGACTGCGAAATCTGGGCGGCATCATCATTCTCGATTTCATCGACATGGAAAACCGCGAGCATAAAACTGCCGTATTGGCAGAACTGAACAAGGCCTTGCAGCGCGACCGCACCAAGATCTCGGTATCCGGATTTTCCCCGCTGGGACTGGTGGAAATGACCCGCAAACGCACCCGCGAATCACTGGCGCATATCCTGTGCGAAACTTGCCCCTCTTGCAACGGCAAGGGCCAGGTCAAGACTTCGCGCACAGTCTGCTATGAAATCCTGCGCGAGGTCATGCGTGAAGCCAAGCAATTCAATCCCAAGGAATTCCGCATCCTGGCCTCGCAAGATGTGGTCGATCTGTTTTTGGAAGAGGAATCGCAACATCTGGCAATGCTGGGGGACTTCATTCAAAAACCCATTTCCCTGCAAGTACAGACGGCCTTCCTGCAAGAACAATACGACATCATCCTGATGTAGATACGCTTCCTCACCCCAACCCCTGCCTTGCATCGATCTATTTTGCATCCATCCATCATCGGCCTACGTATAAGTCTTTGAAGACTAAACAACGGGAGCAGCGATGATGAATGGCACTTTGGGATGGAATACCGTATTCTCGTTGCACCGCGACATCCCCCGGAGAACTGTCATTTCGCATCCCGATCCCTCACAGCTTGAAACTTTCCTCGCCGAATGCGCACTAGGCAATCAGCGTTCATTTGAAGCACTGTATCGCGCCGTTTCACCGCAACTCTACGCCATCGCTCTGAAAAGCCTGCGACGCAAGGACTGGGCCGAAGAAGTGCTGCAGGAAAGCTTTCTCCGCATCTGGCACCATGCAGGCCGTTTCGACATGCATCTCTCCGCACCGATGACCTGGATGATCAATATCACACGCAACCTGGCGATCGACCAGTTGCGCAAGCGGCAGGAAGAAACGCTGCCGGATAACGACCAGAATCCCATCGAACAACATCCCGATGAAGCCGCCGGACCTTACGAACAATTGGCAGCGTCTCAGGATAAGGCGGCATTAAGCCGCTGCCTGGCGACACTGGAAGGCAGCGAGCGCGAAGCCCTCATCACCGCTTACTTTCAGGGAATCTCTTACGCTGAACTGGCCGGACAAATGCGCGCCCCACTCGGCTCCGTCAAATCCTGGATCCGTCGCGGCATGGATCGTTTACGCAAGTGTCTGGAATCATGAATTACTCCCACCCCGATTTGCGACGCGCGCTATCCGCTGAATATGCGCTGGGTACTTTGACGCCAGGTGCCCGCCGCCGTTTTGAAAAACTTTTGCAGGACGACCGCGAACTGCGCCGCGCAGTGGGTCAATGGGAAAACGTGCTGGCGACCCTGACACTCCCACTGGCCCTGCAACGCCCGCCGGAGCGCGTCTGGAACGCCATTCATGCCCGCATTCAATCGCAACGTACGCAATCAGCGCGACGACCGCTCTGGCATTGGTTCGCCGGCGGATTAGCAGGCTTGTCGTTGGTCGCGGTGCTGTTCATCACAATGCAAACCAGCGAAGCACCGATATTGCAAGCGGCACTGCACGGTGAATCAGTCGACACCGCCATGACCATCCGCTGGCACGGCGACGCGCTCGACGTTCAACCTCTGGCAACGGCACCGATAGGCGTCGACCGCAGTCTGGAATTGTGGATTGTTACGGCGAAAGGAAAAGCGATTTCGTTAGGGGTGATCCCAACCCAAGGCAAGCTACGCATTGCCCTGTCAGCGGAACAGAAACGTGAATTCGGCGCACACATATTGCTCGCAGTCACGCTGGAACCACATGGCGGCTCACCGACGGGTGTCGCAACGGGACCGATAGTCTACAAGGGTTATTTGGAACTTGCGCGCACGTGAGGAATATCTGATCAAGTGGGAGAAGCGGAGCAAGCTCTGAGCCAGGCGCGCTGCCGCATCGGGATGAATATGGCGTGAGTCACAAGCCTGGGATTGCAACGCCTGGGGCTTGATCAGGCGTCCCCAAAAAAAGACGAATATCCTGTGTTCATGCGCGGTATTTATGCGCGGTATTTACCGGCTTGTATTTTCTTCGTGCGATTGCATCGCCTCAATTACCTGTTTGACGCTGATTTCAGTGACCCATCCTTTACGCGAAGCAACCGTAATGACTTTGCTGTTAGCGGCATCAATCGGCGTCCACTCCGGGCTGGTTTGTCGCATCAGCGCAATCACGGGCACATGCACCGCATTGGCCAGATGCATCACCGCGGTTTCTACCGAGACGATCAACTTACACTGCGCCAGGATTGCCGGCAGCTGAAAGAAATTTTCCTCTGCACTAAATAGCTGAATATCAGACAAAGCGCATGTGGCGAACAATGCTTTTGCCTGCGCCATTTTTTCCGGCACCACATTCACAATAAAAGCGGCATTTTTCCAGGCCGGCATGGCGCGCATCGCGGTCGCCAGCTCAATGATTCTTTCCAGTGGCCATGAACGCTCCGGCGACTTGGAGAAAGCATTCAGGAACACCACGTTATCGTTCTGCTTCCATCCCCACGCAGCAATCTGCTCTTCTGCCCACTTGCTCCATTGCGCGGGTATCTGCACAAAAGGAAACCGCTCAGCAGAAGTAGACTCGATACCAAACAGGGCGGCAAACCAGCTCGCATAAATATCACTGATGTGCGCTTGCGGCACACTGGTCGCTTGATACGGCGGGACAACGGCATTGAGCTTGCGATAGATCAGATGTTTGCGGATGTCAAAAAAGCGAACCCGTTTTTTCATGCCAACCACGAACCCGTGTGGACTGATGCGTCGCGCAAGCCCGGCATACCAGTGGCGTCGCAAGACCGCCAACGAAACCACCACCGGGTACGCTTCCGCCTGCGCCTCCAGCAAGGATTTTTTTAGCAACGCGGGGCTGTAAGTTTGACGATAAATTTTTGAAATGACAGGACAAGCTTCCACCCAGTCATATAAAGAATACTTGGCCAGATGCGGCCATTGGCTCGCATCCCCCGTCCTCCGCACCTCATCAATCCACAGGTCAATGCGCAAATCGGGATAGGCTTTGGCAAGCGCGTAAAAGCAATTCTGCAGATAGGTAAAATCTCCCAATGCAAGATGCGCGACGATCAGTATTTTTTTTGAACTACGCAGTAAGTCTTGCGGTATTAATGAGTTTTGCATGGGAGTAAGTTACCTAAAGGAAATCAGCCGCGGGGTCGGGCACACAAGTATTTAACAAACCAAACGAAGCTCTGATAGTACTTGCCGCGTTGCTTGAGAAATAGCGCATACATGCGCATTTCCTTATAATTTTGTGGAATTTCATCCATGTCCATATCTGACCACGGACTCTGTGCGTGATGACGCGCAAATAGTTGCGTCGAAGCATGCAAAGTCCAATTGCTCCATGGCTTGACCGAACCGGCAAAATGCACCAGCCGGGCATCGTCCAGTGGTCGCATCTGATAACGCCCATTTTCCAGATCGCCGACCAAGCCGTGCAAAAAATTCCATTTCCGCTCGATAAACTTTACCCTGCCATCCAGCACCACGTTCAAGGCATCCTGATCGGGAAAACGGAAAGACTTGCCGTCTTTCAGTATCGAGGCAATCGTTGCCTGAGTAATCTCTGCGGCGAGCCAACGCTGAACATTGATGAGCATCACGCCGGAATTGAAATAGTCCCCGCCCTTCAAATGCAAGGCAGCAACCCGTCTCTTGGTGGTTGCCTCAGCATCCGGCACCACGAGCGCGATCTCCTCGCTCACATCGGCTTCCAGCAACTCCCTGACATCACCCACACAAAGAATGTCGGCATCCAGATAAAGGACTTTAGCGGCCACCTCCTTCAAGACTTCGGGAATCAGCAAGCGCGTAAAAATCGACGGGGAATAATACGTGGAGCGGACAAAAGGCGCGAATTGCGTGAATTGGTTTGCGTCGATCAAATGGATATCGGCAAGGACATTCAAGCGCTGCTGCAATTGATCAACTCGCTGCCGGTGCTCATCGGCCACTTCAAACGCAAGAATGTGAAAGTGAAAATGCAGATCCGGGTTGTGCGCGATCAGGGAAGCGATCGTCGCGCCCATCGCCCGAAAGTAACGGTTGTCTATGCAAAAGGCAACATGATGATACAGAGCGTCTGTCGCTTCAGAAACACCGGGATTCACATGTCCATTCATTTTGATTTCCGATAACTAGAACCAGCATTGCCGGACAACATCAGCGCTATTTTGACCTTCACCTTGGCAACAACGTAATTCAGATTCCACAGCAGGGATCGCGCGTAATATTTTTGTTTGAACAGAAACAGTCCAAAAAAACGCATTTCCTTGTAATTCAAAGGCGGGTCCAGCGGCATGTCCGCCCAGGGAGAAAGCACCTGGTAGCGTAAGAACAGCGCGCGTGCATCATGCAGGCTCCAGTCGTGCCACGGCTTGACACGGCTGGTGAAATGCAGAAACACCGCCGCATCCACGTTCCGTAATTGCGGCTGACCGGCCATGCAGTCATGAATCATGTTGTAGCGAAAATTCCATTTATCTTCGAGGAAGGCGATTTGCCCGTCGAGCACGATATTCAACGCATCCTGGTCGGGAAAACTCAATGGCAATTCGGTCTGCACGGCCGTCTGCATCACCTTCCGGGTAATGTCTTCTGCGATCCAGCGATCCACATTGATGTACAGCACGCCGGAATTAAAATACGCTTTATGCACCAGCTGCAAAGCAGCCGACTGTATTTTCCCCGTGGTCTCTTTATCGTCCGGCACTGCCGCTAACACATAGCCATCGATATCGATCTGCGCCAGTTCGTCAATTTTCCCCATGCATAAAATATCCGCATCGACATACAGCACGCGTGTGGTAATCCCCTCCATTGCCTTCGGAATAATCAAGCGCGTAAAAATAGCCTGCGTGTAATGTCCGAAGCGAGGAAATTTTGTGAATTCGCTAAAGATATCGGGATCCACCGCAGTCACATGGATGGCGACGCCGTACTGCTCCGCGAGCACCGCTAAGCGACTGCGATCCGCATCCGATACGGTAAAAGAGAACACATGAAACACGAATGCCCGGCCTGGATTATTGACGATGATCGAGGCGATGTTGACCGCCATGCCACGGAAATAATGGGCATCCACACCGAAGGCAATGTGAAAAGGCTCTGTGGATGTCGATGGCAAAGAAGGCAATAAAACGTGGTTCTCCGACATTTACACACTCTCCATGACTTGTTGGACGGTAATCGCACTAACCCAGTCCCGGCGACGCGCAGCAGTGATGACGCGGCTGTTGGCCTTATCGACTGGCGCCCATTCCGGATTTTTCTGCCGCATCAGTGCCACCACCGGCACATGCACGGCGTTGGCCAGATGCATGACGGCGGTTTCCACCGAGATGATCAGATGGGATTGCTCCAGCATCGCCGGCAACTGATAGAAATTCTCCTGCGCGCTGAACACCACTACCCGAGATAAATCGTGTGCGGCAATCACTGCATTGACCTGCGCGACGTCCTGCGGCATGGCGTTAACAATGAAAAAACTGTCGCTCCAGCGCGATGCACGCATGGCGGCAATCAGCGCCGCCACATTCTCCAAGGGCCAGCAACGCTTGGGAGTTTTGGCGAAGGAATTAATAAAAACGATTTGTTCTTTGTTGCGATCAACGCCCCATGCAGTCAGTGCCGCTTGCGCAGCCTCTTTCCAGATCGCGGGAATAGCGACGAAAGGAAAGCGCTCCTCGAATCGGATGTGCATGCCGAACAAACGCTGAAACCAGTCGGCATACACATCGCTGATATGTTCAGAGCGATCACTGGAAAAAGCGAACGGAGCAATGCTGCCGTCGAGCGGACTCTGCAAGCGCAGATTCAACACATTCCACCATCGCTTGGGCTCCAGACCGACCACCAGGCCGTGGCCGCTGATATCACGCGCGAGCCGGGCATATTGACGCGGACGCAGTGTCGCCAGCGACACCACCAGCGGATAACGCTCTCTACGCGCCAGTCGCACCGATTGCTGCAACAGTGCGGGAGAATAGGTCTCGGTATAGACCTTCTCGAACAGTCCGCAACTGCGCACCCAGTCGTACAAAGAATAGCTTTTGAGCTGCGGCCATTTCGAGGCATCGTCCGTGCGTCTTACCTCATCGACCCACAGATGCATTTTGATATGCGGATAGGCTTTCGAAAAAGCCAGAAAACAATTTTGCAAATACGTGAAATCACCGATGGCCAGATGAGCAATGAATAATATCTTGCCGGTTTTTTTTAATATTTCTTCCGACACAAGCGGGATGGTCATAAAAACCTTGAGTAAAAGGAGGCCTTCGTCACTTCAATCAGATACGGCACACTGCTGTTGTTAGCGCACACTGGCGTCAAACAGCCTGCTTCGAAAATTGCAGGTAATACAGTCGGGCGTAGGCGCCGTTTTTTTCCAGCAACTCGGCGTGACTACCGACTTCCACGATCTGGCCATGCGCAAGCACGGCAATCCGGTCGGCGCGTTCAATGGTCGATAAGCGATGCGCAATCACCAGCGTGGTACGGCCTTCCATCAGACCATCCAGCGCGGCTTGCACCGCGCGTTCGGATTCGGTATCGAGCGCTGAGGTGGCTTCATCCAGAATCAACACCGGCGCATCCTTGTAGATCGCGCGCGCAATTGCCAGTCGCTGCCGCTGACCGCCCGACAAGCGAGTGCCATTGTCGCCAATCCGTGTCTGCAACCCTTCCGGCAAGCCTTCGATCACATCGGTGAGATGCGCTGCAATCACGGCCGCGTCGATTCTTGCTTGTTGCGGTGCCGGATCGCCATACGCGATATTGGCCGCCACGGTGTCATCGAACAGCACCACATGCTGGCTCACCATCGCAATTTGCGCACGCAAGCTGAGCAGGGAAATTTCTTCTATCGGCCGGTCATCGAGCAACAGACTCCCGCCCGTGGCCGAATAAAATCCGGGAACCAGATTCACCAGCGTCGATTTGCCGCCGCCCGACATGCCGACGAAGGCAATCGTTTCACCACTGCGGATGTGCAGATCGATTTGCTGCAACACGACCTGCGCATGTCCGGTGTAAGAAAAATTCAAGCCGACGAAATCAATTTTTCCGCTGCTGCGTTTTTCCAGCACGGCACCGCCCTGGCGTTCGCCGGGTTTGTCGATCAGCGTAAACACCGCTTCGGCAGCGGCCATGCCGCGTTGCAGCGGGCCATTCACTTCCGCCAGCTGCTTGAGCGGCGCGAGCAGCATCAGCATTGCTGTAATGAACGACACAAATCCGCCCACTGTAATTTGACCGTTACCCGATTGCACCAGCGCCATCACGATCACCACGGCGACGGCGCAGGCCGTCATCAATTGCGTGATCGGAACCGTTGCAGCGAAAGTGCCGGTCATGCGCATGGTGTAGCGGCGCAAATTTTCAGCACGCTCATGGAAGCGTCCGCGTTCGTAGTCCTGACCACCGAAGATTTTAATGACCTGTTGTGAGCGGGTAGTTTCTTCGATGAGCTGGGTCAGTTCGGCGTTGACCGCCAGCGAATCGCGATTGAGTTTTTTCAGGCGCTTGCCGGTGGTGCGCACGACGAATGCCACCAGCGGCAGCAACACCAGCGTCACCATCGTCAACGCCCAGTTCAGGTACAGCAACCAGCCCAGCAAACCGATGACGGTCAATGCCGAGCGCATGATCGAAGTGAATACCTTAGTGATCATGTCGATGATCTGCTGCACTTCGAACATCATGGAATTGATGACTTTGCCGACCGTGTGCGTGGCATAGAAATCGATAGGCACATCCAACATACGGTCAAACATTTTCCCCCGCAATACATTGAGCAGACGGGTGGATACCCAGGTCATCATGTAGGTGCTGAGAAAAGTCGATACGCCGCGAATGGCAAAAATGCCGATGACCGCCAGCGGCACCAGCCACAGAGAAAATGCGGGTTTGCCAACGAAGCCTTTATCGAGCAGAACCTGAAAAATATAAGGCACGACTGGCTCAGTGGCCGCAGTCATGATCATTCCCAAAAAGGCCAGCGCAAGGCGCTTGCGATAAGGGAGATGCAGTAGTGCGAGCCGTTTTACGTAGGGTGAAATGATCATTGTGCCGTCGTCAAAAGCCTTAAATTGGTGCTGTGTTTTTTTGAATGGAAGCTGGTTCGTCGCGTAACCCGGCCTTGCGGCGGATGATGTACGCAAACAGCATCGCGGAAATGATTGCGTAAAAATTATCGCAACTTCCCCACATGAACATGACATCGCTTAAACCCTGAATGAAAAATCCCAGGCAGAGGAAAACGCCCATCATGGCCACTGCACGAATTGAGCGATCTGCATGACGGGTATCACGGAAAAAATAGATGGCCGGCACCAGATAAAGCGCAAGGATGGCCATTAAACCAGCACTGCCCAGCGTGGCCATGTTGTAGAAAATTTCATTGTGCGAGTGGGCATAGCGGCCAATAATCGGATTCACCATCTCGCGGGCGGCCAGCTCCTGTACCGATATCCTAAAGTGCTCTCTACCCACGCCGGTCACCGGGTGTTCTCGATATAGTAAAAATGCCGTCCTCCACATCTCCAGGCGCGCGCCAATTGATGTATCTGCCGTAAAACCAGACTTGAAATATTGATCCGTTTCGGTTTCCAGCGAAAGTATCCGCGAGTGAGTTGATTGGGACAATCCCCACAGGGAGCTCAAAATCAGTATCAACGCGCCAGCGATCAATAATTTCTTTCCGGGCTTCACGTTTTCAAACAGCCCATAGCAAGCAAGGATGAGAAAAAAAGGAATCGCTAGCCAGGTACCTCTGGTCTGCGACATATAGGCGGCATAGATAGCGCCACTTACGGCAATCAGCTTCAGGATCATTGCCCATTTTTTTGCGAGGCATCGAGGGCAATCGATAGTATCGAGAAAAAACCCAGCAGCAAGGACATCTGCGCAAATTCAATAATCGGCATGAAGTAAACGTATTCCCGATCAGTTCCGCCCTTCGTGGTCACATACATCTTGATCGTCGCCAGAATAGCGCCGACAACAAACGCCCAGCGCATCTGTTTCATCCATGACGCAGGCAGCGCCAGCAGCGCCCACAGAATCAGCGGAAAGAAAAACATCCGCGAGGGATAGTCGTAGGTTTTGGCGTACCAATGACCATGTGCAGTCTGATTGATAAAAATAGCCAAAACGGTTCCGGCCATCGCCAGATGGAGTGGCCAGTAATTTTTCAGTAGCGCCATCAGGTTGCTTACCTCATTGCCGCGTCCCTGACCACGCAGGACGACCCAACGCAAGACCCCGGCAAGCAGCAAGCAGTAAAAAACAAAATTTCCTACTTTCGAATGAATCAATATCAGCGAAGGGAAAATCATCGCGAGGAAAAGCACAATCCATTGAAAATAGCGTGAATTTCCTGACATGTCGTTTTTATTAAATTCCATGTCAATAATCCACTTCGACAGCACTCACGCCGGCCATCTCGGCCAATACGGTCTGCAAGGCATCGCCGGGTGTCAAGCGCCAGTCATCGCCCAATTTTAATTCGCAGGCGGCATCGGTCTGCTCATACCGCAGCACCAGCGGCAAGCCATCCGCACGACGATACGGCAACAGCAATTTGCTCAGGAAAGCGCTGTCGACAGGCTTATTCAACGCAACCGTCATCCGCTGTCCATACTGGATTCGCGCCGCACCTATATCCATCACTTTTTCCGCACTCATCCGCAAACCGCCGTTGAAGCGATCTTCGGAAACTTTGCCGTTCACAATCAGCAGCTCGTCTTCCTTGAAAAAAAGCTTGTTGCTTTCGTATAGCTCGTTGAAGACAGTTACGTCCATGGTTGCGCTGCCGTCATCGAGGGTCACGATCAGCATTTTTCCACGCTGGGTCATCTGCGCCCGGACGGTAGTGACGATGCCGGCCGCGAGCCGTGGTTCACGCGAGGCTTCCAGACTGCTCAGGCTGGTGCGGGCAAAACGCCGCACTTCGGTTGCGTAAAAATCGAACAGGTGGCCGGAAAGATAAAAGCCAAGCGCTGTTTTTTCTTCCTTGAGTTTCTGTTTGCCACTCCAAAGCGCCGCCTTCACGTATTCCAGCGGTGGCTCCATGTCGCTGTCAGCGCCGCCAAACAGACTGACCTGATTGGCAGACGCTTCAGCCTGCTCCGCACTTTCCCACGCCAGTCCGACCGACGCCAAAAGTACGCCGCGATTGACGTCGAAGCAATCGAAAGCACCGGCACGGATCAGCGAATCAATCGTGCGCCGGTTGATCTGGCGCTTGTCGACCCGCTTGGCGAAATCGAATAAATCGGTAAACGGCCGCTCACGCCGGGCGGCAACGATGGCTTCGATCGCGCCCTGCCCCGAGCCTTTGACCGCGCCCAGTCCATAGCGGATTTGCGTCGCTTTCTTGCCCGCCTCGCCAACCGGCGTGAAGCGGTAGTCCGACTGATTGACGTCAGGCGGCAGCAGCGTCAGGCCACAGACGCCGAGCGCATCTTCGACCAGAATCTTGATTTTGTCGGTATCGTCCATTGCCAGCGACAAGTTGGCGGCCATGAAGGCGGCCGGATGATGCGCTTTCAGATAGGCGGTGTGATACGACAGCAGCGCATAGGCGGCGGCATGCGATTTGTTGAAACCATAGCCAGCGAACTTTTCCATCAAATCGAAAATTTCGTCCGCTTTGGCCTGCGACAAACCATCCTTGGCCGCACCTTCGCGGAAAATCTGACGGTGTTCCGCCATTTCTTCCGCTTTCTTTTTACCCATGGCCCGTCGCAACAAGTCAGCGCCGCCAAGCGAATAGCCGCCGACCACCTGCGCCATTTGCATCACCTGCTCCTGATACACCATGATGCCGTAGGTTTCCGACAAAATGCCTTCGGTGCGGGGATCGGGATAGTCGAACCGTTCGCCGTGCTTGCGGCGGCAGAAATCGGGAATCAGGTCCATCGGACCCGGACGGTACAGCGCCACCAGCGCGATGATGTCCTCGAAGCGGTCGGGACGTGCGTCCTTGAGCATGCCTTGCATGCCGCGGCTTTCCAGCTGGAACACGGCGACCGTTTTGGCTTTGGTCAGTAAATCATAGGAAGCGCGGTCATTGAGCGGCAGACGGGCCAGATCGAAATCGGCCATCGCCGGATCGAGCTGCTTGATGTATTTCACGGCGCGATCAAGAATGGTCAGCGTGGTCAGACCCAAAAAGTCGAACTTGACCAGACCGACGGCCTCCACGTCATCCTTGTCGTATTGCGATACCACGCCAGAATCGCCGCCCTGGGTGTAGAGCGGACAAAAATCGGTCAGCTTGCCCGGTGCGATCAAAACGCCGCCGGCGTGCATGCCGATATTGCGAGCGATACCTTCCACCTGTTGCGCCAGACTGAGCAACTGCTTAACTTCTTCTTCGTTTTGCTGACGTTCGGCCAGGATAGGCTCCTCCACCAGCGCGTCGGCGATAGTGACCAGCTTGCCCGGCTTGAACGGAATCAGTTTGGAGATACCGTCGCAAAAGTTATAGCCCAGATCCAGCACTCGGCCGACATCGCGCACCGCGCCCTTGGCGGCCATGGTCCCGAAAGTGGCGATCTGCGACACCGCATCCTTGCCGTAGCGCTCTTTCACATACTGGATGACGCGGTCGCGCCCTTCCTGGCAAAAGTCGATGTCAAAGTCGGGCATCGATACCCGTTCCGGGTTGAGGAAACGCTCAAACAGCAGCTTGTATTCCAGCGGGTCGAGATCGGTAATCAGGAGCGAATAGGCCACCAGCGAACCCGCTCCCGATCCACGTCCCGGCCCCACCGGCACGCCATTGTTCTTGGCCCAGCGGATAAAGTCCGCCACGATCAGAAAGTAACCGGGAAACCCCATCTTGCTGATGGTATCGGTTTCAAATGTCAGGCGCGCCTCATAGCGCGCACGTTCCTGCTCACGTTTGGCAGGATCGGGATAAAGTTGTTCAAGCCGGTGGACCAGCCCTGCCTGCGCTTCCGCGACGAGGAAGGCGTCGATGGTCATGCCATCCGGCGTCGGAAAGTCCGGCAGCTTCGGTTTGCCGAGTTGCAGGCTCAGATTGCAGCGGGTGGCGATTTCCACGGTGTTTTGCAGCGCGCCCGGCAGATCGGCGAACAGCACAGCCATCTCGGCCTGCGTCTTGAAGCATTGCTGCGCGTTGAAGCGCTTGGGCCGACGCGGATTGGCCAGGATTTCGCCTTCCGAGATACAGGTGCGCGCTTCGTGCGCCAGAAACTCGCTGGAGGAGATGAATTGCACCGGGTGCGTGGCAACTACCGGCAATTGCAGACGCGCTGCCAGCGCCAGCGATTGCCTGACTTGCGCTTCCATGTTGGCTTGCTCGGCGCGTTGTATTTCGATGTAAAAATGGTCGTCGAAAATCCGCGCCCAGCGCTGCGCGCAACGCTCCGCCTGAGCCAGATTGCCATTGGCGATGGCAATGCCGATATCGCCGAAATGCGCGCCTGACAAAGCAATCAGACCGTTGCTACCGTCCTGCAAGGGGAGTTGTTGCAGCCATTCGGCGCGGATTTCAGCGCAGCCGCGGTGCAGATTGGTCAGCCAGGCGCGGGAGAGCAGATCGCACAGCTGGAGATAGCCGTGATGGTTTTTTACCAGCAGCAACAAGCGCGAGGGCTTATCGCGGTCTTCGTCGTTGGTAATCCAGACATCGCAGCCGGCAATCGGCTTGACGCCCTTGCCGCGCGCGGCTTTGTAAAATTTGATCATGCCGAACAGGTTCGACAGGTCAGTCATGGCCAGCGCGGGCTGGCCGTCGTCGGACGCAGCCTTGACGGCATCGTCGATACGAACCAGGCCATCGACAATGGAATATTCGGAATGCAGGCGAAGGTGAACGAATTGCGGAGAAGTCATAGGGCAGCATTTTACCGTGTCCGCCCCACTCCCTCGGGCTTAAACCTCGATATTTGTGGATTTCTATATTAAAACTCTCCGAGGCCACCAAGGCGAATTTGGGTCACGCAGAAACGAGCGTCTATAATCGCAGCATAATTCAATGGAAGTCACCTGTATGAATACCCCCTCTTACGTCAATATCGCCGCCTATAAATTCGTCACTTTTGACGATACTGAGCAAAAACGCCCGGAATTCCAGGAATTCTGCCGCCAGCATGGTCTGCGCGGCACCATCATCCTGAGTCCGGAAGGCATCAATCTGTTTTTGGCAGCCAGCCGCGAGGCTATTGATGCCTTCCTGCTCTGGCTGCGCGCCGACGCCCGCTTCAGCGATATCGAGGTCAAGGAAAGCTATTCCGAGCACCAGCCCTTCAACCGCATGCTGGTGAAGCTGAAAGCGGAAATCATTACCATGAAGCATCCGCTGATCAAACCGGAAGAAGGCCGTGCGCCGTCGGTAGAAGCCCAGACGCTCAAGCGCTGGCTGGATCAAGGACATGACGACAACGGCAAGCCGGTCGTGATGATGGATACCCGGAACGCGTTTGAAGTCGATGTCGGCACTTTCGACGACACCATCGACTACCGCATCAGCAAATTTACGGAGTTTCCGCAAGTGGTGGTCGACCACAAGGCGGAACTCGATGGAAAAACCATCGTGACGTTTTGTACTGGCGGCATCCGCTGCGAAAAAGCCGCTATCTACATGCAAAACATTGGTTATGACAGCGTGTACCAGCTCGATGGCGGTATTTTGAAGTATTTTGAAGAGGTGGGCGCCGCTCACTACACGGGCGATTGTTTCGTTTTCGACTATCGCACCGCGCTCAATCCGCAGTTGCAGGAAACCGCGACCGTGCAATGCTATGCCTGCCGCGCAGTGGTAACGCCTCGGGAGCAGTTATCTGCGTCGTATGTCGCAGGAAAGTCCTGCCCGCATTGCACACCGTCGGCATTAGAGAATGCCTCGGCGACGGCTCAGGTCGAAGCTTGAAATACGCCGCACGTATTCAGAGCAGCACATTAAGTAGTCCGCAATAAACAAACCAAACTGAAAAGCCCGCCCATCGCAAGATGGCCGGGCTTTTTTACGTACGCCTGGATTACTCCGGGACAGACGCTTTATTTTTTAACGCGATCGGCTGTTTCCGCGATCCGCTTGCCGAACAACTTGGCTGTTTCCAGATCGCCTGGCAACGGGCCTTCTTCCGGCGTCGAATCGGACGGGCTTTGCGCCATCAGACCAGCGAAAGAGCCGACATAGTTGATGTCATTGCGTTGCGCTGCCTTGCTGTTGGCGGCCATCAGACCAGTGCCGACCCACACCATGCTGTGCTGCATGGCCAGCGTGAACATGGTGTGCAACGTGGACAACTTATCGCCGTTCATGGACGCTGAATTGGTGAAGCCGCCAGCGATCTTGTCTTTCCACTCTTGCGCGAACCACGGCTTGGAGGAGGCATCGGCGAATTTCTTGAACTGCCACGACACGTTACCCATGTAGGTCGGCGAACCGAAAACGATGGCGTCCGATGCCTTCAGCGCGGCCCAGTCAGCGTCGCCGATATTACCTTCGGCATCAATGGCGATCAGATCAACGATAGCGCCAGCGGCCAGTGCGCCGGTCTGCACAGCTTCGGCTTGTTTTTTGGTGTGGCCGTAGCCGGAGTGATAAATGATGGCAACTTTGCTCATGATGTTTCCTTTTCAATAAACAGGGGCTGGCAGTGCCAGACTCCTTTAATCAACCGGACGCACAAGGGCGCCCTCCTTTTTCTGCTTGTTCGATGCTGCTTGTTCGATCCTGCTTACGACGGTAAATCAAATACCAGTACTTCGGCGGCAACACCGCCGGTCAGACGCACTTCCGTTTCCTGAGATAACTTGGCAGCATCCCCCGTAGTCAGCGTATGGCCGTTGACTACCAGCGTGCCGCGCACCACATGCACATACGCCAGCCGTGCCGGGTCCAGCGTCAATTGCGCCTGCTGCGCGCCATCGAACAGGCCGGCATACAGCACCGCGTTTTGATGGATTTTCACCGCGCCGTCACGGCCATCGGGGGCGGCAATCGCACGCAAGCAGCCGTCTTTTTCGGCGGCCGGAAAACTGGTCTCTTCGTACTCAGGGACGATGCCAGCCACATCCGGCATGATCCAAATTTGCAGCAAATGCGCAGGGTTTTCAGCCGAATGGTTGTATTCGGAATGCTGCACACCGCTGCCGGCGCTCATGCGCTGCACGTCACCGGGCTTGATCACGCTGCCGTTGCCCATGCTGTCCTTGTGCGCCAGCTCGCCTTCCAGCACATAGGTGATGATTTCCATGTCCCGGTGGCCGTGCGTGCCGAAACCTTTGCCGGCTTCAATCCAGTCTTCGTTAATGACGCGCAAAGGACCGAAGCCCATGTTTTGCGGATCGTAATAGTCGGCAAACGAAAAGCTGTGATACGAACGTAACCAGCCATGTTCGGCATACCCACGCGCCTTGCTTTGATGAATCTGCAGCATCGTAACCTCACCGTAAGTACAATTAAGTACAAATTTATTGTTGATGTTTTACATCTTAAGCTTTTATTTTATGGATAGTAAGCGCCATAATTCAGACCATATGTTCAATTAATTTGAATATGTTTTCCTCAGGAGAAGTACCGCCATGAATATCTCCCTTGAAGCGCTGCACATCCTGGATGTCATTGACCGGCAAGGCAGTTTCGCCGCAGCCGCGCTGACGCTGAACCGGGTGCCATCGGCATTGACCTATAGCGTGCGCAAACTGGAAGAGGATCTCGATGTGCTGCTGTTTGACCGGCGCGGCCATCGCGCCCGGCTGACGCCCGCCGGCAAGGAACTCCTGACCGAAGGCCGGCACTTGCTGCTTGCTGCCGACGCGCTGGAACAGCGCGTCAAACGCACCGCCACCGGCAGGGAATCGGAACTGCGGGTGGTGCTCAACAGCATCGTGCCGTTTCAGAATATGGTGCCGCTGATCGCCCGGTTCGACAGGGAAGAAACCGGGACGCGTTTGCGCTTTACGCATGGCGTATTGGCAGGAGCATGGGAAGCGCTGATCGATGGACGCGCCGACCTGGTCATCGGCGTCACTCACGACGGGCCGGAAATCACCCGCACCAGCGGCCAGTTTCAGACCCGGCCCTTGGGGGCGATCGAATGGGCGTTTGCGGTTGCTCCCACCCATCCGCTGGCAGAAGCCGAAGAGCCGCTGCCGCCGGAGTTGATTCGGCAATACCGGGCCGTGGCCGTCGGCGACAACAGCCAGAACCTGCCCAGCCTGACCATCGGTTTGCTGACGGGACAAGATACCCTGACGGTGGCCTCTGTAGCCGACAAGCTGGAAGCGCAACTGGCCGGACTTGGCTGCGGGCATCTGCCCTCCTCCTGGGCGGCACCTTATCTGGCGTCGGGCGCACTGATCGAGAAGCGCACCCTGCTGGGCAAGCCGCACGACACCTTCCTGATCGCCTGGCGCAAAGGGGATCGCGGCAAATCGCTCAAGTGGTTTTTGAATCAGCTGGCGGAACCGGAAATACAAGGCATGCTGCTCGGCACCAGCGCCAGCAATAACGGCGACGCGGAGTGCCGTTCAGCGAAAGCCGCAGGAGCCAGAGAAAAAAAGATTTAGGGGAAGCGCGAGCAGCGAAGCTTAGGGTAAGAAGCGCAGTCGTACTTGAGTACGGCGACGATTTTGAATCCTTGCCGCCCTGAGATTGCGCCGCGCCAGATTTCTCCCTGCGCATCAGAACCTCTGAGTAAGCGTAGCGAGCGGCGCAAGGTCAGGGTAAGAAATGCAGCCGTACTTTGGCACGACGAGCATCGCAGCACTAATCCACGTCGCACACCAACTTCCCCACTTCAGCGTCAGAACCTCTGAGTAAGCGTAGCGAGCGACGCAAGCTCAGGGTAAGACGCGCAGTCGTACTTTGGCACGACGAGCATCGCAGCACTAATCCACGTCGCACACCAACTTCCCCACTTCAGCGTCAGAACCTCTGAGTAAGCGTAGCGAGCGACGCAAGCTCAGGGTAAGACGCGCAGTCGTACTTTGGCACGACGAGCATCGCAGCACTAATCCACGTCGCACACCAACTTCCCCACTTCAGCGTCAGAACCTCTGAGTAAGCGTAGCGAGCGACGCAAGGTCAGGGTAAGACGCGCAGCCGTACTTTGGCACGACGAGCATCGCAGCACTAATCCACGTCGCACACCAACTTCCCCACTTCAGCGTCAGAACCTCTGAGTAAGCGTAGCGAGCGGCGCAAGGTCAGGGTAAGAAGCGCAGCCGTACTTGAGTACGGCGAGCATCGCAGCCCTGAGATTGCGCCGCGCAGTAGCTTAATCAGAGGTTCTCAGAGGTTCTTGGGCTGGCCGCCTAGGAGAGCTGCCATTTTGCGCTTCGGCGCTTTCGCTGCTGCGCTTGTACCGGCCGCCGGCACCAGAGTGCTTTTTTCGGGAGCGGGGGTACTTGGTTCGTAAGGCTGCGAGAACCAGGGGTCTACTTTGTCGCGCCGACCGGCGGCAGATGACGGCGCTTTGCCGTAGCTGCTGCGTTCGCCGATCTGGGTGCTGGGCGCGGTTTCAACACGAGGCGGGCGCTCGCTGGATGGTCGTGCTGCAGACGCTGATCCGGTCGAGGCATGCGAACTGGAGCTACCGGAGTTACCGGAACTACGCGAGGGCTTGGCCACGAAGCCGGTCAGTTCGGCGCGCACGAACTGATGCTTGATCAGTTTTTCGATATCGACCAGCAGTCGCTCATCTTTGTCGGAATACAAAGAAATCGCATCGCCCGACGCGCCTGCGCGTCCGGTGCGGCCGATACGATGCACGTAGTCTTCGGCGTTGTAAGGCAAGTCCATGTTGATCACGCAAGGCAGTTCGGCAATATCGAGTCCGCGCGCGGCCACATCGGTCGCGACCAGCACTTCGATCTGGCCTTGCTTGAAGGCTTCCAGCGCTGCCATCCGTTCGCCCTGCGTTTTATCACCGTGAATCGCGGAGGCTTTCATGCCTTCGTTTTCCAGATGGCGCGCCAGTTTGGATGCGCCGATTTTGGTATTGGAAAAGACAATCACTTGCTTCAGATTGCGCTGACGAATCAGGAAACTGATCGCCTCGCTCTTGGTGTCTTCGGCAATTTTATAAATGGTTTGCGTAACGTTTTCGGCGGCGGCATTGCTGCGCGCAACTTCAATGATCAGCGGGTTGTTCTGGAAGCTGGCGGCCAGTTTCTTGATTTCCGCCGAGAAGGTCGCGGAAAACAGCAAGTTCTGGCGCTTCTTTGGCAGCAGATTGATGATGCGCTGCAAATCCGGCAAAAAGCCCATGTCGAGCATGCGATCGGCTTCGTCCATGACCAGGATCTGGGTCTGCGACAGGTTCACCGTCTTTTGCTGCACATGATCCAGCAGACGTCCCGGTGTGGCGATCACGATTTCCACGCCACCGCGCAAAATCGCGGTCTGGGCATTCATGTCGACGCCGCCAAACACCACGGTCGAACGAAGCGGGGTGAAGCGCGCGTACATTTTGACGTTATCAGCGACCTGATCGGCCAGTTCACGGGTCGGAGTGAGGATCAGGGCGCGCACCGGGTGACGCGCCGGCGAAGCGCTGCTGCTGGCGTGCGCCAGTAGCAATTGAATGATAGGCAAAGCGAAGCCGGCGGTTTTACCTGTTCCGGTTTGCGCTGCGCCCATGACGTCGCGGCCTTGCAGCACGATGGGGATGGCCTGCACCTGAATCGGCGTCGGATGGACATAGCCCTGCTCGCTCAATGCACGCAGAATGTCGGGAGAGAGCCCGAAGTCCTCGAAACGGATGGCGGCGGGAGTTTCAGCTACAGGCAATTCGGATAGGGACGAGGTGTCGGACATGTTCTAGACGAACCTTGCGGAGACAGGCACCTGATGTACAGGGCGCATTCGCTTAGAGGCTCTGTTATTTTCAGTGAATGGTGAACGCGGAGGATTCAAGACCGGCCTCAAGTAGAAAATTGGCTGGTCACTGCGTCGCATGGTTTGCAAGGTCAGCACCTTGCGAGTTGGTATTATACCCCGCTCGCCAGAGGGCCATGCGTTTGCCGCCGAAGTGGCGTCCGGCGGCGGTGCGGCAGCTTAGGAAATGGTGATGTCTAGCCCTGGCAGGCCGTCCACATGGCCTTGCAAGTGGTCGCCCTTGACTACCGGACCGACGCCGTCGGGCGTGCCGGTATAAATCAAATCGCCGGGGAAGAGTTCCACCATGCCGGACAGATAGGAAATGGTTTCTGCAACGCTCCAGATCAGATCGCTCAGATCACCCTGCTGGCGGAATTCGCCGTTGACTTTGACCCATATCGCGCCCTTGGAGAGGTCACCGGCATCGGCCGCAGGCAGCAGCGGGCCGCAAGGCGCGGACTGATCGAAGCCTTTGCTCAAATCCCAGGGACGGCCCATTTTTTTGGCGACGGCCTGCAAATCGCGGCGCGTCATATCCAGCCCGACGGCGTAGCCAAACACCAATTCCAGCGCCTGCTCTACGCTCACATTTTTGCCGCCCTTGTCGAGCGCAACCACCAGTTCAATCTCATGCTGATAATCGCTGGTCTGGCTGGGATAGGGAATCGTGCTGCCGCTGGCAACCACGGCATCGGCGGGCTTCATGAAAAAGAAGGGGGCTTCCCGGCTAGGATCGTGTCCCATTTCCCGCGCATGGGCAGCATAGTTACGACCAACGCAGTAGATCCGACGCACCGGAAACGGGTCGCCGCCGACAACGGCGACGGTAGGAACGGCTGGGGCTGGTATCGCGTAAGACATAGTTGAACTCCGTGGATAGTGACGCGGGGAAATGCGCATTTTATCCGGTATTGGCACAACCGTTCAGTGCGCCCCTGCCAGTGGCAAAATCGGTTCGTGCCGTTCGCCCTTGATACGCAGCACCAGCACCGCACCGACGAGGCACGCCGCGCCCATGATCATGGAAGACAGGTCGTAATTGCCTAAGCTGGCGCGCATCGAACCGGCCACCATGGTCGCGGTCGCCGCGCCCAATTGATGCCCTGCGACGATCCAGCCGAACACGACCGGCGCTGCCATCCGCCCGAAAATATCGTTGGCTAGTTTCACCGTCGGCGGTACGGTGGCGATCCAGTCGAGACCGTAAAACAAGGCGAAGATCGGCAAGCCGTAATAACCGAGTCCGAAAGCGTGCGGCAAAAATAGCAGCGCCAGCCCGCGCAATCCGTAGTACCAAAACAATAAGATGCGCGGATTGTAGCGATCCGACAGCCAGCCAGACAGGGTGGTACCGATCAGATCGAGGATACCCATCGTCGCCAGAAGACTGGCACCGCCCACCGCTGAAATACCGTAGTCGCCGCACATGGCGATGAATTGAGTGCCGATATAGCCGTTGGTACTCATGCCACAGACGAAGAAACTAAAAAACAGTAACCAGAAATCGCGTAATTTCACGGCGCTGCCCAGCGCAGAAAAAGCAATCACCAGCGGATTGCGCGGTTTGGCTGCCGGTGCCGCCGGGACATCGGCGTACTGACCCAAGAGTTTGAGTTTTAATTGTTCCGGACCCTCTGGTAAAAACAGGGCGACCAGGGGAATCGCCAGTGCCGCCACACCCGCCACCAGCCAGGTCACCGAGCGCCAGCCGAAATGCTCCACCATCCACGCCATCAAGGGCAAAAACACCATCTGACCGGTCGCCGCGCTGGCGGTCAGCAAGCCCATCGCCAATCCGCGCCGGGTTTCAAACCAGCGACTGACAATCGTGGCCGCCAGCGTATTGGCCGCTACGCCGCTGCCGGCACCGACGATCAGGCCCCAGGTCAGCACCATCTGCCACGGCATCGTCATCCAGGAACTGAGTGCCGTTCCCAAGGACAGCAAGACCAGTGCGCCCAGTACGATGCGACGCACGCCGAAACGCTGCATGGCGGCGGCGGAAAACGGGCCGATCAGACCGTACAAGGCAATATTGACCGAGATGGCAAAGGAGATGGTGGAACGGTTCCAGCCGAACTCATGCTCCAGAGGCACGATCATGACCGAGGGCGTGGCGCGTATCCCAGCGGCGGCCAGCAAGACCAGGAAAGTAATGCCGACCACAATCCACGCATAGTGGAAACGATGGCCAGTGCGTGCGGCGATGGCGCTGATCAAGGGCTTCATGGCTGGAGGTTCCAGATCGATGGGTGTCGCTTCATTTTTATTATTCCCTGATTTTTTTGTACTGACGCAAAAGGCCGCTGGCTAGCCGCATTGCCGTAGGCTGCAAGTAGCATGCCAAGTTGATGCAACAACGCCAGCGGTCTTTTTCGTCAGTCCTGGTTTTTTTAATTGAAATCTATCGCCCCTGCTCGATAGATAGCCCGCTACTTACACTTCTGCCAGCTTTTGATAACTGGCGTCCACCATGCCGTTCAATTCACGGTATTGGGATTCGCCCAGCAGGCGCACGATTTCTTCCTGCGCCTGTTTCCAGCCGGGTTGGGCTTGTGCATATTTTTGTCGGCCAAGTTCAGTCAATATCAGCCCGAACGATCGTTTGTCCGTCCCGGATTCGAGAGGCATGTCCACCGTCGCTATCCATTTCGCCGCAATCAGGGGCTTGAGCGTGCGGCTCATGGTGCTGCGCTCCATCCCCATTTCCGCAGCGAGCTGCAAATTGGCGATGGGGCCGATACGGCCGATGCGCGCCAGCAAAGAGTACTGGGTGATCGACAAAGCGTACGCCAGCAGATGATGATCATAAATGGCCGTGATACGGCGGCTGAGTCGCCGTAACCCGGAACAAGCGCAAACATCGAGAATTTTTTCCATGATATCCAATCGACTGTACATACAATGATGTATATACATACTAATAAGTCGAGTCCCTCATGTCAAGAATTCACATCGCCGCAGACCATCTGTGACGATGAATCGCCACAGAATATTTTCACTATCGATTGATTTGAGAGATTGGCCATCCATGCGCCCCGCCCCGTCCTCGAGCGAGGACAAGGAAAGACTGTGCCACGGAAAAATGTGTCAACGGGAGATTAAAAGCGCCAGGTGACACCGACGCCGAGTTGGCGATGCACTTCCGCCGTATTCAAGCCATATTTGAATCCGACATCGAAATCAAGATTTTTGGCCGGAGAATAAATCAGGCCTGTCAGTGCATAAGCAGGATTGGTATGGCTGGAAACGTCCGGATTACGTGCAATGCCAATATCACCCACGACTTTCCACTGCTCGCTTATTTCACGCACCAAAGCAGTCGACGCCTGCCACAGCCAGCGGCGGTTGGCCTGATCGTCGGATGGCAACTGGTAACGATTCATGGCTACGCCCAGATTGGTGTGCCAGGCCCAGGGACCGGAAACATGGGAAGAAATCAGCGCCGCTGAAGCACTGACGCGCCCGCTTCCCAGTCCCTGGTTCTGATCGCCGGTAGGCATTGACAAGAAGCTCTTGAGAGCGAAACTGGTGTCGTCCTGCTCAAAAAATCGCCACTTCCCGCCTATCGTGACATCGCTCAAACCAGCCGGTGCAAAATTGGAACGAGGCACATTGATGATGGCGTCAAGGTTTTGGGATACGCCGTAGGAGTAAGTGAAATTGGCGACTTCACCGCGCGTGGCCCGGCGTTGTATCCAGTCGGTATTGAGTTCGATCTGCTGATTGCCGGTATCTTGAGTGCCGGTATCGTCGGTCACCAAAGGGTGGACTGCGTGAGCAGCGTGCGCAGCTAAATACAGGCTTGCGAAAATAGTCAGATGTTTGATGTAGAACTTGGTGTAGAACTTCGTCATGGCAGCCATATAAAAAAGGCGAGAAGATCCGGGGGAAATTGCCTGCCGCTCGCCATTACCTCGCTCGTATAGTACTTCACGGTTACCCGCGAGTAAAAGAAACCGGATCTGCCGCAATGGGCAGCCGAGAATAATGAGCGCAAATATTTTTTTTCTCTATGGGATTTATCAGGAATTTTGCGCATGCTGGCACCCGCTATCAGACTGATGCGGACACCTGATACCTAACAACTGATACCTGGAAACGGGAAGCAAGGGTATGGCGCTGATATGGCGCCATGATGCGGGCAAAGCGGATGCGCATACGGATTATTTTATCCAGCTGTTTCGCGGCTTCCCGCGATTGGCGCTGCGGCAGCGGCCAATAGTGAAAATCCGCAAATGGCCGGAATCGAGGCAACGATTCCGGCTTTCAGAATCGACATGCCGCGCCCCTGCACCAGGTACACCGGGAACTAGGCTAGATCAGGAAAAAATAGGTGATGGTGTTGATGCCGTACTGGCCGATGTACACACCGAGCAGCATGCGGTTGCTCAATAATTTTTTGACGTTGTCCCATTTACGCTGACCGCCGACTGCCGGCACTGGCTTGCTTATGCCTCCCTCGTCACCCTTTTCACCCTTGTCACCCTTGTCATCCATGTCAATCAGTCCGCCGCCCTCTGCAATATGCTTGAGTTCGGACGGGCTGATCATCGGAGGGTCTTTCGGGCTATGAATCACTTTCAGTCAGACGAAGGTCATGACCATGCCGATAGCGCCCATCACCGTAAATACATGGTGCCATCCGTACACATACGTAATCCAGCCCATCAATGGCGTAAACAAAACCGCAGCAAAATATTGCGCGGAATTGAATATGGCCGAAGCAATGCCCCCAGGAGCTGAGCTCCCGGAGGCGAGCCTGAGCCCCGGCCAAATCAAGCCTGGGCGGCTTTATAGGATTGATACAGGGTTTCCCTGACTGGTGACTGCTGCGTCTGGATCAGCGCAATCCATTGATCGGTCCCCATCACCGCCGCAAAGCGCGACTGCATGACCACATTGGTCGCATGATGCATGGCTTCCGCCGTCAGCAAGCCCATGCTATTGCGGTAAGAAACAGCACCGGAAGCATCATGCAGATACTCCACGTCCCATCCTTCGTGGGCCGCCTGACGTATGGTGGATTCGTTACAGTTCTGGGACATATAGCCGGCCACGACCAGGGTATCAATCTGCCGCGCAGTCAACCACTCGCCCAATTCGGTATCTGCCAGCGCCGATGGCAAGGTCTTCTGCACCAGAAGGTCGGCAGAGGCCTTGCTCACTACGGAGTGCAATTCGCCGCCAAAGCTGCCTTCCGCAAAAATCGGGGAGCTCGCCGGTGCCATCTGCTGCACCAGTACCAGAGGAATGCCGGCAGCCTTTGCCGCTTCGATTGCCTTGGCAATATTCGGCAATGAAACGTCCAGAGGCGGAAATTCAATGCGCATATTCCCGGTCACGTATTCATTTTGAATATCGATCAGGATCAAAGCGCGTTTGGGTTGATGCGGGGTTGCGGTTTTCATTTTTTCTCCAGAAATAAGATGTTCACCAGCTCAGTGTGCGACACCTGCGGCATTCCCGCCATTGGCCCATGCGACATTTTTAGTTAATATTGAGCCAATTCGTCGACCTGACCTTGCCCCCTGGCCTTGTCCCCTGATTTTGTCCCCCGATTTTGCACCCCTCCTCAAAAGACTCACCCCATGACCAAACGCATTGCCCTGCTGGCCTTTGATGGCATCAGCACCTTCCATCTGTCGATTCCCTATGCTGTCTTCGGAGAAAACCGGCAGGATATCGGCATACCCGCTTACACCATCTCCCTGTGCGCGGCGGAATCCGGGGTCCTGCGCACCTCCATGGGATTAGAAATACAGATACCTGACGGACTAGCCGCACTGACAGAGGCCGACATTATCATCATCCCCTCGTGGAAAGACATTGACTCCCTGCCACCGCCGCATCTGACCGCCGCACTGAAGGAGGCGCACCGGAGAGGCGCTCGCATCGTCGGACTCTGTCTGGGGGCGTTCCTGGTGGCGGAGGCAGGCTTGCTGGCAGGACGTAGCGCCACCACGCATTGGGCGTGGGCGCCTGTTTTCGCTAAACGGTTTCCGTCCGTGATCCTTGACCCGCAAGTGCTGTATATCGACCACGGCGATGTAGTGACGTCGGCAGGTACTGCTGCCGGACTTGACTGCTGCCTGCATCTGCTTCGACAGGAGCTGGGTGCCGAACTGGCCAGCCGGATTGCCCGGCGGCTGGTGATTCCGCCTCATCGGCAGGGTAATCAGGCGCAGTATGTCGAACCAAGCTCCCTCGCCAATACCGGCGCTGACCGGCTCGCCGGGACCCTGGAATGGGCGCAGGGAATGCTGGGGGAGCCGCTGGATGTGGCCATGCTGGCGAACCATGCCGCCATGAGCCGACGCACATTCACCCGTCACTTCCGTCAGGCTACGGGTATGGGCATTGTTCAGTGGCTGACTGTGCAGCGGCTGTTTGCCGCGCAGCGTTTGCTGGAGACGAGTAATGCCTCTATCGAACACATCGCCTCGGCAACTGGCTTCAGGACGGCGCTGTCCTTGAGACTGGCCTTTGCCAAATCGCTGGACACGACGCCCAGCCAGTATCGCCGTGAGTTCGGGGGACAGTAAGGCTTCCGTCCTGCTTTACACATCTTTGCAAGAGAGGCCATATCCAGTTTTTGATTAATTACCTATGATTGAAGAGTCACAAATTCCACGATTCAATTCGCTCAACAGTATGACTACCGACATTGCTCCTTCCGATATTGAGATACATCGTCTGTTTGCCACACCGATTGCCAGCACCGGCTTTCCTGACGCAGGAAATCTCAATGCAGGCCTAAGCGAACTCATCCTGCGCCGCTCAAAAAAAGAAGTTTCCACTCAACACAGCAACGTCGGCGGGTGGCAGTCAAGGGATGATTTCTGTTCATGGGATGAGCCGCCGGTCACTGCCTTGCTGGAGTTTGCGACCGCGTTCGTGACCCAATTGACGGCTGAAAATTCGCCATCAGGACTGGTCGAGCCAACTCGCCCCTGGCATGTAGAAGGCTGGGCGAATGTGAACTATGCCGGCTGTTCCAATGCAATACACGGCCATCCCGGGGCATTCTGGTCTGCGGTGTATTGGGTGGATGACGGCGGGCATGAGGCGTCTCCAGAGGTGGGCGGAGAGCTGGATTTTTATGATCCTCGCGGCCTGCTTCCTGCCACCTATGCGCCCTCCCTGCGATTTAGGATTGAAGGTTGTCTGAGTGCCGGCTATACCCAAACAGCCTCGCCACGGACCGGGAGAATTGTGGTTTTCCCCTCATGGCTACTGCACTCGGTGCGCCCGTACAACGGAACCCAGCCGCGTATTTCGGTGGCCTTGAATTTTTCTATTTGATCAGGACGTGTTGACGTTTGTTGTGGAAGATGCCCGTCTCTCTATCAGTGAGCGGGTCTCTTTATTGCAGGGTCTGGAAGAATTTTTTATTTTGGCACTTCCACATCCGCACTAAACCGCCAGGTATTTTTCCCCGTGGTTTTTGCTGCATACATGGCCGCATCCGCACGCTTCATTAATTGCGAGGACGTATCGCCAAAATTGACTGACATTGCAATGCCAACTGAAATACCGACAGTAATGCTGGCCTCGCCACATTGCCATGGTGCGTTGATCGACTGGATGATCCGACTAACGATCTCCGCGACTTCTTTTTGATCGGCGGGGTTGTCGAGCAAAATAATGAATTCGTCGCCGCCCAACCGGGCTACCGTATCCGTCTGACGCACCTCGAGCTGAAGCCTTCGCGCCACCTCCATCAGCAATTTGTCACCGACTTCATGGCCGTACTGATCATTGATGGGTTTAAAACCATCAAGGTCGAGAAACATCACGGCTACATTGCGTGGCTCACGTTCAATTTTTTGCAGTAATTGGTTCAGGCGTTCCATCAGCAGCAAGCGATTGGGCAAACCGGTCAGCGCATCATGAAAGGCCAGGTGACGCATGCGCTCATCTTTTTCCCACAGCTCGGTAATGTCATTAAATATGGTGACGTAGCGCAGGGGTTCATCAGTAGCGCCTCGGATAAGGGTAACGGACTGCCGCTGCCAGAATATCGTGCCGTCTTTGCGTCGGTTCCAAATTTCGCCCTCCCAATGTCCGCTGACGATAAGCTCCCGCCAGATCGCTGTGTGAAACTGCTCATCGTGCCGATTGGAGTTGAGCATTGCGGGAGTTTGTCCAAGGACGTCACTCGCTGCATAGCCGGTAATGGCGGTAAAGGCCGGATTGACGGAGAGAATAATTCCATTCCCATCGGTCACCATGATGCCTTCGACGGTACTCTCAAAGACGCTGGCGGCCAACTTGAGTTCGAGTTCGGCATTCTTGATTGGCGTGACATCGGTCACCAGAACAAAGAAGCCGACTACATGTCGTTGACTGTCAAAATCAGGAATATAACTGCATAAGGTATGACAAATATCGCCATTCGGCTTGATCAGCGTTCGCTCGAATATTTGCTTCTCACCGCGCAGTACGCTACTGACATAGGGTTGGTTGAGAGCCATTAAGCGTTCGCCAAGCAAGGCAAGCATGGAGATGCCGACCATCTCATCCGATT
Organism: Herbaspirillum sp. RTI4; assembly: GCF_034313965.1. NCBI lineage: Bacteria > Pseudomonadati > Pseudomonadota > Betaproteobacteria > Burkholderiales > Oxalobacteraceae > Herbaspirillum > Herbaspirillum sp. RTI4. Next base: position 3,837,949 of record NZ_JAVIWQ010000002.1, read on the forward strand.
TTTTGCCAAACCACTCCAGGTAGGGTTTGTTTGCAAACCGGCAGTGCGTGTCCTTGTCCCAATAAGCGACCAAACCAGGCATGTTATCGGTCACGGTCGTGACGAACTGCTGCTTCTCGGCAAGCTCTGCCGAGATCGACTCTGCCCGATTGAGCGCGACCAGAAGTGCGGCCTCAAATTTACTGCGCTCCTCTGCTACAAATAACACCCAGATATAACTGCTTATTCCGTCTAGCACCCGCGTGTTGCAGTTCACCATGACGGGGATGCGCGTATGTTCTGCGTTGCTTATTTTTAGATGGAGTTCACGCACAGAACCGTCTTTGAGCAGCATGGGCCAGACGTGCGTTTGCAAAAAAAGCCTGCTCCCTAAAGGAAACAGGCTTTCCATCGGCGCTTGCAACACTTGCTCTGCCGACAACCCGACCATTGCCAGCAGCCCATGATTGGCCATGAGCACCTGTCCTGTTTCATCCGTAACCAGTACTGCACAAGGCAGTTCATTGATGTCCATGGATAAGTATCAGTCTGTTGAGGTAATGGAGATTGACCGGTCAAGATAGTGCTGCATGGCTTCAATTACCAAATCGGGATTGCTCATATGCGCACAATGCCCGCTGGCTTCCAGGATTGCTAAGGTGCTGCCTTTCAGATTGGCGCGCATATATTCCCCGACCCCGAGCGGCACTAGCGTATCGGCGCGGTGCTGGAGAATCAGACACGGCCTTGATACTTTCGGTAAATCTGCACGGTTGTCAGAGAAAAAAGTGGCCTTGGCAAAAGCGCGCGCTACCTTGGGTTCGGTCGAACAAAAGCTATCGGCTAGCTCACGCGAGACGATGCTGCTCGCGTCTTGCCCAGCCACTACCGGTGCCAGATAGTTGGCCCAGCCAATATAATTTTGCTCCATGAGCAGCAACAGATCTTCTAAGTCTTCTTGTTCGAATCCGCCGAGGTAATCGGGCGGGTGATTCAGAAAGCAGGGAGTGGGCCCGACTAAAATTAAGCGCTCGAATAATTGCGGCCTGACAATGGATGCCAGCATGCCTATGCTGCAACTGACAGAATGCCCTACGAATGTCACGCCGCTTCGCAACTCCAGTGCGTCGCACACATCCAGCAAATCCTGAACGTAGCCTTGCAGGCTGGAATAGCGGCTGGCATCAAATGAGGCGAGGTCGGATTTACCGCTGCCGACATAATCAAATAATATTTGCCTGTGCGTTTTGGCAAATGCGGGCGTAATGCGATCCCACATTGCCTGACTGCATCCAAAGCCATGGCCGTACAGCAAGACAGGCCCTTTTCCACCTAATTGAATGACGTTGTTCCGCTCGAAATGATCCAAGTGGCCTCCGTTATTTCAAGCCAGAAGATTTTTTATTATCGGCGTTTTTACTGATCATATTTTTATTTAATTTTGCAGAAAGTTGCTTCAATCCGATAGTGATCAGATGAATTTCTTCGTGGTAATTGATGGGGATTTTCGGTGAACAAAAAAGGGTTACGTTTGCACGTAACCCCTCTTTAATTTTACTGGTGGCCCCCCCGTGAGTCGAACACGGCACCAACGGATTATGAGTCCGCTGCTCTAACCAAGCATGAGCTAGGGGGCCAGAGCGGGAGAGGAAAACTCCTCTCCCGTCACTTAACTACCTTCCAGGAAGCTTTTCAGCTTATCGGAACGGGATGGGTGGCGCAACTTGCGCAGCGCTTTTGCTTCGATCTGACGGATGCGCTCACGCGTGACGTCAAACTGCTTACCGACTTCTTCCAGCGTGTGGTCGGTCGACATTTCGATACCAAAACGCATACGCAAAACTTTCGCTTCACGTGGCGTCAGAGAGTCGAGGATGTCTTTGACCACACCGCGCATCGATGCATGCAAGGCCGCATCAGCAGGGGCAAGGGTGTTGTTATCTTCGATGAAATCGCCAAGATGGGAATCGTCGTCGTCACCGATCGGCGTTTCCATCGAGATCGGTTCCTTCGCGATCTTCATGATCTTGCGAATCTTTTCTTCCGGCATTTCCATCTTGATCGCCAAGGTTGCAGGATCTGGCTCTGCACCAGTTTCCTGCAAGATTTGCCGCGAGATGCGATTCATCTTGTTGATGGTTTCAATCATGTGCACCGGAATACGGATGGTGCGGGCCTGGTCGGCAATCGAACGCGTGATGGCCTGACGAATCCACCAGGTCGCATAGGTCGAAAACTTGTAACCGCGGCGGTATTCAAACTTGTCCACTGCCTTCATCAAACCGATATTGCCTTCCTGGATCAAATCGAGGAATTGCAAACCGCGGTTGGTGTATTTCTTGGCAATCGAGATGACCAGTCGCAAATTGGCTTCGGTCATTTCGCGCTTGGCCATGCGCGCCTTCTTTTCGCCGGCGCCCATTTTTCTGTTGATGGCGCGCAAATCAGGCAGAGGCAAGACCACGCGTGCCTGCAAGTCGATCAGCTTTTGCTGCAATTGCACGATGGTCGGCACATTGCGGCCCAGAACGACGCTGTAGCTATGGTTGCCGCTGACTTCGCCTTCAATCCAGTCGAGATTGGTTTCGTTACCGGGGAAGACTTTAATGAAATGCGCGCGTGGCATGTTGCACTTGTTGACCGCGACATCCAGAATCTGGCGTTCGATCTGGCGCACTTCGTCAACCTGGCCGCGCAAGGTATCGCACAGCTTCTCAACGACCTTGGCCGTAAAGCGAATGCCCAGCAATTCATGCGAAATCATTTCCTGCGCTTTAACGTAGGGCTTGGAGTTGTAACCCTCTTTTTCATACGCCTTGCGCATATTGTCGAACTGCGTCGAGATGATGGCGAATTTTGCCAGCGCATCGCGCTTGAGTTGTTCAATTTGTTCGGCGGAGAAACCTGCGGCGCCAGAAGCGGCAGCACCTTCGGTTTCTTCTTCTCCCTCTTCTTCGCCGTCTTCTTCTTCGTCTTCTTCTTCGTCAGCCGAGCTGGCAGCAACCACCTGCACGTCAGTGACCGTCATGTCGACCAGACCATCGACGATTTCGTCAATCTTGATCTCGTCGTTCTTAATCTTCGTGGCGGCGGCAATGATTTCTGCGATCGTCGTCGGGCAAGCGGAGATGGCCTGGATCATGTCCTTGAGACCGTCTTCGATGCGCTTGGCGATTTCGATTTCGCCTTCGCGGGTCAGCAGCTCTACCGAACCCATTTCACGCATGTACATGCGCACCGGGTCGGTCGTGCGGCCGAAATCTGAGTCAACCGTTGACAAGGCCGCTTCGGCAGCTGCCTCGGCTTCGTCATCGCTGGCGACATTGGCGACGTTATCCGACAGCAGTAATGTTTCTGCGTCCGGTGCGTGCTCGTACACGGTAATGCCCATGTCGTTGAACGTGCCGATGATGCCTTCGATGGCTTCCGGGTCGACGATATTTTCAGGCAAGTGATCGTTGATTTCCGAATAGGTCAGAAAACCACGCTCTTTACCGAGTTTGATCAGCGTCTTCAGTTTTTGCCGGCGGCGTTCGAGTTCTTCCTCGGTCGCTTCGGTGTCGGACGAAAACGCATCTTTCAACAGTGCTTTTTCTTTGGCCTTGCGATCCTTGGCCTTGGCCTTGTCGGACGCCTTCAGTTCTGCGCGTTCGACCGCATTAAGCGCGGCGACTTCGTCGTTTTCAGGCTGGAATTCTTTGGGCTTGCGGCCGCGGCGACCGGGCACTTTGATCGAGGGCAAAATGTAGCCAGACGTATCGATAGCAGCCAGCGTGGCGGCATCGGTAGTCTGACTCACGCCAGGGGCGATCATCACGCTGGTACTTTTTACTTCGACAGGGAGGTCGGTCTTGGCGTTTTTCAATTCGGGTTTCTTTGTTGTCACGTATGCTTTCGATTGCACTGAAGCCGACTTTGCGGCTCGAGAAGAGGTCTGTCCGGTTTGCACTGCCTGAGACTTGGCAGTTGCAGCACGTCCTGTTTTTGGATCCGTTTCGACGCCTGTTTTTTTTGCGGCAGCTGGTGCTTTTGCTGCCGTTGGCGCTGTTGCCGGCCGGGACTTCGCTTCCGGTTTGACTGCTTTCGCTACGACAGCTTTGACGATCGCTGTCTTTTCTGTGGCTTGCCCCGCCTTGGTCGCCGCCGTTTTCCGCGGAGCGGCTTTGGAGCCAGCCTTCACGATAGTGGTCGATTCTGCTTTTTTTGAAGGAATTGTCAGTTTTTCCGCTGGTTTCTTCATTGCATCCGCCGTGGGGTTAAAGCCAAAGTTTCACATTGATGTCGTTGCAAAAACGGCGCCAAACGACCGTCGAGGAAGTTATTGCGCAGTCTTGCCGCCCTCTGTTACCGGTCTTTGCCGCCGTTGTTCCTGCTACTACTTTCTGCCACCTCTGCGCTTTACGCCGATTACCGTCGGCACCATGACAATCGTCGCTTCGTTCCTGCCGATTGTTCCTGCTGGTTAACTGCCGCTTAATAGCGTTTAACCGCCGTTTAGCTTAACTTAGCTTGTCCCGGCTTCAGAATGCTGCATTTATGCGCCTGTTGGTTTTGCCTGACGTTTTACCCGACAATTGTTACACTTGAGAATGGCAGCCCTCAATAATAACACATATAGGGCCTTTTCCCTCTGGATCAAGAGCCGCGCATCCGGCTCATCCAAGTTCAACGCCGGCTTGCCGCCGCAGAACTTCCTGCTGCCGGGTCAATTCGCGATAGCGCTGCCGTGCCTCTTCGCTACCCAGCCCGGCAGCAGCCAGCTGCTCGGCTTCTTCGCGCAGCATTTTCATGCTGGTTTGACGAATTGCCCCGAATAATTCCAGGCGTGCCGCTTCCAGATCGGACTCCGGTTCGGCCGCGATCTCGAGAATCAGCGCCTCCACATCCGGCCCCGCTTCGCGCAAATGCTCGACCAGCGCGGCGAAATTGGCCTGCTCGCCCATGCTGCGGCCGATACCGACCAGCTGCGTAAGCAAGTCGGCATGCTCAGGGGCGACCTGTTCGATGATCGCGAGCGCAGCGTCGCTGACATCGAGCGTCAGCAGGGGATGCGCAACCAGCAAACGAATCATTTGTCGCTCCAGCCCCATGGGCGCGGCACGTTTTCCGCGCGGCGGTGCCTTGCGGGCACGCGAGACTGGCTGCACCAGTCCAAACAAACTCTCGATTTCTTCCGGCGACGATTGGGTCAGTTGCGCCAGACTACGCACAATCTGCAAGCGCAGCGACGAAACCGGCAGCGCTTGCAACAGAGGCTTGGCGTCGAACTGAACGCGCGCGCGACCTTCGGGCGTTTGCAAATCGTTATCACCCGTCACTTCATTGAGCAAAAACCGGGAAAACGGCATCGCGTTGCGAATCTGCGCTTCAAATACCTCCGCGCCCATTTCCCGCACATAACTGTCGGGATCGTGTTCGGCCGGCAAAAACAAGAACTGGATCGTTTTGTTATCGGTGGCATGCACCAGGCAAGCATCCAATGCACGACGCGCTGCGCGCCGGCCGGCGCTGTCACCGTCAAAACTGAAGATCACCCTATCCGTCTGACGCAACAATTTTTGCACATGCGTCGGCGTGCAGGCCGTACCCAAGGTAGCCACTGCCTGCGGAAAGCCCAGCTGCGCCAGCGCCACGACATCCATATAGCCTTCGGTCACGAGCACGTAGCCCGCTTCGCGTATTGCTTGCCGCGCTTCGAACAGGCCGTACAGCTCATTCCCCTTTTGAAACAGGGGCGTTTCAGGCGAATTCAGGTATTTCGGCTCACCACCATCCATGACACGACCGCCGAAACCGATGGCCTGACCCTTGGTATTGCGGATCGGAAAAATGATGCGATTGCGAAAACGATCGTAGCGCTTGCGGTGCGCGCCGTTGTCATCGGTTTTATCGATGACCAGACCGGCTTCGACCAGCGCGCTGGCTTCGTAATCGCTGAACACCTGGCGCAGACCGTCCCACTCGTCGGGGGCATAGCCCAGACTGAAGCGGGAGGCCACTTCGCCCGTCAGACCGCGCCCTTTCAGGTAATCGATAGCAGGCTGCGCGGTGCGTAGCTGCTGCCGATAAAAATCGCTGGCACGCGTCATTGCCTCGGTCAGCGCCAGACTTTTCGCTTGGTATTCCGCCCTTTGCGCGGGCAGCATACGATCATCGTCATCCGGCAGGGTCATGCCTACGCCCTGCGCCAGATCCTTGACTGCTTCGATAAAGCCCAACCCCGAGTAATCAATCAGAAAGCTGATCGCGGTGCCATGCGCGCCACAACCAAAGCAGTGGTAGAACTGTTTGGTCGGACTAACGGTGAAGCTAGGTGATTTTTCGTTGTGGAACGGACACAGCCCCATCAAATTGGCACCGCCCTTTTTGAGCGGCACATACCGACCCACCACGTCGACGATATCGACGCGATTCAACAAATCCTGAATGAAGGATTGTGGGATCACCGGGAGGCGACGGGGCGGCAGGCGCCGTTCTTGGCACCGTTCAGAGGCATCACGCCAGCGCAGCCTTCACCAGCGCCGACACTGCCGTCATGTCAGCGCGACCCGCCAGCTTCGGCTTGAGCACACCCATGACTTTGCCCATGTCCTGCGGGCCCTTGGCACCAACGGCGGCCACAGCAGCGCTGACTTCGGCTTGAATTTCCTCATCCGACAGGCCTTCGGGCATATAGCCACCCAGAATTTCCAGCTCGGCCTTTTCGATATCCGCCAGATCTTGACGACCGCCGGCTTCAAACTGGCTGATCGAGTCTTTGCGCTGCTTGATCATCTTGTCGATGATGGCTTGCACCTGGGCGTCATCCAGCTCGATGCGCTCATCCACTTCTTTTTGCTTGATGGCGGCAGTAATCAAACGGATGGCACCCAGTCGCGGCGCATCCTTGGCTCGCATGGCGGTTTTCATGTCGTCGGTGATTTGCTGTTTCAGACTCATTAGATTCTCCTTGATGCGACTGGTTGACACCGGTGATCGGGATTGCAATCGGCTTCGGCCTGTTTTTTGCCTGAGTCCGCTTATCGACTGAAAAAAGCAACGCGCAAACAGGGCCCGGACGACAATCCAATCAAATTTTTAAACAGGAAAACCCGCTGCGGAACAACACCGGAGCGGGTTTATATTTCGTCACATCACCGAAGCGATGCGGCGAAAGAATTCTTAGAACAGCTTTTTAGGCAGTTGCTGGCTGCGGATACGCTTGTAATGACGCTTGACTGCGGCGGCAAGTTTGCGCTTACGTTCCGCTGTCGGCTTTTCGTAAAACTCCCGTGCACGCAGCTCGGTCAGCAGTCCGGTTTTTTCAATGGTGCGCTTGAAGCGACGCATCGCAACTTCGAACGGCTCGTTTTCTTTAAGGCGAATAGTGGTCATGTAATTCAAACCGAAGGTTAAAAATTGGGAAGAGCGCGAGTATAACAAACTTATCGAGGCAAGGGAAGATAACTGTCACTTTGTGACAAATCAACCCGATTTGCCACAAAGCTGACAGCCGCTTATAGCGCCAGACCCGCCGCCATTCCTGACGCCCAGGCCCACTGGAAATTGTAGCCGCCCAGCCAGCCCGTAACATCGACCGCCTCACCGATGAAATGCAATCCCGGCACTTTGGTCGCCATCATGGTCTGCTGCGACAACTCGCGGGTATCGACCCCGCCCAGCGTAACCTCTGCCTTGCGGTAACCTTCCGACCCGCTGGGTTTGACGCTCCAACGGTTCAGCGTATCACCGAGGCGCTGCAATTGCTTGTCTGGCAAATCGGCGATACGGGCGTCGGCGGCAAAACCATTGGCCGTCAACCAGCCGTCAGCCAGCCGCCCCGGCAACCATTGCGACAAGGTATTGCCAAGCTGTTTCTTATTGCTGTTTTTGCCTTCTATCAACAGCCCGGCGATATCGATCCCCGGCAAGAGATTCAGAGTCAGCGCAGAACCGGGCGTCCAGTAACTGGAAATTTGCAGTATCCCCGGGCCGGATATGCCGCGATGCGTAAATAGCAAATCCTCGGCAAAAAAGCCGCGCGCTTTTTTCTCTCCCGCCTCGACTTCCACCGGTAAAGCGATGCCGGCCAGATCGGCAAAAGGCTGCCAGCCAGCCGCATCAAAAGTCAGCGGCACCAGCCCGGGACGGGTTTCCACGACCTTCAGATCAAACTGGCGCGCAATCCGGTACGACAGGTCAGTCGCGCCGATCTTCGGTATCGATAAACCGCCCGTCGCCATCACGACGCTGCCGGCGCTGATAACGCCCGCATCGGTCGCAATGTGAAATAGCCCATCCTGCTGGGTCAGTCCATCCACGCGACAAGGCATGCGCCAGCTCACCCCGCCCAGATCGCACTCGGCGCGCAGCATGGTGATGATGTCTTCGGCACTGTTGTCGCAAAACAACTGACCCTTATGTTTTTCGTGATATCCGATCCGATGCCGTTTCAGCAAGGTCAGGAAATCTTGTGGCGTATAACGCGACAAAGCACTTTTGCAAAAGTGCGGATTGCTCGACAGAAAATGCTGAGGCGCAGCGCCAAGATTGGTGAAATTGCAGCGCCCACCGCCGGAAATGCGGATTTTTTCGCCCAACTTGGACGCGTGGTCGATCAGCACTACGCGCTTGCCGCGCTGCCCTGCGACAGCAGCACACATCATGCCGGCGGCACCCGCGCCAATGACGGCGACATCAAACTGTTGAGTCATGAATAAGAACCTGTTTATTAACTACTTGATGATAGAACCGCTACTAAGCGGAACCCGCCAACAGTCTATCGGAAAGGGAAGGAAAAACGGAATGCATACTACTTAGGGGGCGAATACTGCGTTGCGCCACGCCGCAGAGCAAGCAAAAAATGCATGACCGCCAGAATCGCGCTACAAAACTACGCTTACTGGAAATAAGCCGGCGGCTTTCCGCCCATCCACAACTCGGAAGAAAGCCGCATCATTTCGTTGAGCGAACGGCGATGTGAGAAGGTGTGACGCAACCATGCCGCATCACTCAGGTTTTCCAGCGCCATCCGCCGCAAGCGATTCAGTGTTTGCTGCTCTGAATCGTTCTCCACGTACGCTTCCAATATCTGCACATGCTGCAACAGATGCTCAAAAATCGGCAATTTTCGCGATTCCGCGGCGGTCTTCCCGTGCAGCGCCAGCATGCCTTTCAAGCCGAAGCGGCTGGCTTCAAAACGGTTGTACTGATAGAGCAGGTAAAAATCGTCGGTAATCTCAAACGGCCGCTCCGTGAGCAACCAGCGCGCCAGCAGCTGCGCATAGCCACCCAGATGCGCGGCATGCTCTATCGTCAGTGGCGTATCGCAGACACGGATTTCAACCGTGCCGTATTCCGGCTTGGGGCGGATATCCCAGTAAAAATCCTTCATGCTGACGATGATGCCCATTTGCAACAACTCCGCATAGTAGTGCTCAAAATCGCACCAGCGGGTATGTACCGGAGCCGTCCCGGACAAGGGAAAAGCCCGCACCACATTACTGCGGGAAGATTCAAACTGGGTATCGGCCCCCTGATAAAACGGCGATGCCGCGGATAACGCGATGAAATGCGGAATGAAGCGTGAAAAGGCATGCGTCAGGTACAGCGCATCATCACCATTGGCCACGCCGATGTGAATATGCTGGCCGAACACCGTAAAAGTCTTGGCCAGATAGCCGTATTTTTCATGCAGATAATGGAAGCGCTCGCTGGGAGTAATGCGTTGCTCGTTCCAGTGCTGGAACGGATGCGCCCCACCGCCGGAGACGTCAATATTCAGATAGCGGGCGCCGTTGACCAGTGCCGAGCGCAGGTCTTTCAATTCCTCGATCAGCTGGTCCGCCCGGGTATGAATCCCCGAATTGAGTTCTATCATTCCTTGCGTCATTTCCAGCTTGATCTGGCTTTGCAGGGCGCGCGGCTCTATCCAGGTCAGCAGATCCACCGCATCGCTGGCCAAATTGTAATTGCGCCGGTTGACCAATTGCAGTTCCAGCTCGATTCCCATAGTGAAAGGAGTGGAGGAAGTAAACGGCAGTATTTCCGTCACGATCTCTACAGGAAGGTCGGCGGCAAGAGGAGCCGCCATCGTATCGATTGATTCAGTCATGATTCACGCCCGCTTTCACCCGATTTAATTAGTGCGAATTGCGTCGCCACCGGACCCAGCAACTCCAGCACGACCAGGCAGCCCGCCAACAGCGGCACCATATCCGCGGTGGTATTGGGATACAGGGTAAAGGCCGTTTGCATCAGGCCCAAACCTGCTTCGGTCATCGGCAAGGTGCCTAGTGTCAACAGTCCGGCCTGCCTCCAGTTCATGCGCGCAAACCGGGCAAACAGAAATACGCCACACCCCATCGCCAGGAAGCGTGCCGCCACCAGCAGCACAACGGAGACACCCACGACCGTCAGATCTGAAAACCGGATCGACGCACCCATGGTGACGAACAGCATGACCATGAACAGGTCGTTGGCGACACCGAATTCCAGCTCCATGATGTCGTACTGCCGATCCAGATTTTTCGACAGAATCGCGAAAAACAGCATGGTCAGCATGACGGGTAGATTCAGGGCGTGCGCCGCGCCGATGGCCAGCGTGATGATCGCAATGACCAGCACGAACTGGCTGCTGCGCCGCCGTCCCAGTAAGCGCGCCAGCGGTGCCATCACCCAGTAAACCAGATAGGCCAGGGCAAATGCACCGACCAGCGAATACAAGGTATGCGCAAACAGAGTCCAGGCCGACGTGCCGGATTCGGTCGCAATGAGCGGCAGCAAAGCATAGGCGGCCAGCAAGGCGATGCAGTTATTGAGCGCCGTCATCGCCGCGAGTCTGCGGGTCACCTGACCCTCCGCCTTCAAATCGCGCAGCACCACAATCACGACCGCCGGCGAAGTGGCAATCGCCAGCACCCCACCCAGCAGCGCCAGCACCGAGGTGGCACCGAACATTCGCAGCGCGCCGCTGACAAACACGAAACACAGCAGCGACGAGGTCGCCACAATGGCCAGCATCCACTTCTCGCGGAGCAGCCAGCCGATATCGACATAGCGCCCGAGTTGGTACACCACCAGCGCCATGGCGACATCGGAAAAAATCGCGGTCATTTGCAACACATCGCCGGACAACCAGTTCAGTCCGCCCTGTCCCAACAACAAACCGACGAGCAAATAACCTGTAATGCGCGGCACCCAGGGGGATCGCGACACCAGATGGCCGCCGATCAATCCCAGCAAAAGCAAACCGCCAAACAACAGTAAAGCGTTCCATTGCAGCGGCTGACCGAGCGCAAAAGATGGCAAAAACCAAGCCATATGACCTCTCTGATAAGGGTGAAACAGGGCGGAGAAAAGATGCCCGGCGGGTACCAGATTCACAGAACCTGACAATGAGACGATGACTATGTATGAGGCAGGAGGTGAGCAAAGATAAATAAGCGAGAGGCTATTTTTAACACAGCCCTTATCCTGTGCCTACGCATTTCATGCACGCGCCTCCCGGCAGCCTGCCCGGTTCGATGCAAGCAGCACCCGATAGTTCGGCCGCAACACATCCAGCAACAGGCAGGGGCGATTGGCCACGAAGCCATACACAGCATAGCGAAATAGGTTATGATTCATTCACTACCCCGCCGCCGCACCCTTGCCCCTCAGCAAAAATTGTAAAAAAACCGTTTCCGGCTTTGCCTGAAGCAGGAAGAGGAACAGCAAAAAACTGTACCGGCTTGATTTTGCCGGCGGTGTCGCCAATAACTCAATACAACCCGATATAGTCCGCCCTGATTGTTGACTTCCCAGCGGCGCCTGACCATTCTGATTGACCACTTACCTCTCATCCGAGGAAACCACCATGAGCGAAAACATTAAACATATTACAGACGCATCTTTTGAGATTGACGTACTGAAGTCCGACAAACCTGTCCTGGTCGATTTCTGGGCCGAATGGTGCGGTCCTTGCAAAGCGATTGCCCCTATCCTGGAAGAAGTTGCCAAGGAATACGACGGCAAACTGCTCATCGCCAAACTGGATGTCGATGCGAATCAGGCGATCCCTGCCAAATTCGGTATCCGCGGTATTCCAACGCTGATCCTATTCAAAAACGGCGCCGTTGCCGCACAGAAAGTCGGCGCTTTGGCCAAGGGCCAACTGACCTCGTTTATCGATAGCAATATCTGATTGTGACTGCAGCAGTACGCCCGTACTGCTGCATTAGTTCATTTACCACGCAAGTCCCTCCCCCACCTTTTTAAGTCCCGTCCCGGGAAACTCTTATGCACTTATCCGAATTAAAAGCCATGCATGTCTCGGCATTGCTCGAAATGGCAATCAGCCTCGACATTGACAATGCTGCGCGCCTGCGCAAACAAGAACTGATGTTCGCGATCCTCAAGAAGCGCGCGAAATCGGGAGAACAAATTTTTGGCGATGGCGCCCTGGAAGTACTGCCGGATGGTTTCGGCTTCCTGCGCTCGCCCGACGCCAGCTACATGGCGTCCACCGACGACATTTACATCTCGCCGTCGCAAATCCGCCGCTTTAACCTGCACACCGGCGATTCAATCGAAGGCGAAGTACGCACCCCGAAAGATGGCGAACGCTACTTTGCCCTGGTCAAAGTCGACAAGGTCAACGGCGAACCGCCGGAAGCATCGAAACACCGCATCCTGTTTGAAAATCTGACCCCGCTGCACCCGAACAAACCGCTGCTGCTGGAACGCGACATGCGCGGCGAAGAAAACATTACCGGCCGCATCATCGATCTGATCGCCCCCATCGGCAAAGGCCAGCGCGGCTTGCTGGTAGCGTCGCCGAAGTCCGGTAAATCGGTCATGCTGCAACACATTGCGCATGCGATCACCACCAATCATCCCGAAGCCGTCATGATCGTTCTGCTGATCGACGAACGGCCGGAAGAAGTCACGGAAATGCAGCGCTCGGTGCGCGGCGAAGTGGTCGCCTCGACCTTCGACGAACCGGCAACGCGTCACGTGCAAGTGGCCGAAATGGTGCTGGAAAAAGCCAAGCGCTTAGTCGAAATGAAAAAGGATGTGGTCATCCTGCTCGACTCCATCACCCGTCTGGCGCGCGCCTACAATACCGTCATCCCGGCCTCCGGCAAGGTACTGACCGGTGGTGTCGATGCCAATGCGCTGCAACGGCCTAAACGCTTCTTTGGCGCCGCCCGCAATATCGAAGAAGGCGGCTCGCTGACCATCATCGCTACCGCCCTGATCGAAACCGGCAGCCGCATGGATGACGTGATTTTCGAAGAATTCAAGGGTACCGGCAACATGGAAGTGCATCTGGAACGCCGCTTGGCTGAAAAGCGCGTCTATCCATCAATCAACCTCAACAAATCCGGCACCCGCCGCGAAGAACTGCTGATGAAGCCCGACCAGATGCAAAAAGTCTGGCTGCTGCGCAAGTTGCTCTACAGCATGGATGAAATTGAAGCGATGGAATTCATTCTCGATAAAATGAAGGCAACCAAGAACAACGCTGAATTTTTCGACATGATGAAACGCGGCAACTAAGCGTTCATCCACTTCACGTTTTTCCTCTGCAACACAAGGGAATACATTCACGCCGCAATGTGCAAACATCGCGGCGTTTTTTAACGTCAGACATAATGACGCAGCTACGCACCCCATCAGTTTGAACGATGGACATAAAACAAAGTGCGCCAGCCGAAAAATGGCCCGGCCAATAGCTTCTGCAAACAATTCATTGCAAATGCTAGAATCGCGACCTCAGCTCAACTCGGGAATAAAAATAATGGCAAACGCCCAGGCAAGTACATCGAAAGTCGGCACCGTTCTCAAAGTGACGAGCGGCAATTTTATGGAAATGTTCGACTTTTTCCTCTTTGGCTTTTACGCCTCCTACATTTCAAAGACGTTTTTCCCCTCCGGCGATGAGTTCGCCTCGCTGATGCTGACGTTCATGACCTTTGGCGCCGGCTTCCTGATGCGCCCGCTGGGCGCGATTTTCCTGGGGGCCTATGTCGACCGGGTGGGACGCCGGCAAGGTCTGATCGTGACGCTGGCCCTGATGGCACTGGGAACGGTCCTGATCGCCTTCGTGCCAGGTTTTGACAGCATCGGCTACGCCGCACCGCTGCTGGTGCTGATCGGTCGCCTGCTGCAAGGTTTTTCCGCGGGCGTCGAACTGGGCGGCGTCTCCGTCTATCTGTCCGAAATAGCCACGCCGGGCCACAAAGGGTTTTACGTTAGCTGGCAGTCGGGTAGCCAGCAAGTCGCGATTATTTTCGCTGCGGCACTCGGCTACGCGCTCAACATCTGGATGGCGCCAGCGGAAATCAGCGCCTGGGGCTGGCGCATCCCGTTCATCATCGGTTGCCTGATCGTACCGGTGCTGTTCGTCATCCGCCGTTCGCTGGAGGAAACGCCGGAATTTCTGCAACGCAAACACAAACCTAACGCCAAAGAAATTTTCAGCTCCATGCTCAAAAACTGGCGTCTGGTGATTGCCGGCGTGATGCTGGTGGCCATGACCACGGTCTCCTTTTACCTGATTACCGTCTACACCCCGACTTTCGGCAAAAACGTACTGAAACTGACCACGGTCGATGCGCTGATCGTGACCTTGTGCGTCGGGGTCTCCAACTTCATCTGGCTGCCTATCATGGGCGCCCTGTCGGATCGCATCGGTCGTCGCCCGATTCTGCTGACTTTTTGCATATTGACCGTCCTGACCGCCTACCCTGCGCTGTCGTGGCTGGTAGCCAACCCCAGCTTCGAGCGGATGTTGGGCGTTGAACTGTGGTTGTCGTTCCTCTATGCCAGCTACAACGGCGCCATGGTCGTCGCACTGACCGAAGTCATGCCGGTCAGCGTGCGCACTGCCGGTTTTGCGTTGGCCTATAGTCTGGCGACCGCGATCTTCGGCGGCTTTACCCCGGCCATCGCCACTTTCCTGATCCAATACACAGGCGACAAAGCAGCGCCCGGACTGTGGATGAGCTTTGCCGCCATCTGTGGCCTGATCGCCACGCTGGTGTTGTATCGCAAGAACGCGCGTCCGGCGATTGAATAAAGGAAGGGCGAAAGGAAGGGGCGAAACCATCAAAAATGGCGCAAACCCCTGATTTGATTGTATAATCCGACGCTTCACATCCCGGCAAGTGATCGACAATCGGGTCAAGAAGCATGACTGACCGACGAAGTGACGATTGGCTCCCTAATCTTATCAAGGCAAAAAAATGAAAAAAGGCATTCACCCGGAATACCGCGAAGTGTTGTTCCACGATGTATCGAACG
The DNA here is from genome assembly GCF_034313965.1 of Herbaspirillum sp. RTI4. Taxonomy (NCBI): domain Bacteria; kingdom Pseudomonadati; phylum Pseudomonadota; class Betaproteobacteria; order Burkholderiales; family Oxalobacteraceae; genus Herbaspirillum; species Herbaspirillum sp. RTI4. Next base: position 3,853,195 of record NZ_JAVIWQ010000002.1, read on the forward strand.
ATTTCAAGTTCATTACCCGTTCGACTATCAACGCACGCGACAAAATGGAATTCGAAGGCAAGGAATACCCACTCGTGAAGATTGAAGTTTCTTCCGAATCGCATCCTTTCTTCACCGGCAAGCACAAAATCGTCGACACGGCTGGCCGCGTCGAGAAGTTCCGTCAGAAATTCGGCACTGTCGGATCCAAGACACAAGTCGCAGACAGCGAATAATTGTTTCTGTTTCGACACTGACGCATTGAAAAAGGCAGCTACGGCTGCCTTTTTTAATTTCCATTGCGTCGGGAAAGCCGCAATACTGCGCAAGACGAAGACACATCCGGCAACACCCGGCAACAATGAAAAACAATATCCGCACCGTTTTGCTGCACAATGTCGCTGCGCCTGGCGCACACCGCCGACCGATCCGTCCACAGCCCACTTATGGTGCGCTATCGGACCTGCCGGCTTTTCACCGGCAGCCGCACCGGCCCTGATTTCCGCTACCGATGCAAACGATGCAAACCATACTCACCACCAAATTCAAACCTGTCCGTCTACCCGCTTCTGCCACCCGGGCGCTGCCGCGCTGGGCGCTGCTGGCACTAGGTCTCTTGTATATTTTGCCCGGCCTGATCGGCCGCGATCCCTGGAAAAGCGACGACGCCATCAGTTTCGGCATCATGTGGACCATGGCGCATGGCACGCTGCAAGACTGGCTGTCACCGAACATCGCCGGCATGCAGATGGCCGCCGAAAGCCCGCTGACCTATTGGCTGGGCGCGCTCTGCATCAAACTGTTCGGCGCACTTCTTGGCGATCCGCTCGCCGCCCGGGTGTCCGCCGGCATCGCCTTCCTGATCAGCGCCTTGTCGATCTGGTACGCCACCTATCTGCTGGGACGCCGCAGCGACGCGCAACCGCTGAAACTGGCCTTCGGCGGCCAGCCCGAAGCCCGCGACTTCGGCCGCACCCTGGCCGACGGTGCCTTCCTGATTTACCTCGGCTTTCTCGGCCTGTTGCTGCACAGCCATGAAACCAGCCCGAAATCGATGCAACTGGCGCTGCTGGCTTTTGCCATGTACACCGCCGTCCGTTTTTTCGACTCGGGCAAAGCCCGCAACAGCATCGCCATCGGATTGGCGCTGGGTTTGCTGGTCATCACTTACGGCTGGCTATTGCCGGCAGGGATACTCATCGGCCTGCTGACGCTGGCGGTGATTCGCAACAGACGGGCGATACTGCCATTGCTGCTCATCAGCCTGCCACTTGCTGTTGTGCCGGTAGCAGCCTGGATCTTCGCTCTGAAAACATTCACCCCCGACAGCGCCGGGCAAATCGACATCTGGATGAGCTGGAACCTGTACCAACTCAACTGGCCCTCCTTCCCCGCGCTTCGTTATCTGCTGAAATACGGCATCTGGTTCGCCTGGCCGGCATGGCCGTTCGCTGCCTGGGCCATCTATGCGTGGCGTCATCAGGAAAAAACGCTGCACATTTCACTCACGCTCTGCTTCCTGATCCCCATCGCGGCGCTGATCTTGCTCAACGTCCATAGCGAAGAAGAAATGTTGCTGCCGCTACTGCCTCCGCTGGCGATTCTGGCCGCGTTCGGGCTGCCGACCATGAAGCGCGGCGCGATCAATGCCGTGGACTGGTTTTCCGTCATGATCTTCACCTTCAGCGCCACCTTCATCTGGATAGGCTGGATCGCCAAAGAAACCGGCTGGCCGGCGCAAATCGCCAAAAATGCCCACAAACTGGCGCCCGGCTACCAACCCGATTTCAATCTGATCAGCTTCGTCATCGCCATACTCGGCACCCTCTGCTGGATCGTGCTGGTCAACTGGCGCATTTCAAGGCAGCCATCGGTGCTGTGGCGCGCCGTCGTCCTGTCCTCCGGCGGAGTAATCCTGTGCTGGCTGCTACTGACCACCTTATGGATGCCGTGGATTAATTACGGCCGCAGCTACGCTGGCGTCGCCGAGCAGATCGCGCAGCGCTTGCCCTCAACCGTGACCTGCATCGATACCAACGTCGGTCCGGCGCAACGCGCCTCGTTCGCTTATTTCGGCAAGATGCAGTTCGCCACTGATGAAAATAGCGGCTGTGATGTCCTGCTGCTGCAAGACGCCATGCGCGACCAGGATGACCGCTTGCTGCAACAATTCAGCGGCAAATGGAAACTGCTGTGGGAAGGTCGCCGGCCATCCGACCGGGACGAGCGTTTCCGCTTGTACCGACGGGCCCGATGAGGGCATTTGGGGGGAATCAAAACACGGTGCGTTTTGAGAATAAAAACACTGCGCGTTTTGAGAATAAAAACACTGCGCGTTTTGAGAATAAAAACACTGCGCGTTTTGGGAATAAAAACACTGCGCGGTCAGCACAACACCCGATTGTCCGATAACCCATTCCTACACTTCCATTGATCGCCTCCCCGCATTGACTTCCCGCACCCCCACCACCCGTATTGCCGCTCTCGCCTGGCCGATCCTGATCGGCCAGCTGGCGCTGATTGCCAATGGCGTCATCGACACCACCATGGCAGCCCGCTTTTCAGCGATTGATCTCGCGGCGCTGGCGCTGGGCGTGTCGATTTACGTCAGCATCTTCGTTGGCTTGTCGGGAGTGATGCAGGCTTTGTTGCCCACCATTGGTCAACTGGCGGGCGCGCAACGCTTCGCCGCCATCGGCGCTGAAGTCAAACAGGGTTTGTGGCTGGCGTTAATACTGAGTATCGTCGGCGGCGTCGTGTTGCTGTTTTCACCGGCGTTCCTGCAGCTCTCCCACATCGGCCCCGAGCTGCAGGCGAAGACCGGTCTGTATTTGCAGATACAGGTTCTCGCCTTACCCGCCACCTTGCTCTTTCGCGTCTATGCCGCGCTCAACACGGCACTGCTGCGACCCAAAATGGTGATGGCGATTCAGATCGTCGCGCTGGCGCTCAAAGTCCCTCTGAACGCGCTCTTCGTGTTTGGCGGTCTCGGCATCCCCGCATTGGGTGGCCCCGGTTGCGCGCTGGCCTCCACGCTGATTGCCTGGCTGATGGCGCTCATCGCCTGGGCGCTGGTCTACCGCTTCCCGTTTTATCGGCAACTGCACTTGTTTGGCAGCGGCTTCGTCTGGCCGCAATGGAAGACGCTGAGCACTTTGCTGAAACTGGGCATCCCGATGGGGATGAGTTATTTCATTGAAGTCACCGCCTTCACGCTGATGGCTATTTTCATTGCCCGACTCGGGCCGCTGGCGCTGGGCGGCCATCAGATTGCGGCGAACATGGGGACCGTCCTTTACATGCTGCCGCTCTCCATCGCCAGCGCTACCGGCACCTTGGTGGCGCAAGCAATCGGCGCAGGTAATCCGGTGTTAGCCAGACACATCGGAAACGCCGGCATACGGCTGGCGGCATTGTTATCGGTGCTGGTGGGTTTGCTCGTCTGGCTGGGGCGGGAGGCAATCATCCGCGCCTATACGCCCGATGCGGCCATCATTGCCGCTGCCTTGCCACTATTCGTCTACATCGGCTTTTATCAATTGTTCGACTCCGTTCAGGTCACGGCAGCCTTTATTTTGCGCGCCTACAAAGTGGCGCTGGTGCCGACGCTGATTTACGCTCTGGCCTTATGGGGAATCGGATTGGGAGGGGGCTATCTGCTGGGGCTGGATCCCTATCACCTTAGCCCGCCAATGTGGCAGGGTGCCGCTGGATTCTGGCTAGGCAATAGTGCGAGTCTGGGACTTGTTGCTATCAGCCTGCTCTATTATTTGCGCCGGGTGCAGCGCCGCACGGTTTGATCACTTACTCCGACGATGGGGCGCGACTGAATCCCAAGAGGAATTCAATATCACTCGCCTTCATGGGACGTCCGAGCAAAAACCCTTGCATCTGGTCGCATTTCAATTCTTTTAATATTTCCAGCTGCGTCGTGGTTTCTACCCCTTCTGCCACTACCTCCATGCCCAGTGCATGCGCCATCGCAATCATGGCTGACACGATGATTTTTTCTGCTCCGCTTCCATGACCCAGACGTGCAATAAAAGTGCGATCAATCTTGATGTGCTGGCAGTGGAACGCATGCAAATGTGCCACATTGGAATAGCCAGAACCGAAGCCGTCGATCGCCACATCGAAGCCGAAAGTTTGCAGTTCGGCGATAGTCCGGCTACTGCGCTCCACATTTTTCATGGCAGCGGCTTCACTGATTTCAAACACGATCCGGCGAGAGGGAATGCCCATGCCGCCGACCATCTCATTAATCAGTTTCGCCAAATCACGGCGCAATTGTAACGGCGACAAATTCATCGCCACCCGGACCGGAGGCATCCCTAGGGCATCCCATTGCGCAATGCTGGCGCAGACCTCGCGCAACACCCAGGCCCCGATCGCAATAATCTGGCCGGAACGTTCGGCAATCGGGACGAATTCCCCTGGCCCCATGTTGCCCAGAACAGGATGATGCCAACGCAATAAGGCCTCTAAGCCTGTGATCGCCTGTGTTTCGCAATTGAACTTTGGCTGAAAATGCAACTGGAACTGGTTTTTCTCGATCGCACTGCGCAGCGCCTGCCGGATATGCAAGTGGCGCATTGCGCTGGCGTGCATCGCAGGCTCGAAAAACCGATAGGTATTGCGCCCATTCTGTTTGGCTTCATACGTGGCGGCATCGGCATTTTTCATGAGAACCTCTGCCGTTTCACCGCTGTTGGGGTACACCGCAATACCGACGCTGGCCGAGATGCGGAGTACCGCGCCTTCGATATCGAATTCCTGTCGCAACGCCATCAAAATGTTTTCTGCCGAGTTACTGATCGCTTCGGTTGACGCCAGATTGCCCATGATCACCACGAACTCATCGCCCCCCACACGCGACACCATATCTTCACTGCGGATGCAATTCTGAATGCGCCGTCCGACTGCTACCAGCAGGCTGTCGCCTGCAGCATGGCCACAGGTGTCGTTGATCACCTTGAAATCGTCGAGATCCATGAACAGCAAAGCAAACGTGTTGCCACTGCGTCGCGCTACGTGGATGGCGTGCTGGATGCGATCCATCAGCAAGACGCGGTTAGGCAAGTCGGTCAATGGATCGTGGGTGGCGAAATGACGGAGTTTTTTATTGCCGCGGCTTAATAGCCATTTAATGAACTTGTTGCGCTTCATGCCGCGCCAGGAAACCTCGCGGAACAAAAACCAAGCAGCAACAAAAAATAGCGACAGGGAGAGCAGGACGAGTAGGACGATCCAGATGTTATATGTATTTGCCATACTGAACATTGGTGCGCACGCCTGTTTGATTGGTGACTTTAGGCACGAAATATATCCATGCCACTTTGCGCTGAAATCAGATAGAGGAAGCATCCACAGGAGTTATTGCTTTGCCGCCCGAATCTGATCTAAATTTTTTAATTTATTTTTTTAGTACGGATACAGACGTAAGTATGCACCAATCAGGCGACGCCTGAATCAATTATTCGCGTTTTAATGGACTCGAAATACCGGTCTTTTGCAGGCTATTGCCGTAGGAGCAACACTATTGCCGCCGCTAGCGCCGGACGGCAATATTCGCGGCCACGGCGACGCAATGTCGCACCTGTTCAGAGATGGCGGCGGGCACCTCAATCTTGCCATTCAACATTGCCTCGATCATGCGCGCAGTGGCTACGGCATCGCGCTCTTTGAGTGCCTCCGAAAACACATCCGCCACGATTTGTTTGCTGACAAGCGGCGTCGATGTGCCGCGACAAAACCAGTCAATCTGCTGGGCACGACGCGCATTGGCGACTGTCTCGCCCTCGGTACCGCGCATCAGGAAAACATCTCCGCGCGCAGCCGGTGCGGCTTGCGTGAAATAGGTACTCAGCATGGTGAAATATTCGGGATGGGTATATGAAGTCAGGCGCAACGCCGCCGCATCAAAAGGCTGCATAATTTTGACCAGCGTATGAGTCGAATTGCGTACGCCCAACACCCGACGTAGCGACAATAAACGCGCTATTTTTGGCGCGAGCACTTCAATCGGCATGAACGCTGGCAAACCTTCGGAAAAACGGATGCCGGCTTGCGCGGCATCCAGCGCCGGCGGCAAATCCAATGCCTGGAAAATCTCAGCGCTGGTGACGCGCCCGGCATCGTGCGTCACACCGTGCATCAGCACCGGCACACCTTCGCGCGCCAGCAGCAATGCCAGCAAGGGCGTCAGGTTAACCATGTGGCGTGCGCCGTTATAACTGGGAATGACCACCGGCGCATAAAGGCCCGCTGGCGCAGTCACGGGGGTAAACGATGTTTCAGCCGCCGCCAGAAAACCGGCGATTTCCTCCACCGATTCACCCTTGATCCGAAACGCCAGCAAAATAGCACCCAGTTCGAGATCGCTGACGCGACCGTCGAGCATCGCGCTGTAAAGCAAGCTGGCATCTTCGCGCGAAAGACTGCGTGCGCCGTCTTTTCCGCGGCCTATTTCCTTGATGAAGCGCGCCGCCGCCAGCGGTGCTGCGGGGTCTTGTTGCTGAGTCTGATTTTCCATGCCGGAAGTTTACACCGAAGCCGGCGATTTTTCCGACAGCGCCGCGCTCTGAAGCAGCATGGCGCGGCTTATGTGATCTGGCAGAAACCGTTAGCTACGGTCTGTGGCGGCTAACAGGAATTCATTTCCGTGCGCTACGGCGACACCGAAAAACAGTGCTACGCCAGACCTGCCACAACCGGCAGCAGGCCCTATCCCTTACAATGTCGCCTGACTTACTTTCCCACCTCCCCTCCCATGATCGTTCTCGGCGTCGAATCGTCTTGTGATGAAACCGGACTCGCGCTCTACGATACGAGTCAAGGCCTGCTCGCGCACGCACTTTATTCGCAGGTCGCGATGCACCAGGAATACGGCGGCGTCGTCCCCGAGTTAGCCTCGCGCGACCACATCCGGCGCGCCATCCCTTTATTACGGCAAGTGTTGCAGGAAAGCGGGATTGATCGTCACAGCATCGATGCCATCGCTTACACGCAGGGACCTGGCTTGGCGGGTGCGCTGCTGGTTGGTGCTGCGGTTGCGTGCGGCTTGGGACTGGCGCTGGACAAGCCCATGCTCGGCGTGCATCACCTGGAAGGACACTTGTTATCTCCCCTGCTGGCCGCTGCGCCGCCGGCCTTCCCTTTCATCGCTTTGCTGGTATCGGGTGGCCATACGCAATTGATGCAAGTCGAAGGGGTGGGGCGCTATACGCTGCTGGGCGAAACATTGGATGATGCGGCCGGAGAAGCCTTCGACAAGTCGGCAAAATTGCTGGGTCTGGGCTATCCCGGCGGGCCGGCGATTTCCTTGCTGGCAGAGCAGGGCGACCCACAGGCCTATCAACTGCCACGGCCTATGCTGCACGCTAAAAATCTCGATTTCAGTTTTTCGGGTTTGAAAACGGCGGTACTCACGGTCGTCAATAAAATCCCAGTCCCGATGAGCGAGCAAGACCGCGCCAATATCGCGCGCGGCTTTGTCGATGCGATGGTCGACGTCCTGGTCGCCAAATGCATGACCGCGCTCAAACACAGCGGCCTGCGGCGACTCGTGATCGCTGGTGGTGTCGGCGCGAACCGGCAATTGCGCGCCGGCCTGAATGCCGCTGCCGCCAAGCGCGGCTATACGGTGTATTACCCGGAACTGGAATTCTGCACCGATAACGGCGCGATGATCGCCTTTGCAGGAGCGCTCCGTTTGCAAGCCAACCCGGACGCTGCGCGCCGCGAATATGGCTTCAGCGTGCGACCGCGCTGGCCGCTGCAAGAATTGGTTCTCTGATTTTTTTAATGCGCCCGCTCAGGAAATAAACATCTGAGGCACCTTAGCCCCATAAAATTTATTGCTGACAGGCCTTAATGTGCGCCGTTCTTTTTCTTCTCTCCGATACGACTTTCCTTGCCAGCCAACAGATTGCCGATATTTTTGCGATGACGGTAAATCAGTAATCCGCTGACAATCACTACCGCTACCAGCACCCCATCTGCGCTGCCGAACATCAAGCCGTAATAAAACGGCGCGAACACTGCTGCAATCAGCGCCGCCAGCGACGAATAGCGGAAGGCATAGGCAATAATCAGCCAGGTTGCTACCGTTGCCAGACCCAGCCAGACATTCAGCGCCAGTAAAATTCCGAGCGCAGTAGCGACGCCCTTGCCGCCGATAAAGCGGAAAAACACCGGCCACAAATGCCCCAGAAATACAGCAAGCACGACTAGCCCCAGACTGCTGTCGTCTAGTCCGTACTGCGGCCCAAAGCGCTGTGCCAGCCACACCGCCAGCCAACCTTTGACGCAATCCCCCAACAAGGTCAGCGCCGCTGCCGCCTTGTTGCCACTGCGCAGCACATTGGTCGCACCCGGGTTCTTCGAGCCATACGTGCGCGGATCGGCCAGACCGAACAGTCTGCTCGACACCATGGCAAACGAAACCGAACCCAGCAAATACGCCGCCAACACAAACACTACTGTCATCATGATTTCTCTTTTCTTTATTGAAATAATCGGAAACTCGGTGGTTTTCGGTGACGGCCTATTCCTCTAATGCGCATTGCACCGGCACAGCTGCCAACGTTGTCAACAAGACTTGCGGCGCAATGCCAACAAGAAAGCCGCGACGCCCGCCATTGATATATATTTTTTCCAGCGCCAGCACACCTTCTTCGACATACACCGGCATCGCTTTACGCAGGCCGAACGGCGACGTACCACCCACCAGATACCCGGAGTGCCGTTGCGCCACTTCTGGCTTGCACGGCGCCACTGATTTGCAGCCGATCTGACGTGCCAGATTTTTGGTCGATACCTTGCGGTCGCCATGCATCAATACCACCAGCGGATGCGCTGCTTCATCTTCCATGACCAGTGTCTTGACGACACAGTGCTCATCTACCCCGAGCGCCAGCGCCGACGCGCTGGTACCGCCGCGTGCTTGATAGGGGTAGGGATGCTCACTGAAATCGGCTGCGTGCCGGTGTAGAAAGTCGGTGGCAGGGGTGGCGGAGACATGAGTTTTCTTCATCGGCGCCCATTATGCAGCAAGAACATCCGCTATCCGCGGGGATGATGTTCGGCGTGCAATAATTTCAGGCGTTCACGCGCCACATGGGTATAGATTTGGGTCGTAGAAATATCGGCATGGCCGAGCAGCATCTGCACCACGCGTAAATCCGCGCCATGGTTGAGCAGATGCGTGGCAAAAGCGTGTCGCAGGGTGTGCGGCGACAAGGGAGCGCTAATACCGGCCTGCAACTGGTATTTTCGGACGAGCTGCCAAAACATCTGCCGCGTCATCGGCGCTCCGCGGGCGGTAATGAATAAGGCATCGTCCACCTGACCTCCCAATATCTGCGGCCGCCCATGCTCCAGGTAGCGCACCATCCAGCTACGTGCTTCCTCGCCGAAAGGCACCAGACGCGTCTTGTCACCTTTACCGGTAATTCTGAGAACGCCTTCGTTCATCCCTACTTCCAGCATGCGCAGCAAAACCAGCTCCGACACGCGCAAGCCGCTCGCGTACATCAGCTCTAGCATCGCCCGATCGCGCAAACCGAGCGGTGTCGTCACATCGGGCGCATTCAGCAAAGCCTCCACCATGGCTTCGGTCAGCGCATGCACAGTGCGTACCGGTTGTCGGGCCGATTTAATTTTAAGGCAGGGATCAACGCTGATTTTGTTCTGCCGTAAGGCCAACTGGTAAAACCGTCGGATGACTGCCAGTCGCCGGTTTGAAGAGGTTGCCTTGGATAAGCGCGGGGCAGCAGCCACATCGCCCGGTATGGCCGGCTTAATATGTTTAGCGGCGATATAAGCATCCACATCCGCGTTCGTCGCTTCGTACAGATCGACACTTCGCCGCTGATACAGCCAATCGGCAAACAGCGTCATATCGCGCCGGTAAGCTTCCAGTGAATTACGCGCAAAACCATCCTCCAGCCATAAGCTGTCGCAAAACATATCGATGGCTCCCTGACTGCAAGACGGCGCAATGATTTTCGGCGGACGGGATACGGGGGCAGTCATCAATAAGACTCCACACCTTCATGCGCTAGCAACCAGCGCTTTACTCCCAGGTGAAAGCCGGCCTCGTCGCTCTGATGCGCGAAGCCGCCCAGACCGCCAGCGGCCGTCACCCGGTGGCAGGGAATGATGATCGGAAACCAGTTCGCGCCACAGGCCTGACCGACAGCGCGCGGAGCGGACTGCACGCGGCGCGCAATATCCCCGTAAGTCAGTACCTGTCCTTTGGGAATGGCGGCAATGGCTGCCCAAACTTTGCGCTGAAATAGAGTCCCGGCGGCGGCCAATGGAAGATCGAACCGACAATCCGCCTGCGCCAGATAGGCCTCAAGCTGAAGCGCGGCCCTCTCTGCCAGCGCATTTTGTGGCGGCTGAGCCTTGTAGGAGGGGGGCAGGTAAACCAGCTCACATAAGGCGTTTTCATCACCACGAACACCGATTGCGCCGAACGGGGCGGCGACGATAGCCGTGAACTGCAGCACTGCCGACATAGGTGATGAGCGCGCCGCGAGAGATGGCGCAGCATGTGGAGAAGTCTTTTTCATGACTCAGTATAAAGACATCCGCCAAGTGACTGACTGGAATTCTGCCATCGACGAAACACGGGGCCACCCATCCATTGTCACAATGCGTCGCGCCACCCGCAAAAAACAGACAAGTACCAAAATCAGAATCTTCTTGCATCTTCATGCAAGGGCGCGTGCCTGAACGGCGAAGGATTTGTTTATTATTTGTTTCCAAAAGGAAATTTATATCTATTATCCCATCGGCTAACAGTTCGCCAGCCTGAATATTTACAACGGAGCGCCCCCCGCTTTCTCACAGGTGAGCAAGCCCTACGTCTCAGCAATATCAATGTCTGCGACTCAAGATATCAAAGACATCGAATACACCGCTAAAACGGAGCCAACCACTCGAACCGCAGACGCATTCCATAACCGTCAGAAACGATTGGAACGGGTAATTTCAACGAATGAGTCCATCATGATGCGAAATAAAAAAATAGCATCTGGAAACAAATAATTTTTAACTAAAAAATACTAATTTATAAATAATTATAAAGATAATAATTTTTTATAATTTACATTTATTAATCTTAATATATTTTAAAAATGATGAAAATAATCCTTCTTTTAAAATCAATACACCTATTTCCCCTACTTATTTTTTACGTTACAGACGCTCGCGCAGCAGCGTTTTCCAGCCAAGCAACAAGTGCCTCCGCATTGGGAAATGCTTATGCCGGCTCAACCACTGGCACCCACGACAACTCGGACATGTACTTTAACCCGGCCATATTGAGCCTTCACGACAGGCCCCAATTAACTCTGGGGGCCATACGGACTGATCACGTCATCGACGCCACAGTACACAGCACCACCATCAACGGCATCGCCCAAAACGGGGTATCGAAAGCTTCGCCCGGATACATTGGACTCATCCCTTATTACTCACTGTCATTACCCCTAAACGCCTACTGGTCAGTGGGTCTCAATGTCAGCGCCCCCTTCTATCTGAACACCAAGTACGGCGCAGATTCGCTTGCGCGCTTTCATGCACTAGAAAGCCGGATTAGAAGTACTAACATTAATCCCATGCTGTCCTACAAAATTAACGAACGGCTGGCAATCGGCGCCGGGCTACAACTGGAACGACTTGATATAGAGATGAGCCGCAATATAGCGCCTCATCTGGTATTCGGAAGGTACGGCGGCAGCCATACCGGCTATGGGCTCAACCTTGGCTTACTTGCGCAGATAACACCCGAACTCAAAGCGGGCCTGGCCTATCGCTCTGCCATCAAGCACCATTTGCTAGGCAATGTCGATCTGAAGACTGCGGCTGGCGGCAACCTGCCGTCCTATCAAGGCAAAGTCGAATTCACCATGCCTGAAATGCTCGCACTAGGGATTGCCTGGCAAGTTCAAAAGAAAATGGAAGTAGCGATGGATATTCACTGGACCCGCTGGTCGCGTATCTCCGAATTTCTGATTGAGCGCATCGCCCCCCCACCTGGCAACACCAATCTGGCCGTCGCACTTCCCTTTCGCAACAGCCTGCTGACCGCCATCGGATTGAATTACCGACTCAATAATAAATGGTTGTTGCAATCAGGTCTCTCCTATGAAAAAGACGCCATCACCAACCATTACAGAAACCCCAGATTTCCCGTAGGGGACAGATATGGGCTGAGCATTGGGGCCCAATACTCACTGAATCAGAACACCCGCCTCATCCTGAGCTACGCAAGACAAATCATGAAAAACACTGTCAGTCACATCCCCGAATCAGCGACAACGGCAAGTCTGCAAGCGGAATACAAACAAGCCGTCCATCTGATCGGAGCCGCCCTCAACCTCACTTGGTAAATCACTATGAAAATCATCGGCATTGCCGCCACACTTCCCTCCCGCATTGTCAGCAATGAAGAAGTACTCGATTTAATTCAACACCATTCAAAAGATAGTTTTGATGGTGACCTGCCCAAAACCCTCAAAATCATCAATAAGGTATTCAAGAAATCTGGAATGGAATCACGGCACTGGCTGGCGCCGGGCGAACGTCCCATGGAAATGCTTCAGGAAGCCTTCGAGCGCGCACTGAGCGATGCCAATATCAAGAAAGAAGACATCGACTTACTGATTTACACCGGCGTCGGCCGGGGATTCATTGAGCCCGCGAACAGCTGTTTTATCGCCAATGCACTGGGTTTGAAGTGCCGTAATTTTGATGTGCTTGAAGCCTGCATGGGTTGGGTAGCGAGCATGGATATTGTCAACGACAAAATGAAAGCAGGAGCAGCCCGCAACGCGGTGGTGGTCAACATGGAATTCAACATGATCGAAGGATCGCACATCTATCCAAAGAATTTTTCGCTGAAATCCGCGACCGAATTGCCCTATAAATTTCCAAGTTATATGGTGGGGGATGCACTTACCGTCACCATATTAAGCAATGAAGACCCAAACAATTTTAAATTCACATTTGTAAGCCGCCCAGACTTATGCAATCTTTGCACCATTCCATTGCCTTGCTGGGAGTCATTCTGCAACCTGGAAAAACCCTTCTCGCTAACAAATCAAATTTATAACTTTAATTCGTATGGATATGAATTGCATGAAGAGGGAAGAAAAGAGATTATTAATGTGCTTAACAAACATGAAATGAAAAGTATGGATATTAAATATATATACACACACACATCCTCGCCCACGAGATGGGAGCAGTATGGCCAAGTAGTTAATATAACTGATAAATTTTATCTAGTCGCACATAAAACAGGGAATATTGCCAGCGCTGCAATTCCATATGGGATTGCAGAATCGAAACAAAATAATGTCTTAAAACCTGGTGACAACTGCCTAGGGTGGAAAGGTAGCGCAGGAATGTCTTTTGCTGCGTTAACCTTCACGTTTTAAAATGCATGCAATAAGAGATGGGAAATACCATGATCAAACTAATAATTAATATTTATAATAAATTATCAAAAGAAATTTTGTCTGAGTTGCAAATATCCGGACAAAATATTATTTATTTTGGATTAATAGGCGGAATTGGGCATCTTTTATATTGGATGATTTGGACAAAATTTATACCGCAGTCGTATGAAAATTTTTGGCTAAGGCTATTGTGCGGAATGTCTTTACTTCCAATTATATTTCATAAGAAGATGCATTTATCAGAAAAATTAAAATCAATATACTGGAATATTTCAATGACAATTAATTTGCCATTAATATTTACCTTTTTAATGTTGATGAATAATTTTAGTCCGGTGTATATTGTTTGCGAGATAATGGCAATTTATTCTCTTATCATATTATTACAGGGAATTTCTTCTGTTATTTTATCTTTTATTATTGGAGCAACTCTCGGCAGTATTCTTTTCTCTTATTTGTCACCGACCGGATTCGATTTCTTAAATTACAAAATACTTTTCGATTTTTTACCTTTAGCTTTTTTTGCCTTTTTTGCAGGTGGATTTTACAGTCGTTTAATCAGAGAAAGCCTCTCTCTGAATCAAATGACTGCCTCAACAAAAGAACGTGAAAAATGTTTACAAAGCCTGGCCGGTTCCATCGCCTATGAAATGCGCAATCCTCTTGGACAGATCAAACATAGCCTCGACACCATAGGCCATAATTTACCCATTCCGTCGACTGCCTCCGCGACGCAAATCATTCCATCAAGAAATCTGCAAGAACTATACCAACATCATTCCCACGGACGGCTGGCTGTTATACGTGGCTTACAAGTGATCTCCATGATCCTCAATGAAATGCAATCGGGATCCCTTGCCGGCTTAAAATTCACCTACCTGTCGGCGGCCGGCTCCACTAAAAAAGCCATTGCCGAATATGGCTATGAAACGGAAGGAGAACGCGGCAAAATTGATCTCAATATCATGCAGGATTTCACTTTCAGAGGAGATGAAACCAGTTACCTTTTCATTCTCTTCAATCTGATTAAGAACGCCCTGCATTTTTTTAAAAAATATCCCAATGCTCGCATCATTATTACAGTCAACAGTCCCCATATCTACGTCCGCGATACCGGACCAGGCATTCCGCAATCCACACTTCCCTATTTATTCGATGTTTTTTATAGCGCCGACAAATCAAGCGGTGGGACAAGTCTAGGGTTAGCCTACTGTCAGCGCATGATGCGCGCATTCAACGGATCGATTTCCTGCCATTCGGTGCTAGGTGAATATACCGAATTCACGCTACAGTTTCCGCTCGTTCCACAAGCAGAACTGGAACACAAAAGACAGGAAATACTGAATCAAGCATTACCTGTTTTTTCTGATAAACGGATTTTGCTGGTGGATGATGATGGCCTGGCCCGCATTGCCGTAAAAAAAATTCTGCAAAAATTAGGTGTCACCATTGATGAAGCCGCCGATGGGGCAAAAGCATTAGGAATGCTGCATCAGGATAGCTACGATCTGATCATCATGGATCTCAACATGCCTAAACTCGATGGTTATGCCTGCACTGAAAAAATCAGAAATGGTGCCGCACCCGGACACCAATTCGTCCCTATCGTCGCCTACACCACAGAGCCTGCGTATATGGCGGAGGTTAAAACCCAAAAAGTGGGGATGAACGGCTTCCTCAGCAAACCATGTAATGAGCTGGAGTTAATTCAAACCTTGCGGCAAGCTATCAAGCAATACCCTCGATTCCCTCACACTGGTGGAAAAAATGCCCTGCTCATTGGGAAAACCGTCCTGGTTGCAGCCGACGAAGATGCCAAGCGTCGCATCATCAGGGCATACCTTAGAGAATGGGGCATCATTCCTCTGGAAGCAGAACACGGCATCGCAGTGATGCGGCAACTGAGATCGAATCCCGAATGTTCCCTGGTGCTGATGGATATGCTGATGCCTGACATGGATGGCTTGAAAACAACGCGGGCGATTCGAGCTAGCGACACCCAATTCCAGAATATCAAAATCATCACGGTATCCGACAAGGCCGATGAATCCAGGCATGAAATCTTTGCTTCCGGCGCTACTGATTACCTGCTCAAACCAATAGACCCGACCGCATTGCATGCAAAATTACTTCAGCACCTGACAGGCGTACCCTGCTCCGAGTCCGACAGCAGCATTCCCTCATCACACAGACTACAAGGAATCGACAGCATCGAATCTGAGGCCGCCACGCCGACCGAATCACCCCTGTTTGATTTCGCGCAGCTGGAATACATTACTCAAACAGGCGTGCTGAAAGATGCGCTGCCAAGCCTGCGCCTACAGTGGAGCGACTGGCTAGATGTACTGACGCTGAGCGTCAATAACCACGACCTCGCACATTTGAAAAATGCACTGCATTACTTTAAGGGGAGCAGCAGCACGGTAGGCTCCCATGCCTTTTATTCTTACATTATTAAAATTTCAAACCAGACGCTGGGCGACAAGTGGCCAACCGAGGAAAACTGGTTGGCAAATTTCATCTATCTCCATGGGCGCACCGTGGAAGGCCTCGCCAAGCATCTCGAAGAATACGATCACTTTGCAACAACGCCAGCGCACGCCTGACTTCTGCTCTCAAGTTATTGAGGCCGCGAAGGAAATTACAAATCCTCTGAAACAACACCCCTCACATCCCCTCGTTAAAATCCACAACAAGATCAACAACATCGCCGCTTCAATCGCTGTTGGCGCGTCACACACCCTCGCAGTATTCAGTACAAGCACCCTTTGTTTTTTTCACCCCTGAAACGGCGCATTGACATGCATCAGACGCAAGCAGGATCGCTGCCATCGATATCGAAAGACGCGCATTCTCATGCCATCCCTCGCCCTTTTTAAATCCTGCGTCTGATCATCACACCCGCCAGATAATCAACGCTCTCTTACCCGACAGACATAAAAAAAGCCTGTCCGATACAAGAAAGGACAGGCCAGATTACAAGGGGATTGCGGATACCGTAGGCAGCGCAAGCACCCTTCGCAGATCAATATATTTATTTCAGCAAATGCGGCAACCAGAGCGAAATTTGCGGGATGTAGGTAATCATGATCAGGAATACGATCATCGTCCCCAGCCACGGCAACACCGCCACCGTCAGCTCTGAAATTCCCATCTTGGTCACCCCCGAAGCCACATACAAATTCAAACCAACCGGAGGATGGCACAGGCCCACTTCCATGTTGACCATCATCAGCACACCAAAGTGAATCGGATCGATACCCAGCTTGATCGCCACTGGGTACAGGATCGGTGCCAGCACCAAAACGATGGACGACGGCTCCATCACGTTACCGGCGACCAGCAACAGAATATTGACCACTGCCAGGAAGGCAATCTGTCCCAAACCTTGCGAAGTAATCCAGTCGGCCATCACTTGCGGAATATTTTCGCTGGTCATCAGGAAAGAGAACAGCACCGCATTGGTAATGATGTACAGCAGCATGGCGCTCATCGCTGCCGAATCCAGCAAAACCTTAGGAATGCGCTTGAATGGCAATTCCTTGTAGACGAAGACCACCACCACGAAGGCATACACCGCCGCCGTCGCCGCCGCCTCGGTCGGCGTAAATACGCCGGAATAAATACCACCGATCACCAGCACGATCAGCAACAGACCCCAGATGCTGTCCCAGTAAGCCTTCCATACTGCCAGCGATTCAAACTTCAAACCAAAATGTTTGCGTTTGGCAATCTGATAAACCACCGGCAACCAGACCATGAAGCAACTGACCACCGCCAGAAACATACTGCCGGAAGCGCGCTGCAACAGCCAGACAAACGGAATCGGCGGAACGAAGGTGATAAACAAACTGAAAAACACACCATAAAACGCGCTGCAGGTTTGGTGACTGAACGGCCGACCTGGAAACAATTGCACGCGCGGATAATCATTCTTACGCGCCAGCCACCAGGTAGTCAGTCCCAACATCAGCGCCAGCATGATGCCCGGCACGATACCGGCGATGAACATATCGCTGACAGAATTGTTGGTCGATACCGAATACAGCACCATCACGATCGACGGCGGCACCAGAATACCGAGCGCGCCGGAAGTCGTAATCACCCCTGCGCCGAAACGCTTGGGAAAACCGGCCTTCACCATTTCAGGAAGAATGATGGAACCAATCGCCACCACGGTCGCGACGGACGATCCCGAAATCGCGGCAAACAAAGTACACGCCAACACACCGGCTAAGGCCAGACCACCGTAAAAATGGCCCACGATGGCAACGGTGAAATTGATCATGCGTTTGGCTACCCCACCCTGCGTCAGGAAATTCCCCGCCAGAATGAAGAAGGGAATTGCCATGATCCCGAAGTTTTCGATACCCGTGAACAGCTTCAGCGCTACCGACTCAATCGGCACCGTCGTCAGCGTAAACAGGAAGGTCAGAACTGTCAGGCCGAGCGAGATGGAAACCGGCATGCCGGTCAGCATCAGGACAATCAGCAAGACGAAAATAATGGCTGCATTCATGAATGTGCTCCCTTGTTCTTAGCGTCAACTTCAGCGGCGATTTGATTCAGATCGATAGGGTCAATACCATCGACCTGCGTGTGATCACGGTGCGGCAATTCGCCGGTACGCCAGAACGACACCACCACCTGCACAAAGCGGTAACACATCAGATACGAGCCGAGCGGCACGCACAGATAAACGATCCACATCGGGATCTCCATCTCTTCCGACGTTTGCTCGGTATGCGCCATCTGCCACACAAAACTCGCGCCCAGAGTACCGACAACGCTGGTGAAAATCACCCCCCCCAGCAAACCAGCCAAAATCAGCTTGCGCCGATTGGCAGGGCCGAGCCGGTTAACCAGCACATCGACGCCGACGTGGGTACCCGCACGCACGCCATACGCTGCGCCGAACTTGGCCATCCAGACGAACATGAAGATGCACGCCTCTTGCGCCCAGCTCATGTTGATCGTCGAGGTGAAGTCCTGAAATGCAGGAACGCCGGAAGCGAAGCGATGCACCACTGACAGAAAAATAATGAAGGTGGCCGTCGCAATCAGCGTTGCGATGATCCATTCTTCGAGATGATCGAGAAATTTATTAAACATGGAATGATCCGTTCAGGATGGAAATGCCTGCTTTGAAAAAACGTATTTCGTCTAAGAAAATGTGTTTTTAAAGATGCTGTCGTTACAAGTCGTTTTTAATTATTTTTCAGGAAGCTCTGAATCGGCAGGGCAATCAGAGCAAGAGGAAGTCAAGAAGCAGAGCCGCTAAGAAAACACGCCTTACCTCTTGACCTTGTAACCCTGACCTCGTAACCCTGACCTTCTAACCCTGGCCCTGCAACCCTGGCATTGCACCGCCCGGTCGCTTAATCCGCGAGACCTTTATTTATTACCCAGCGCAGCCGATTCCTTGTTGATGGCATCGATCACATCCTTGCCGATACGACCTTCCATAGCCTTCTGCACCGGCAGCAAAGTCTTGCGCCACTCAGCTTTTTCCTTGTCGTTCAGAACGTAGACGGTTGTCTTGCCGGTCGCTTTGACCTTTTCCAGTGCAGCGTCGTTTTCCTGTTGCGCAATCGCATTAGCGTAGCGCGTCGATTCCTTCATCGCACCTTCCAACTGAGTGCGGATATCGGCAGGCAGACCAGTCCAGAATTTTTTGTTGACGATGACGGCGTAGCCGAGATAGCCGTGATTGGAAACGGTCAGATATTTTTGCACTTCATTCATGCGCTGCGTGTACAGATTCGACGGTGGGTTTTCAGTCCCATCCACCACACCTGTCTGCAGTGCCTGATACACATCGGAGAATGCCAGCACCTGCGGATTCGCTCCCAGCGCGCGCATTTGTGCGTCCAGTACTTTGGACGACTGAATCCGCATCTTCAAGCCCTTGAAGTCGGCAACAGCATGCAAAGGCTTGTTAGCCGACATCACTTTGAAACCGTTGTCCCAGTAAGCCAGGCCGATAATATTTTTCGATTCGAGTTTGGCGAACAGATTTTTACCGATAGGGCCTTCCGTCACGCGATACAGCACTTCTTTCGTCGGGAAGATATACGGCAAGTCGAACACTTCAAATTCCTTGACGCCCAGCGGACCGAATTTCGCCAGCGACGGTGCCAGCATCTGAACCGCACCCAACTGCAAGGCTTCCAGCTCTTCCTTGTCCTTGTACAGCGTGCTATTGGCATAGACTTCGACCTTCACGCGGCCATGCGTCGCCTTTTCTGCCAGTTCCTTGAACCGTTCAGCCGCTTTTCCCTTTGGGGTATCGCTGGTCACTACGTGACTGAATTTGATAACGATAGGCGCTTGTGCCAATGCGTTGCCACTCAGAGCGCCTGCCGCGCAAACGGCCATTATTAAAGAAGTGAGTTTCATGCTTGTCCCCTCAGGTTTGATGAAATAGTATCTGTCCAGCTATCCAGGCCAGCATGTCGCTTCACCAGTCCCGCCTGCAGTGGCGTTGAAACGGATTGCGCATGCTATTGTTTTCTCATTGACCCGCATTGTCGGCAAACCGTCACAATTACTCAACTGTGGATAACCACAATAAAAAGATGACACTCGGCCCGTTTAACCCCGTCAAAGCCGGCACCAGCCCGGACAGCAAGCACTTGCTGCGCTGGGCCATCCCGATTTTACTGATCACCCTATTCCTGCTGACTCTGGTCGGATTGCCAATAGAAGCGCAGCGAATGGAGGCCAGCGACCGCCAGGAGCAATTGATTGCCGATACCCTGTGGGTCGAACAAACCATGCGATTCCAGCTCGGCCGCGACGACGAAAGCCTGCAATTGCTCGGGCGCGACATCATCAACAACCACCTGTCGCCACCCCAGTTCCGTCAACGCATCGCCGCCTTGCTGCGCAATAATCGGGAGTTTTACCGACTGCTCTGGGTAGACCCGACGGGCAAAATCGTCGCCTCCACCACTGACGCTTCATTCACGCTGGAAAACCTGTCCGCACCTTCGCGGCAGACCATGCTCACCGCACGCCGCACCCAGACTGCGCAATACAGCCCGGCGACGACAACGGGCATCAACGAACCAACACTGATTGATTACTATCGCCCGCTCTACCGCGGCAGCCACTACGCAGGCATGCTCATCGCCAGCTATTCGGCCAACCGCATCCTGGAAGAAATGGTGCCCTGGTGGTTTGCCCAGGACAACGAAATCACCCTCGCTGACAGCGACGACAAACTGGTCGCCCGTCGCGTCGATGGCGGCGTCGGCCTTAACGTCTACACCCACGGGCGCGAACTGGAACTGCCGGGCCTGACGCTGCGGCTGCGCACCAACAGCACGAAGGGCGCGCCCAAGCTGCTACCCAATTTACTGGTCGGCTCCGTCATCGTCCTCTCGCTTGGTCTGCTCTGGAGTTTGTGGGCCTTATGGCGCGACATCCGCCGTCGACTGAATACGGAAGGGGCGCTGCGGCAAGAAGTGGTCTTTCGCAGCGCGATGGAAAACTCACTGGTCACCGGCATGCGCGCACGCGATCTGGAAGGCCGCATTACCTACGTCAATCCGGCGTTCTGCGCCATGGTCGGCATAGCCGCAGAAAATCTGATTGGCCGTATTCCACCCATGCCTTACTGGGCGCCGGAAGCCATGGATGAATATCAGGAGCGCTTCGCCAAAGTCCTTGCCGGCAGGATCACACCGCAATTCGAAACCATCTTCCAGCGTCGTGACGGTGAACGCTTCCCGGTGCTGATACTGGAGTCGCCGCTGGTCGATCAGGAAGGCACGCAGACTGGATGGATGGGTTCCATCCTCGACATTTCAGACCGCAAGCGAGTCGAAGACCTTAACCGCCGACAAGAAGAAAAACTGCATGCCAGCGCGCGCCTGGCCAGCATGGGTGAAATCGCCTCAACCCTGGCACATGAACTGAATCAACCGCTGGCAGCCATTTCCAGTTACTCGGCCGGCGCCATCAACATCATGCTCAGCAGTGGTCAGGCCGATACCAAAACCTTGCAGCCAGCACTGGAAAAAATCAACGCCCAGGCGCAACGCGCCGGCCAGATCATCCGCAGCGTTCACCAATTCGTCAAAAAACGCGAACCCGAAAGACGGCCAACTTCGGTGGCGGCGCTCATCGACAATGTCCTGCCGCTGATCGAATTACAGGCGCAACCGTTTCTGGTCATCGTCCAGATCGGCAAGCACCACAACATTCCCCCCGTGCTGGCCGATGCGGTACTGCTGGAACAAGTGCTGCTGAACCTGACGCGCAACGCCATCGAATCCATGGCCGACACGCCCTCCGCGCGCCGCTTGCTGCGCATCGTGGTGGAACACAAAACTGTCGGTGAAAATGCGGGGGGCAGCGATACCGTCGTGTTATCCGTCATCGATCAGGGACATGGCATTTCCGAAACGGTCGCCGCAGGTCTGTTTTCCGCCTTTTTTTCCACCAAATCGGAAGGCATGGGAATGGGGCTCAATATCTGCCGCACCACCATCGAATTTCACGGCGGCACGCTGCAATACACCGACAATCCCGCAGGCGGTACAATCTTTAGTTTTTCGCTCCCGGCTGCCGCCATCCCCTGGCAGTCGCCACTCCATTGAGTCCGCACTACTTTTCCCTTTGCGCCGATGCTGCACATAGTTGACGATGAAGAAGTAATCCGCGATGCCCTGCTGTGGCTGGCGCAGTCACGCTCGATTACCGCCACCGCCTATGCCAGCGGCACCGCGCTGCTCGAGGCATTAGCCGCCGCCAATCACTTTGATCCGCAAGGAGAATGCCTGCTGCTCGATGTGCGCATGCCCGGCATTAGCGGGGTAGCGCTGTTCGATATGTTGCTGGCACGCAAGTTATTGGGCCGGCGTCCGGTCTTGTTTCTCACCGGCCACGGCGATGTACCGATGGCCGTCGACACACTGAAAAACGGTGCTTTCGATTTTTTTGAAAAGCCGTTCAACGACAACAAACTGATGGACCGGGTGGAGCAAGCGCTGCAAGTCTCGCGCGCGGCTTGCATACAGGAGGCGGCGCAGATGCGCCTGTCCACGCTGTCAGCCCGTGAGCGCGAAGTGCTTGATCTGATCCTCGCCGGAAAAATGAATAAAGTGATCGCCGATGAACTCGGCATCAGCATGCGTACGGTCGAAGTCCATCGCGCCAACGTATTCGACAAAATGAATGTCAAGACGGCCGTGGAACTGGCCCGTCTGCTGAAGTAATCTCCACCGCGCCCGGCGCGTTTTTCTCACCCTGTTCATACCGCCGTTACCCATGTCTATCGCCACCCTGCTGATGCCCGATTTTTTAATGATCCTGCTCGGCTTCATCATCTATCGCATGACCAACTGGGGCGATACCTTCTGGACCGGCGTCGAGAAAATGGTGTATTACCTGCTGTTTCCCGCTCTGCTGTTCTATTCCACTGCACGTCTGAAACTACACTTCGAGACCACTGGCCGGTTACTGGAAGTGGGCATGCTGGCTTTGTTGACGGGCATTGTGCTGACCTGGATCGGTAAATTATTGATCAAGACGGAAGCGATGACCTACGCCTCGGGAATGCAAACCGCGTATCGCTTCAACTCCTATATCGCGCTGGCAATCGCCTCGCGTCTGGCGGGAGAGGATGGCATCGGCCTGATGGCTTTGCTGCTCGGTTTCGGCGTGCCATTGTGCAATATCGCGGCGGTGCATGCGCTGGCGTCCGGCAGCGGCAAGGGCAATGTACTGAGGGAATTATCGAAAAATCCCTTACTGATCGCGACCAGTTGCGGTTTGTTGTTCAGCGTATCCGGGCTCGTGTTGCCGGAAATTGTCGGCGCGGTACTTTTAAGATTGGGCAATGCCTCACTGGCACTGGGTCTGTTGATGGTAGGTGCTGGCTTGCGCCTGTCGGCCGTGCGCGAAAACAAAGTCATGACCGCTTATTTCACCGCCATCAAGCTGCTGGCAGTACCGGCGGCGGCGCTGCTGATCGGCCGCCAGGTCGGCTTGCCTGACCTGCAATTAAAAATCGTGGTGCTGTTTTGCGCCATGCCCACCGCCTCCAGCTGCTTCATTCTGGCGACTCGCATGGGAGGCAATGGCCCGGCCACTGCGTTTCTGGTGTCGTTCGGCACGCTCTTGTCGGCGCTGACGCTGCCGTTCTGGCTCAGCGTGATGTAAGGAGGCAGCGATTAAGCCAGTACGCCATGTTGCATCAATGCCCAGGCGACATGCTCGCGCACCAGTTCGGAAGGATGGCTGCTACGGTTTTTAAGCGCTGCAAGCATGGCGGCATCGCCGCACAAAATTCCTGCTGCCGCATTGCCCAGCCCTACTGCCAGATTGCGCAGCCAGCGCTCATGACCGATACGGCGTATCGCGCTGCCTTCGGTGTTGCGTAAAAATTGTTCCTCGCTCCACCCCATCAGATCGACCAGCATCGCGCTGTCTAGCCCATGCCGCACATCGAAATCATCGAGACCGGATGCTTGCGCAAATTTGTTCCAGGGACAGGCCGTCTGGCAGTCGTCGCAACCATACACGCGGTTGCCGATCAGCGGCCGTAACTCCAGCGGAATGCTGCCCTTCAATTCAATCGTTAAATAGGAAATGCAACGCCGCGCATCCAGTTCGTAAGGGGCCACGATCGCCTGCGTCGGGCAGACATCTATACAGGACCGGCATTGGCCGCAATGCGCGGTGGTCGGGATGTCGGACGGCAGCGCCAGATCGGTAAATAACTCGCCAAGAAAAAACATCGATCCGGCTTCGCGGTGGAGCAGCAAAGTATGTTTGCCGCGCCAGCCCAGACCGGCTTTTTCCGCCAGCGCCACTTCCATGACCGGTGCCGAATCGGTGAAGACGCGATAACCGAAGGGGCCGGTTTCATTGCCGATGCGGGTGGCAAGCTGCTGCAAGCGCGCCCGTAATACCTTGTGATAATCGCGGCCGCGAGCGTACAAGGAGATGACAGCCGCGCCCGGCTCGGCCAGTCGCGCTTCTTCCTGCTCCCGCCAATCGGGGGACGTAGTACTTGGCAGATACGGCATCCGCACGGAAATAATGCGCACGGTGCCCGGCACCAGTTCAGCCGGACGCGCGCGCTTGAGGCCGTGGCTTGCCATATAATCCATTTCGCCGTGATAGCCTTTGGCCAGCCAGTCGAGGAAGCCCGCTTCGCGGTGCGCCAGATCGACATCGGTAATACGCACCTCGTCAAAGCCGAGTTCGCGACCCCAGGCCTTGATCGTCAGCGCCAGCGCGGCCAGATCGGCGGGGGTCATCGGGCGCCCGGAGGCAAAAAGGGAAAAGACAAAACCATGGAATCGACACCTGAAAAAATGAACATGCAAGCGCGTTTATATCACTTGCACGATGAAGCCGGCACCACAGCCCTCGGCGCGGCGCTGGCAAGGGTACTCATCCCCGGCCTGTGTCTGCATCTGAACGGCACGCTCGGTGCCGGAAAAACTGCTCTGACCCGCGCCATTTTGCACGCTGCGGGACATACCGGACGGGTCAAAAGTCCGACCTACAATCTGGTGGAAATTTACCCCCTGCAACTAGAGGGAGAAACGATCAGCCTGTTCCATTTCGACCTCTACCGAATGCAGAACCCGGAAGAATTCATGGAGGCCGGATTCCGCGAACACTTCGACGGCCACAACATCTGCATCGTCGAGTGGCCCGAGAAAGGCGAACCGCTTTTGCCTGCTGCTGACCTTAATCTCGCCCTTACCCTCGCTGGCGACGGTCGTGAGGTAAAATTGGCCGCGTTATCCGTCCAAGGTCATCAATGTCTCGCCCGACTGAAATTCGCGCCAAATCTGTAAAGTCCGCCAACCGCCGCCTGGTCATCAAAGCCGGCGGTACGCTGCTGCTCTCGATATTGACCGCCTCACCCGCGCGTGCCTCGCAAATTCTGGCGGTGCGCGTCTGGCCTGCGGATGAGTACACCCGGGTCACACTGGAAAACGACAGCGACCTGAAAGTGACCCACTTCCTGGTGGCCAATCCCAACCGGCTGGTGGTCGATATTGAAGGGGCCGATCTCAACACGACGCTCAAGGATCTGGTTGCCAAGATCCAGCCCAACGACCCCTACATCCGGCAAGTGCGCGTCGGCCAGAACCGGCCCGGCGTGGTACGTCTGGTGTTCGATCTGAAAGACGAAGTCAAACCGCAAGTATTCACGCTGGCACCGGTCGGCAATTACCAATACCGCTTCGTCATCGACTTATACCCGACCGCCCCCGCCGATCCGATTGCCGCGCTGATTCAAAAGGGCGACTGGTTCAAGGAACTGCCGGGCAATGGCGAACCGCTGCCGATCGTGCCGCAAGCGCCGCTGGCCGAGGCCAAAAAAGTCCCGGATGTGATCGCTCCCAAAGCCTTACCGGAAGAGAAACCGCTGCAACTGGCACGCATGATCACCATCACGCTCGATCCCGGTCACGGCGGCGAAGACCCCGGCGCAACCGGCAGCCGCGGCAATCACGAAAAAGACGTGGTGCTATCGATTGCTCAACGTCTCAAAAAGCGCATCGAAGCGCAACCCAACATGCGCGTGATGCTCACCCGCGACGCCGATTATTTCGTACCACTGGGTATGCGTGTGCAAAAAGCCCGCAAGGTGCAGGCCGATCTGTTCGTTTCCATCCATGCAGATGCCTTCGTTCAACCGACCGCACGCGGTTCTTCCGTGTTTGCGCTCTCCGAAAAAGGTGCCAGCTCATCGGCGGCACGCTGGTTGGCGAACAAGGAAAATTCAGCCGACATGATAGGCGGGGTCAACTTCAAAACCCGTGATAAGCAACTGGCCAGCGTCCTGCTCGACCTCTCCACCACGGCCCAGATCAGCGACAGCCTGCGACTCGGGCAAGCGGTACTGAGCGAAATCGGCGGCATCAACCGTCTGCACAAGGGAGCGGTAGAACAGGCTGGCTTTGCTGTGCTGAAAGCACCGGACATCCCCAGCATCCTGATCGAAACTGCCTTCATCTCCAATCCCGAAGAAGAAGCCAAGCTGACCGACGAAGGTTACCAAAACCAATTGGCCGATGCGATCATGAACGGCATCAAGAAATATTTCGCCAAGAATCCACCACTGGCGAAAAACCGGCTGACCTGATTGAGGTGCCGCAGCTTAAGAAGCTGCTCGGCGGCGCATCTAAAAAATCTCTAAGGGATATCCCTACCGCCGACGCAGCAAAGGCCTCAGCAATTTCCAGAGCAGCGCCAGCACGATGGGAATCAGCGCCAGCGCCAGACCGATCAGAATGATCGTGTTCAGACACCGTTGCACCAGCGGCATGTTGCCAAAGAAATAACCGGCTGCCACTAATCCGCCCGCCCACAGCACCGCCCCGACAATATTGAAGAACTGAAAACGCGCAAACGTCATCCGTGCGACTCCCGCCACAAAGGGGGCGAAGGTGCGCACCAGCGGAATGAAGCGCGCCATCACAATCGTTTTGCCGCCGTGCTTTTCATAGAAACTGTGCGATTTGCGCAAGGCATCCTGATTCAGCCAACGGTAATGGTGGCTGAAAACGCGGTCGCCGATCAGCCCCCCTATCCAGTAATTAAGGGTATTGCCGGTAACGGCCGCCAGTATCAGCAGCCCCGAAAGCAGCCAGACGTTGAGCGCGCCGCTGGCACAAAAGGCACCGGCGAGGAACAACAGCGAGTCGCCCGGCAAAAAGGGCAAGACCACCAATCCGGTTTCGCAAAAAATGACCAGGAACAAAATCAGGTAGATCATCGGCCCGTATTGCTGAATCACCAGGCCCAGAGATTTATCGAGATGCAAAATAATATCGAACAGCTGCGGCAGATCCATTCCACTCCCTTGTGTGCATCCTGGCAGACATCATACCAGTCGATACCACCACAGGTGCAAGGAAACGACACGCCTGCGCCCTGCTTCTCCCCGGCGTTATAATCGCAGCATGACCGCCCCCCTGCACCCCCTCCGTCCCATCCTCGCACTTCCCGATCAACTGATTTCCCAGATTGCCGCCGGCGAAGTGGTCGAACGCCCCTCTGCCGTCGTCAAGGAGTTGCTGGAAAACGCACTCGACGCAGGTTCCACCCAGATTTCCATCCGACTGGAGCAGGGCGGCGTCAAGCGCATCGCCATTAGCGACAACGGACGCGGCATCGCCGCCGAACAAATGCCGCTGGCACTGGCGCGGCATGCCACCTCCAAGATTTCCTCGCTGACCGAACTGGAAAACGTCGCCACACTCGGTTTTCGCGGCGAAGCACTGGCCTCCATCGCCGCCGTCGCCCAGTTGCAACTAACTTCACGCACCGCCGACGGCGCGCACGCCTGGCAAATCGAAGGATCAAGCGCCGGCAGCGTTGTGCCCGCTTCCGGCGCGCCGGGCACCACCATCGACGTGCAAGACCTGTATTTCAATACGCCGGCGCGACGCAAGTTCCTCAAATCGGAACAGACTGAATACGGCCATTGCGCCGAAGTCGTGCGTCGCATCGCTCTGTCGCGGCCGGACGTGCTGTTCTCGCTCTCGCATAACGGCAAGACTCTCGACCACTGGGCCGCCAGCGACAGCGCCAAACGCAGCGCCGCCATCCTCGGTAACGAATTCGCCGAAGCCCGGCTGCCGCTCGACGAAGCCGCCGGCCCCCTGCACCTGCACGGCTTCATCGGCCTGCCGACCGCCTCACGCGCGCGCGGCGACAGCCAGTATTTCTACGTCAACGGCCGCTTCGTGCGCGACAAACTGCTGCTGCACGCGGTGCGCGCCGCTTATCAGGACGTGCTGCACGGCGAACGATTTCCTTCCTACGTGCTGTCCCTTGATCTCGACCCGGCCTTAGTCGACGTCAACGTCCACCCCTCGAAAATTGAAGTCCGCTTCCGTGATAGTCGCGCCGTACATCAGTTTGTCTTTCATGCGATCAGCCGGGCGCTGGCGCAGACTTCGGCCACGGCCTACGGCGCAACACCCGCGCCACTACCCGCTGCCAGCGGCGCAATGCCGTGGATGCGCGAAGCGCAACAAGGCAGCTTCGGCGCGCAACTGGCGCAACCCTCCGGCGTATCGGCATACGGCCGACCCAACGCATTTGCCGCCAGCGGCGTAGCCCAGTCGCCCGCTGCTTATGGCGCATTTTTCAGCTCTGCTTCGGGCGCAGTCACGCAAGCCAACGCCTACCCTCCGGCCACACCCCTGCCGGAAAGCGATGAATTCCCGCTCGGCTTTGCCATGGCGCAATTGCACGGCATTTACATCCTCGCGCAAAACAGCAAGGGACTGGTGGTGGTCGACATGCACGCCGCCCACGAACGCATCCTGTATGAGGAATTGAAAAGCGCGCTGGACGACGATGCCATGTACGTGCAGCCACTGCTGATTCCGGTCACTTTTTACGCCGACGCCGTTGAAGTCGCCACCGCCGAAGAGCATCAGGACACCCTCAGCGCACTCGGCTTCGATATCGCCGCCATGTCGCCCACCACGCTGGCCGTGCGCGCCATCCCCGCGCTGCTCAAGACCGCCGATGCGCAATCGTTGGCGCGCGACGTGTTGCGCGAAATCCGCGAATTCGGCGGCTCGCGAGTTCTGGTGGAGCGGCGCAACGAACTGCTCGGTACGCTGGCCTGCCACACCGCCGTGCGCGCCAATCGCACTCTTTCGATACCGGAAATGAACGCCCTGCTGCGCAGCATGGAAGGCACCGACCGCGTCGATCAGTGCAACCACGGCCGTCCCACCTGGACCCAGCTCGCGTTGAGCGACCTCGACAAACTCTTCCTGCGCGGCCAGTGACCGCGCCCTCGTCCCGGCCGCTGGCCGTTGCCCTCATGGGGCCTACCGCCTCCGGCAAAACCGCCGCCGCACTGGAAATCGCCCGTCATATCCCCTGCGAAATTATTTCCGTCGATTCCGCGCTGGTGTACCGCGGGATGGATATCGGCACCGCCAAACCCAGTGCTGCCGAATTAGCCAGCGTCCCGCACCACCTGATCGACATCCTCGACCCAGCGCAGTCGTATTCCGCAATGCAGTTCCGGCAAGACGCGCTGCAACTGGTCTCAGACATTCAGGCGCGTGGCAAACTACCGCTGCTGGTGGGCGGCACCATGCTGTATTTCAAAACCCTGCGCGATGGGCTCGATATCCTGCCGTCGGCCGACCCCGCCATCCGCGCCCGGCTCGACCACGACGCTGCGGAGCTGGGTGTACCGGCACTGCACGCTCGGTTGGCGCTGTTAGACCCCGTCACCGCCGCCAGACTGCCTCCCAACGATAGCCAGCGCATCCAGCGTGCGCTGGAAATCATCGAACTGAGCGGACAACCGATGTCGGCGCTGCTGACGCAATCCGACTCAGACCTCGCGCCCTACAGCCTGCTGTCGTTTGAGCTACTGCCGATTGCATTGGAACCGTCCGAGCGCAGCGTCCTGCACGCCCGCATCGCCACCCGCTTCGACCTCATGCTGCAAGACGGCGCACTGATCGCCGAAGTGCAGGCGCTGCGCGCCCGTGGCGACCTGCACCCCGGCCTGCCCGCGCTACGCTGCGTGGGCTACCGGCAAACCTGGGATTATCTGGACGGCAACGGCAACCTGCACGACTTGCGCGAAAAAGGCCTCGCTGCCACGCGTCAGCTGGCAAAACGGCAACTGACCTGGCTGCGCGCCATGCCTGAGCGTCTGGTTGTCGATTGCAATGCGGCGGATGCCAGCGCGCAAGTGCTGGCTCTGGTGCAGGCAGCGTGGCAGGCCCGGGAGCGCTGATCTCAGACCGGCGTGCCGCCGGATCCTTCGATACGGGGCCGTGCCCCTACTCAGGACGAACGGTAAATAAAGTATTTTTCAGTCGTACTCTGCTGGGGACGAACGGAAAACGCCATCTGGAAAAATAGAACATCAAACACCCTCCCAGCGTTCGTCCTAGGGTCTGTTGACGTTTCATTTACGAGATGCGTTTTCCCCAGAAAGTGTGATGGCAAGGCGCATAGGGTGGCAGGTGGCGGGCTCACCTGCCACCCTATGCAACACCGCCAACACGCTTTCTGGGGAAAAACCCTCCGGGAACGGCTACAGGCGTCGCCTGCCGCGCGTTTGTCCTCGTCAATAAAACGTCAACAGACCCTAAGTAGGGATGAAATCCCGTATCGAAGGATACGGCAGCATAAATCCCCACGCATCACCGCACCCAAAAACCGCATCCAAAGACATTTCCCTTGCTAAAAGCCCTAAAAAGACCATCGCTCTGTCTGATTTAAAGGACACGGGACGTAACAAACGCAACAGCAAGGAGGATTTCTATTGACGGCGGCGCAATGCTGGCGGCATAATACTCGGCTTGCTTTTGGTGATATAGCTCAGTTGGTTAGAGCACAGCACTCATAATGCTGGGGTCGGTGGTTCAAGTCCACCTATCACCACCATGAACATGTATAAAGAAGTACAAAGAAGTTCAAAAACCTGCACACAGCCCATAGCTGGTGCAGGTTTTTTTGTTTTATATTGTTTTTTACAGTTCATGGACATCCATATTTTTTGCATCCATACTTATATCCATGGATTAAAGTTATCCAACCTCATGGATGCAAAATGCCAAAATTAGCCAAACCGCTGACTGATATTCAAATCAGGGCAGCGAAATCAAAAGAAAAAACTTGGACACTTGCCGACGGCAACGGGCTATACATTGAGATTAATCCTGCCGGGAAAAAGAGTTGGCGCATGGCCTACAGGTAACCTGGCAACAAGAAGAACAATCGCCTTTCATTTGGCGACTACCCGTTAGTTGGATTGGCAGAAGCCAGGGGGAAATGTTTTGACGCACGCAAGCTCTTGAACAATGGCATCAATCCAGCGCATCAAAAACGAATCGAAAAAGCCAGCTCATCTCTTGCCGCAGCAAATACATTTGAAGCTGTCGCACGAGAATGGCACAACAATAAACTAGAAACTTGGCAAGCTCGAACGGCCAAAAACGTTCTGCACAGATTGGAAGTCGATATCTTCCCCCTCATGGGGAAATATCCTATTACTGAAATCACCACGCTGATCATTCTGGATACATTGCGCCAAATAGAAAAGCGCGGGGCGATTGATATGGCCAAGCGACAAGGTCAAGTCTGCGGTCAGATATTCCGATATGCCATAGCGTGCGGCAAGGCAGCTACTGACCCAGTGCCGAGTCTGAGGGGCGCTCTGAAATCGGCGGCAAGAGGACATCACGCAGCAATTACACCAGACGATCTACCAGAATTTCTGCGTGCCTTTAACAAAATAGAAGGGCGCATGTACATCCCCACCAAAGTCATGTTTCGCCTCATGATGCTTACCTTCGTTCGGACCAGTGAACTAACTACAACAGAGTGGGCAGAAATTGATTTTGAAAATGAAAAATGGCTTATCCCCTGGCAACGCATGAAAATGGGAAAAAAGAAATTCAATCCACGCAAGGTCAATCATCATGTATTTCTACCCGACCAAGGTTGGAAGCTATTACGGGAACTTCACACAATTACAGGCAATAACAAGTACCTGTTTCCGAATTTGCGAGATCCGACGCAACCAGCCACCAACTGGGGCATCCTGGCGGCCTTGAAACGTATGGGCTACGCAAGGAAGATGACCGGGCATGGATTTAGGTCCTTGGCGATGGGGATAATTAAAGAGCGCCTAGGCTACCGCCATGAAGTCGTGGATCGACAGTTATCCCATGCATTAGGTGATGCTTATGGTGAAGCCTATGATCGAGCACTATTTCTTGATGAGAGAAAAATCATGATGCAACAATACGCAGACTATTTGTACAACGTTGAATCAAGCAACCCGAATCCCTAAAAACTTAGCTAGGTAACCAACTAACAGAAGACTTCCTATCCTATGACCGAATTTGTTGATTACCGATGGAACGCCTTGAATGGCCCTACCGAAGATCGCGATCCAAGAATGATAGGTTACTGGAAGGGGCTAAGCAACAATCACATCTCAAAAGAGAAAGGTGAACTTTTCCTAAATAAGGTTTGGATTTCATGTGCGCCAGAAGATGAATTTTCTGGCGAGCGGCACTTTTACGATGAACAAAAAAAAGAAGAAGAGCTCTGGCAGAAAATACAACTTTTCCGAGACACATACAAACATCTGCCTGATTGGTTAGAACTATCCGGAACATTTAAAACCAGCATTCCTCCTGAAATTAAGATTGCATTTTCAAGCAGAAAAAGATCCAAACTTGGGGAGAAAAAAATACGCCGACTTTTTGCTCTCGAACGGGGTAAAAGTTTGGTTCTCATGGCCCGAAATATTTTTGGGAAACCGCTTTATGAATGCGTCTCCATAGCGGTATCTGTTGCTGTTGGCATTGAGATAAGTGGCGATGATTTAAAGAAATCGTTCGCATCCCAAAATACAAAAATTAACCATCAGGGATGATTCACGATTCGAATCATCCCTGACATACATCTGCAAAAAAACAAAAATAGCCCTCATTAGCTCAACCGAGCTCTACATAAGTTTTTAATGGGGGTATCACATGCACTATTTACCAGAAACGGGCTATCTGCGCCTAAGCCAAATTATCGGTAACAAAAAGGCTAATCCCATCACTGTTCCGATCATCCCGATTAGTCGAAGCAGCTGGTTAACAGGGGTCAAAACTGGACGTTTCCCCCAACCAATTAAGCTAGGCTCACGCACCACAGTTTGGAGAGTCGAAGATATTCGCGGCTTAATCGAACAAACAGGATGTCATTCTGTCAGCCAAGTAACTATTCATGCGACGAAAGGAGAATGACATGTCCACGCTCCCCGTCCAAGTCGATGTGCAAATAAATCCTCCAGCAGATCAAAAACTCGGCCTGCAAGCAGAGTCAATGCAAGAAAATATTCAACCCAAACTAAAAGCAACGAATCAATCTCCAAAAAGGAAACATTCTTTATCGACTGAGGCACATGAGGCACATGAGACTAATACAACCTTACGTAAGCTTTTCCGTAGTCTCTCTGATGTTGATTCCGCTGAGACAACCGAGGCAAAGGTGAATGATTATGTCCCCTTTCCTTATCGGCTCACGAATGAAGGGATTTTTCGGGAAAGCAAAGAAGGGGAAAGATCCTTCGGTAAAACGGAGCAAATATGCAGTCCGCTGATTATTCGTCATTTGACGCGAAGCGCAACAGGCAAGGAATATGGGCTTGACCTCGGGGCACTCACCTTGGACGGCAAGATCATTGAAATGGCGATCCCTGCCAAACAGCTCCATGGTGATCCAGCGTTACTCGCCAATTTCTTGGAGGACCATGGGGTACGCGTCATTCCATCGAAAGAAAAAGCGCTTAGCGCCTATCTTGATGCCGCCAGAACGTGCGCTCGCAGGAGGCCTTGGATGACTGCAATGCCCCGTACAGGCTGGAGCGACGGCGACAAGATGACTTATGTTTTACCTGACAAAGTCATCGGCTCCAATAATTGCGTCTATCAGCCAGAACATGCAAACAAAATGAAAGAGAGCTGCAAGAGCTCCGGGACACTCATCGACTGGCAGAACCACATTGTCACATCGATTTACCACAGCGACCTGCTGTTATTTATGGTCTGTGCAAGTTTCACCGGGCCCCTCTTGCGCCCCGCCAACTCAGACAGCTTTGGCTTTAACTTGGCTGGAATGACCAGCAGGGGGAAAACCACCGCATTACAAATAGCAGCCAGTGTATGGGGATGCGGCAGCGACCCAGGAGCAGACTCAAATGCCATGGTTCGCCGTTGGAATAGTACGGCCAATGCTCTCGAGGCGATGGCAGAGGAACATTGTGATCTACCACTATGCTTGGATGAGCTAGGGCAATTTCGTAATGCCAGCGAACTGGATAAGGCGATTTACTCTCTGGCAGGAGGTCGTGGCGCTGAGCGCCTCAAATCGGATAGCAGTCGTCGTACTGTCAGGGAATGGCGCTCTGTGTTCCTATCGACAGGTGAAATCTCGATGGCAGAATTGATGGCACAACATGGGAAACAGCAAAAAGGAGGGCAAGCGCTACGCATCCTTGACATCCCATTTCCTGTCGTCGACCTTTTCGATAAGGATATCGATGCAGGAAAAACCGTGCGTCATCTGAAGGAAGCTTGCGGCAACTATTACGGCACCGCTGGAAGGGCATTTACCGAATGGCTTGTCCAAAAATATGCAACGCATGCGCGAGCCCATAATAATATTCGCTCACGAATGAAAGAAATTTCCGACCTGATGAACTCTGGTGAAGCGCCAGAAATTCTACGCGCGCTAGATAGATTTGCCCTCGTTCAAACGGCGGGTGAATTGGCCATCGAAGCTGGAATTTTGCACTGCACACCCGAACGTATCGCTACCGCTATGCGAGCAGTATGGGAAATGTGGCGTGCCGCGGTACCAGATGTCGACGATGGTAGACGAGCCATCAAGCTGATTGCGCAATATATTTATGCACATCCAGGCCATTTCCCAGATAGCAGTATTTATAAAAATTTACCATTGACCATCTCCGGCTATCTAAAAATAAAAGCGGAGGGTGCGCTCTATTTGTTTAATGACGATGGATTCAAAGCTGCTATCGGCGACATCTCAAAAACCGCCGCACTACACGCCCTAGAAAACAGTGGGCTAATATACAAAAATGAAGCAAATAGAACCAAGAGCAAACACAAGGTTTCCGCAGTCGATACAAGGACCTACTTCTATGCAATACGTGCCTCAATTTTTGATGAAGCGCCATTGTCACGTCCCATAGTCTCAGTAGCAGAGTCAGCGGCGAGGCAACCCCGAACCTCCGCCAATCAAGACAATGCCTCAGCAGCCTCATTGCCTCATGCATTTGAAGATGATGTTGAGTTTTGAGGACGTTTAAAATAAGGCTGGGAGCTTTTAAAGCCGCGGCCTTATTTTTGTCATTTGGGAAATGCAATGGATCAGTCTCATGAGTGGGCGTTGTAGCGCTACCTGTGCCCCCACAAAAAATACACATTGGCCCCGCCGGGCTATCCTGCGTATTTCAGTCTCATTTAAGTATCAACAGGCCGAACCAGTTTGATACCGCGCCAAAGGAATAGTCTCATATGAAAAATTGGCAGCGCTCAAGACAATGAGAGTTTCGCGCAAAGATGATGGAGAAGATTTTTGCCTTTTCCAGTCACAATTGAAGATAGCTTACAAAAATAAAAAATATCACTACTTAATTCAATAAAAATTTCTCAACCTCATAATTTTTAGTTGTAGTAGTCGCGGTCTGATCTTCCCCACGCCGTTAACCGCCATCCCCTCACCTCCAATCATTCACACATCAAGCCCCACCCCCACCTCGCGCAACCACTCTTTGCACTGCACATAATCGGGCACGATCCGTTCCACTGATTTCCAGAACGCCGATGAATGGTCATGGTGTTTCAG
Source organism: Herbaspirillum sp. RTI4 (assembly GCF_034313965.1). Lineage (NCBI taxonomy): Bacteria > Pseudomonadati > Pseudomonadota > Betaproteobacteria > Burkholderiales > Oxalobacteraceae > Herbaspirillum > Herbaspirillum sp. RTI4. The sequence goes on from NZ_JAVIWQ010000002.1 coordinate 3,889,050, forward strand.
ATGGCACGGCTCATGCACCACCACGTAATCGACGATGCGGTGCGGGGCCATGATGATTGTCCAGTGGAATTGAATCTCCCCCTTGACGTTGCAACTTCCTCAGCGGGATTTGAATGTTTTGACGCATACATCAGTAGGCTCCACGTGACCTGCTCCCCGAGATTAGTACGGCCATAATGTAGAGTTTGCCCCTAAGGAGGCAAGCATGAAGAATCGATTCACGGAAGAACAGATCATTGGCGTATTAAAAGAAGCGGAAACTGGTGTAAAAGTGGCGGAGCTTTGCCGGAAACACGGTATTAGCGACGCCACCTATTACAACTGGAAAGCGAAATTCGGCGGGATGACGGTATCCGAAGCACAACGACTCAAGGTTCTTGAAGCAGAGAACGCCAAGTTGAAACGCTTGCTGGCAGAATCAATGCTCGACAACGCAGCTCTCAAGGATGTTGTTGGCCGAAAGTGGTAAGCCCACAAGCCAGACGTGACGCCGTTTCCTATGTCATGGAAAACCACGGAATAGGTGTTACGCGTGCTTGTGGGCTGATGGGCATTTCCAGGTCGTTATATCGGTATGAATCGACTCGCCCGAGCGACGAACAGTTGGCAGGACGATTGACTGAACTGGCTGGTCAGAAGAGGCGTTACGGATATCGACGCCTGCATGTGCTGCTGTGCCGGGAAGGTTGGTTGATTAATCCTAAGCGTACGTATCGGGTTTACCACGCAGCCGGTTTGATGGTGCGTCGACGCAAGCGCAAGCGTATCGCTGGCGTTGAACGGCAGCCGAAGGTAGTAGCACTGGGACCGAATCAGAGTTGGTCGATGGACTTTGTATCGGATGGATTTATTGACGGACGTCGCCTGCGCTGTTTGAATATCGTCGATGATTTCACAAAAGAGTGTTTGGCAATAGAAGTGGATACCTCACTGCCTGGTCGCCGTGTCGTGGCTGTTTTAGAGCGTTTGGCAGAAAATCGAGGGTTGCCCAGATCGGTGACTGTAGATAACGGCCCCGAGTTTATTAGCAAGGTACTCGATGAATGGGCTTACCGAAAACAGCTTCAATTGCGATTTATCGAACCGGGCAAGCCGCAGCAGAATGCCTATATTGAAAGTTTCACCGGTAAGTTTCGGGATGAATGTTTGAATGAGCATTGGTTTTTATCAATGCGTCATGCACGGGAAGTCATCGCCGCATGGCGTCAGGAATACAACGAGGAGCGCCCCCACAGCGCACTTGGCTACCTGACACCGAACAGATTTGCAGATAGTTTTTAATCGCAAACTCTATGTCGGTTTCGGACTAAATTGTGGAGCAGGTCACACGCCGATGATGGGTGCGCACTGGCAGTCGAATTCTGAACCGAGTTGTCGAACTGACAGCTAAACACTTTGAGACCGAAGCAGAGTCGGTAGGTCTTTTTATTTGGCCTAGGCGACTGACCGAAAAATCAACAATCACATTTAGAAGCCCCGTCGCAGGGACTGCTCGTCAGGTCGATGAAGTTTCGCTGGCCGAGCTGAAAGCACTCGCCAATCGCTTACGTGAGCAAGGACATGATGAAGAGACTGCGCTTAGCGGAATGAGCCGAGAGTTGGGCTTGTTGCGCGCACGGGCGACCAGTCGAGAGCGCTTAATGGAGGCGTGGCAGACGTAGGAAAAGACTCAGGCTGTTTAGTAAATGGCTCATGAAAGCTTTGCAATTACGCACTGGGCTGAAATTAAACGTGGTTGTCGCTGGGCAGATGTAATAAGGAAAATTGGATATTATAAAAATCACTAGGGAAAATTATGGCGGCAGTGCTGGGAGTAAGAGACACGCAAAACGTGCGGAGAATCAACAGATGTTGCCGTTCAAATCATCAAGCGATACGATGGCTACATTGGCGCGACGAATGGCCCCTAAGAAAATTGAAACGATGTCAGTTAATCGGGCAACTGATTTCCAGGGCGACTATAATTTTACATTAGATAAATTATAAGTATTAATTGATGCAATTCTTGTAGCTAATGTTGTAATGTCCGCTTTTAGCAAAATTCAAATGTTCGTTTTCCAGATTGAGCGCATTGTGCTCTCAACTGGGAGATACCATGAACCACGCTGGCAGCATAACAATGACGATGCGCGGCTGGCCCGGACGAAGGTCATGCAAGCCCTGGTAGATGGCAATTTGAAGCCACAGCTAGCTGCACAGCGAGTTGGGCTGACGGTGCGCCAGGTACGCAGGCTAGCAAACTGATACCGAGAATAAGGTCCGAACGGACTGGTATCACGGCGCTATAATCGTCCCAGACACAATCGTCGGGCAGCCGATATCTCTGACATGGCCTTGAGCATCATCCGGAAACGGTACGCGAGCTGATCCAGATTGATGGCAGCGACCATCGTTGGTTCGAGCCACCTGGTCCTGCCTGCACGTTGCTGGCGCATATCGATGATGCGACGAGCCGGTTGATGTATCTGCATTTTACGTATTCAGAATCGACCTTCAGCTATTTCAAGACGACTCGTAGCTACCTAGAGCACTACGGCAAACCGCAGGCGTTTTACAGCGACAAGGCCACCGTATTTCACAGCATCAATCCCAAAGCCGCGAGAACCGGCTATAACATTTAGTCACCTACGCGGCGATTTCCTTATGAAGACGCGACCAAAGACCGTCAAGCTGTCGCCGGATGCTTTTTGAATTCATAATTCGCGCTGCACGATAACCGTAACTGACAAAATTCCGTCGCCCGAGATAAGAATATCGTTTGTAAAGTGACTTTTTAAACAATGGCTTTTCACTTTCCCCTCGAGATAGTCTTGCAGCATTTCGCTTTGCCATTGTTGCCTTTGCAACCCGCACTCCTTTTTTCATGCGCTCAGAATATCTCGCTAGAGACGCAGAACGTAGAAAAACACGATCGCCGTCGAAAAGAAATCCCAAGTATTGGAGCGGTTTAGATGTTGCCAACACACCTTTGACCCTTATGAAGTCTCGGCTCTCCGTCTTCGAGCTCTGAATTGTCAGTTTTATTTTCTTTATTTCCTGATCGACAAAAACACTCAATGAATTTTTGTACTCTGTTGGCACAATGAGCAACATATCATCACAGTACCGTAAATAGCAGCCGCCAATCCCTTCCACAAATGCTTTGACTGTTACGTCAAAACTCATCATGTAAATGTTTGACAGGAGGGCACTTATTGGAGACCCCTGTGGAATTCCGTGTGGTACTGGATTGACTTTTATTAATCCGTTTTTTCTAACTCTCGCTCTAAATTCGCCAGGCGAACAAATCCGTTCAATTCCGTTTTTAGGATTATTTTTTGAAATCTGGAAAAGCTCATAGAGCTCATCCCGATTAACCCTTGAATGCTTTGTCAGTGATTTAAAAACAGAAAAATGGTCAGGTGGTAAATTTTCTTTTTTTAAAACATTTGTCCATGCTTGTTTAAGTGTCTCATGATTTAAGTTGTTAAAGAAACCCTCAATATCGAGGCAAAGCACATGACAAGTATCTCGCTTCTGAATTTCGGCAAATGCATCAAACGCAAACTCAATATTGCTCTTATTTAATGCTCGAAAAGCAAGCACTGATGACCCAAGCGCTAATTCGCCAATCGACTTTTCATATCTCTTTGAAAGGCTATAAGAATAATAGGAATAAATGTGGCTATCAAGATGCGACGCGTACGCAATCGGTCGCACCTTTGGGATTTTTTCGAGTTTTTTTGATATGGGATTTTTTTTGACTTTTTCCGTAGAAAGCTCAAAGTCAATGAAAGGATGAAAGCTGCGCTTTGCAATTTTTTCTGGGCTGGAAACTATACTTTGGGCAGTACGAAAGTCTATTGGACGATCAAAATGCAAATACCCTCTTCGCGTATACCATGGATGCTTTTTCTTGAACAATTTGTGAATCTCATGGTGACTAGCAAACCGGGAGAGCGAAGATGGCGGCTATCTACGAACCGCTCTCCCGGATTAACCAAGTGGTCTTTATCCTACCATTTCACCCGACGAATCGAGCCTAGCCGCGTATGTTAGAAATGATTCATAATGTTCATATCACCATGGAGGTATCCTTGAGGAATCCTGTCATCGATCTGCTATCAATCTGCTGGCTCCTTGCAACTTCGGGCTTCGCGGGACTTGACAACTTGTAACACACCTCTATGCCTTTGCATAAAGCATTATTATCATATCAATTTCTTTCTATAAAAACAACGCATCAATCTCAATAAATTCGTTTGAAAAATTTGGTTTTTTCTTTTGATAATACCTGACCAAATTGTTTGGTATTTCCGCGACTGTCGCAGTGCCACTTGCCAAGTATCTTCGCCTTAGCAATGCCCAAGCTGCGCCAAAAGAGCCTGACGGCAAAGGGTTGTCTTTGGAATACACCCTCGGTTGAGTCCCATCCCACAAAGAAATAGTCTTAAAGAAATTTGTAGGGCTTCGCCTCCCAATTCATTTTTCCTGAAAAAAATCAATTGCCACCCCTTTTAAATACACGCGCAATACATGACTAGCTTGACAATACCCTTATTGGGTATTATTATTCCCATTATGGGTATTTACGCAGACGCACTATTTACGAAGACGCAACAGCGAGTGCTGGCCGTGCTATATGGTCAGTCACAGCGGTCGTTTTACGCCAACGAAATTATTGGGTTGGCGTCAATCGGTTCTGGTGCCGTGCAGCGCGAGCTAGCGCGACTGGAAGCTTCGGCCTTGGTGACCGTGCGACGAGTGGGAAATCAAAAGCATTACCAGGCAAACCACGAAGCACCAATATTTGAAGAGCTACGCAGTATTGTTTTAAAAACGTTCGGCGTGGCCGATGTATTGCGCGCAGCGCTTCATTCACTGTGGCCGCTGGTGGATATTGCGTTTGTCTACGGTTCACTGGCTAAAGGTACTGAGCATGCCAGCAGTGACGTTGATTTGATGGTGATTGGAGCAGTGACGTCAAATGCAGAATTACTTGAAGCGCTATTACCAGCTCAAGCGCAGTTGGGACGCGTTGTGAACCCGACTCTCTACACACCGGACGAGTTTGCACAACGCGTGCGCGATGGTCGGTCATTCATCGTCCGGGTACTGGAGCAACCTAAAATCTTTGTCAAGGGGTCCGAACATGATATTACCCGCCTCGGCAGCGCTGGCTAATTTAGCGCGGATTGGCAAGTTCAAGGCGGAGCCACCCGATGCGCGGGAGCGTGCTGGCTTGTTGCGTTCTGCCAGCGTGCGGTTGCAGGATGCCCGACAACCTATGCTTTCATTGGAAAGCCGTTTTGATCTTGCCTACAATGCCGCCCATGCTGCTGCATTGTCCACCCTGCGGGCCCATGGCTACCGTAGCGAAAATCGTTACCTGGTATTTCAATGCCTAGAGCATACGCTGGGATACAAACCGGAGCAGTGGCTATTGCTTAATCATGCTCACAAAAAACGTAACTTAGCCGAATATGAAGGTGACCTCGATGTTACCGTAGGCTTTGTCGAAGAGCTGATTGAACATGTCTCAAACTTGATTGCTGCTGCCCAGGCGCTTGAGTCTGCATCATGATAACGAAAGTATTCTCCCAATCGGCATTGGTGTCGACGCTGCAGGTTGGCGAGCAGTGTAAATTAAGACGGTAATCCGGTGACATATGACACATGTAATTAATCGCGACGGTCGCTCACGATGGACCAGAATGAGCGGTCACGATGCGCAAGAATATCCATCGGCTTAGCATCACGGCATTGACGGAAGAGGATGCATTGCAACATCAAATTAATGAGCTCCAGCAGCGTCAGGCATTGCTCGCCGCACATTGTTGGTCGCTGGAACATAATGAAGAAAATGGACAATAACATCATGAACCAACAAAACCTTGCCGATTTCATCTGGAACGTTGCCGACACTCTGCGCGGCGATTTCAAGCAGTCCGAGTTTGGCCGCATCATCCTGCCCTTTACCGTGCTGCGCCGTTTGGAGTGCGTACTGGAACCCACCCGCAAACAGGTGCAGCAACAATACGCCGGATTAAAAGGGTCGCTGGTTGATCTGGACTTGGTCTTGCCCAGTACCGCCAAGGCGAGTTTTTACAATATTTCCGAATTTAGTCTGGCCACGGTCGGCTCCACCACCACCCGCGCCAACCTGGAAGACTTCATCGCAAAGTTCTCGGCCAACGCGCGCCAGGTGTTCGAACACTTCGCTTTTGACGGCTGGCTGACCAAGCTGGAAAATGCCAACCTGCTGTATCTGGTCACGCAAAAGTTTGCCGCCATCGACCTGCATCCAGACACCATCAGCAATCATGAGATGGGCCTGGTGTTCGAGCATCTGATCCGCAAGTTTGCCGAATCGGCCAACGACACCGCCGGGGAGTTTTTTACCCCGCGTGATGTGGTGCGGCTGGTGACGACCCTGGTGTTCTCTAGTGACCACGAAGCGCTGAACGGCAAAGGCGTGGTGCGCACCGTGTACGACTGCGCCGCCGGTACCGGTGGCTTCCTATCCTCGGCGATCGAGCAGGTCGCCGAGTGGAACCCCAATGCCCGCCTGATCCCGTACGCTCAGGAATTGAACCCCGAGACCTATGCGATCTCGGTGGCGGACAAGCTGATCCAGGGGTACGACACCAAAAATATCAAGCTCGGCAATACCCTCTCTAACGACCTGCTGCCACACGAACAGTTCGACTATTGTCTGGCGAATCCACCGTTCGGGGTGAAATGGGAAAAGGTGCAAAAGCACGTGCAGGACGAGCAAAAAAATCTCGGTTTTGGCGGTCGCTTCGGCGCGGGCCTACCGCGTGTTGGCGATGGTTCTTTGCTGTTTTTGATGCATCTGCTGTCCAAACGTAAACCGGTGGAGCAAGGTGGTAGCCGCATCGGCATCGTGCTGTCCGGCTCGCCGCTGTTTAACGGCGGAGCAGGATCGGGGGAATCGGAAATCCGCCGTTGGATATTGGAAAACGACTGGTTAGAGGCCATCATCGCGCTGCCGAATGACCTATTCTACAACACCGGCATTGGCACCTACGTGTGGGTTCTTTCCAACCACAAGGACGCCAGCCGCAAAGGCCGAGTGCAGCTGATCGACGCCACCAGCATGCATGCGCCGATGCGCAAATCGTTAGGCAGCAAGCGCAAGTTGCTATCCGAGGCACAGATCGCCGAGATAGCGCGCCAGCACGATGGCTTTGTCGAAGCCCCTACCGCCAAGATTTTTAACACCACCGACTTTGGTTATCGCCGCATTACTGTCGATCGCCCGCTGCGCCTGAGTTTTGCCGTGACAGCGGAAAGCCTTGCCACCTACCGCGACATCAAAGGCGCCGAGCATGCCGATGCCTTTGCCGTGCTGCTGGAACGCGATGGCCATTTTGATGACCTGCCCAGCTTCCTCACGGCGGCCAGGGTGAAGAAGCTGGGGAAGGCAGCGCAGAAGGCCGTGTTTACCTACTTCGGTACCAAATGCCCTGAGGCTGAGCCAATCAAGGACGCCGATGGCAAGCTGCTGCCCGATGCCGACCTGCGCGAAAACGAGAACATCCCACTTAATCAAGACATCAACGACTACTTCAAACGTGAAGTGCTGCCGCATGTGCCGGATGCTTGGATCGACGAAAGCAAGCGCGACGAGATGGACGGCCAAATTGGCATCGTCGGCTATGAGATCAACTTCAACCGCTATTTCTACCAGTACCTGCCGCCGCGTAAGTTGGCAGATATCGACGCCGATCTGAAAGCCGTAGAGATGGAAATTGCTGCGCTGCTAAACGAGGTAACGGCATGAGCTATTACAAGCCCTATTCGGCATACAAGGATTCTGGGGTGGGGTGGGTTGGCGAGGTACCTTCTGATTGGGACGTAACTCCACTATTTGCCGTTGCAAGCGAAAGGAAGGAGTCCAACAAAGGAATGGTTGAAGACAACTTACTGTCTTTGAGCTACGGCTCCATTGTCAAAAAAGACATCAACACAAATGATGGTTTGCTGCCGGAGTCGTTTGAGACCTATCAAATAGTCAGACCAGGCGACATTATTTTTAGGTTGACTGACTTGCAGAATGATAAACGAAGTCTTCGTACTGCAGTTGTCAGCACGAAAGGGATCATCACTTCAGCTTACGTGGCCGTGAGCCCAAAATCGATAGAGCCACGGTATTTTAATTATCTTCTTCGAGCTTACGATGTTCAAAAAGTTTTTTATTCGATGGGCGGCGGCATGCGTCAATCGATGAAATTTGAAGACTTGCGTCGCATGCCAATACTCGTCCCTGGCAAAGATGAGCAGGAGATTATTTGTAAAATGCTCGATCGCGAAACCGTCCGCATCGACGGTCTGGTCAGCAAGAAAACTAGCTTTATCGAACTGCTGCGCGAAAAGCGCCAGGCGCTGATCACTCACGCCGTCACTCAGGGCCTCGATCACAGCGTGAAGATGAAGGATTCTAGGGTAAAGTGGCTGGGGGATGTGCCAGCGCATTGGGACGTAGCACCAATGAAATATATATGTGAGCTTCTAAAGGACGGCACCCATTTACCTCCGCCTCGTGTTGACGATGGGCCACGATTGTTGAGTGTTAGAAATATTGTTGATGGTTGTTTCACCGATCGCGACGACGACTCAAAAATATCCCAGGATGACTATCGGGAACTTTGTCGATCTTTTGTACCCCTTGAAGGAGATGTTTTACTTGCTATTGTCGGAGGGACGCTTGGAAAGACAGCCATTATTCCAGTGAAATTGAATAATTTTCATATCCAGCGAAGCTTAGCTATTTTCAGGCCTCGCCAAAAACGAATGAAGTCTAGTTGGCTTCATTTGATATTCCAATCAAGTCTTTTTCAATCGTTATTGTGGGAACATGCCGGTTATTCAGCTCAACCCGGCATTTACCTTGGTGCACTCGGCGGCTTCGCCGTGCCACAACCTCCCATTGAAGAGCAAACGCGGATTATGAATTATGTCGATATACAAACAAGCCCCATCGATACTCTCATCACCAAAACTGAACGCAGCCTCGAACTGCTCAAGGACCGCCGGAGTGCATTGATTACTGCGGTAGTTACTGGGCAGATCGACGTCAGGCCGAACACCGATCGGCAAGATCAGCAGGCGGCTTGAACAATACGAAAACGAGTGCGGTTGCTGGTTAAGAGGAGCCCTTTTTCTCTAACCGAACCTGACGAAAATAAAAAGTAGAAAGCGTCGCCATGAGCCAGATCCACCACGAATGCGAGCTCGAACGCCATATCGTCGAGCAACTCACGGCAGCCGGTTGGCTGCTGGGAAAATCTACCGGCTATGACCCAGCCAGGGCGCTGTTCCCGGAAGATGTGATCGGCTGGCTTCAAACCAGCCAGCCGCAAGCCTGGTCCAAGCTTAGCAGCCTGAACGGCGCTGGCACCGAAACAGCCGTGCTGGACCGGCTGGTGAAGATGCTGGAAAGCAAAGATGGCGGCACCGTGAATGTGCTGCGTGACGGCTTTGCGATAGCTGGCGGTGGCACCTTGGCGATGAGCCAGGCGCTGCCCGAGGATGAGCGCAACCAAACAGTGCTAGCGCGCTACGCCGCCAACCGACTGCGGGTGGTGCCGCAGTTGCGCTACTCGCTCGACAAGACCGACGAAATCGACCTAGGATTTTTCATTAATGGCATTCCAGTGGCTACGGTGGAACTGAAAACCGACTTCACCCAGTCGGTCGAGGCGGCCATGGACCAGTATCGGCAGGATCGTCCGCCGAAGAATGAGAAGACCGGCCGCGTCGAGCCGCTGCTAGCGTTCAAGCGCGGCGCGGCAGTGCATTTCGCGATGAGCGACAGCGACATCCGCATGAGCACCAAGCTGGCTGGCGATTCGACCTTTTTCCTGCCGTTCAACCGGGGCAACGATGGCGCAGCGGGCAACCCACCGGGCGCGAACGGTAGCTATCCGGTGAGTTATCTGTGGCAAAGGGTGCTGCAAAAGGACAACTGGCTGCGCATTTTCCATCGCTTTGTGCTGCTGGAGCGCAAAGAAACGCAGGACGTGAACGGCACAACCACTTTCAAGGAAAATCTGATCTTCCCGCGTTTTCACCAATGGGAAGGTGTGACCAAGATGGTCGATGCGGTGCGGGCGGAAGGTGCTGGCCAGCCTTATCTGATTCAGCACAGCGCTGGTTCCGGAAAAACCAATACCATCGCCTGGATGGCACATTCGCTGATCCGCGTGCGTCGGCCAGATGGTAAACCGTACTTCCATAGCGTGATCGTGGTGACCGATCGCACGGTGCTGGACAAGCAGTTGCAAGAGGCCATTGGCCAGATCGAACATCAAACCGGCGTGGTGTGCGCGATTGACCGGCAGCAATCCAGCAAGCCAAAAAGCCAGCAATTGGCTGAAGCGATGTTGGCCGGTGTGCCGATCATCGTGGTGACGCTGCAGACCTTCCCTTGGGCACAGAAATTGATCCTCGCCGAACAGAGCCTGCGGGATCGGCGCTTCGCCATCATCATCGACGAGGCGCATAGCTCAACCGGTGGCAGCAGCGCCGATGATTTGCGCTATGTGCTGACAGGGCAAAGCGAAGAAGAATGGGAGAAGCTGAGCAAGGAGGAAAAGCTATCGGTATGGCAGTCTTCCCGCCAACGCCCAAGCAATGCCAGCTACTTCGCCTTCACCGCCACGCCCAAACACTCCACGCTGAGCCTGTTCGGTCGGCCGCGTCAACCGGATCAACCGATATCCAAAGACAACCCACCCGTGCCGTTTCACCTGTACACAATGCAGCAGGCCATTGAAGAGGGTTTCATTCTCGATGTGCTGAAGAACTACACCAGCTATGACGTCGCGTTCCGTATCGGTTCGAAGTTTGCCGAGAGTGATGATGAGCGCGTGGACGAAAAGAGCGCCAAGCGCGCCCTGGCCAAATGGCTATCGTTGCACCCGACCAATGTGGGCCAAAAGGTGGAGCTGATCATCGAACACTTCCGCGCTAACGTCGCCCACCTGCTGGGTGGCCAAGCTAAAGCCATGGTGGTCACTTCTTCAAGGGCGTCTGCGGTAAAGTACCAGTTGGCCCTGGATCGTTACTGCCAGAGCAAGGGTTATCAAGGGATTCAGGCGATGGTTGCATTCTCCGGCGAGGTCGCGAATAAGGATGTGCAAGACGGTCAATTCGCCGATGAGTATCAGTTCACCGAAACTAACATGAACCCTGGCCTTAAAGGGCGGGAAATGCGCAAGGCATTCGATACCCAGGACTATCGGGTGATGATCGTCGCCAATAAATTTCAAACGGGCTTCGACCAGCCAAAACTGGTGGCCATGTACTTGGATAAGAAGATTTCAGGTGTGGAAGCGGTACAGACCCTATCGCGCCTGAATCGCACGTATCCGGGCAAGGACAAGACCTTTGTGCTGGACTTTGCCAATGAGTCGGAAGAAATCGTCAACGCATTTAAGACCTTTTATCGCGATGCCAAGGTGTCGGATGTACAAGACCCAAACATCGTATATGACATCAAGCAGCGCTTGGATGGCATGTTAATTTACGAAACCAGCGAAATCGTGGCTTTTGGCGATGCCATCGTGAATAAGAGTGTCACGCATCAGAAACTGTATTCACTGACCCAAGCCGCCACCGACCGCTTCAACGGCAAGCTGAAGGCATTGAATGATGCCATCGATAAATGGGATGAGGCCTGGCGTATTGCAAGCGACGCAGACGACCAGAAAGGCACGGCGCACGCGGATGTCCAGCGATCAGAACAGACCAAGGCGCGGGATGAGCTGATGATTTTTAGCGAGAGCCTGACCAAGTTCGTGCGAAGCTACGAATATGTGGCGCAGCTGGTGGAATTTGGCGACCCTGGCCTGGAAGCGTTTGCCAGTTATGCGCGCCTGTTGCGCAAGCGCCTGAAAGGCATCACGCCGGAGCAGGTGGATTTGGGCGATCTGACGTTGACGCATTACAAAGCTATAAAGGGTGATACGTTGACTGGGCTTTTTGCGGTTGAGCAGATACCGGAGCTATACGGGATTACCGATAATGGCTTACGTGATGGCCGCGACCGTGAAAAAAAATATCTATCTGAGTTGATTGAAAAACTGAATGATGCTTTCGGCAAAGACATCAGTGACAAAGATAAGGTGGCCTTTGCGGTGCATGTGTCTGAAAAGCTGCGCGATGACGCGATGGTGATGGCGCAGGTGCAAAATAACAGTCGGGATCAGGCGATGAAAGCCAATCTGCCAGCCGCTGCCGTCGCTGCAATTGTTGAGGCAATGAGCACCCATCAGAGCATGGCCACAAAGCTGTTGAGTGACGAATTGACGCGAGATATGTTCTTTGGCGTTGTATATGAAATGCTCAAGAAGGACATGAGCGGGGATTTGTTGACAGCCGCTCGCCGATAGATGAGCTTTTTCAGGGACTCCGTCGCAAGCGTAACCCAGCGAGCTCAATACACAGGTTCATTTTTCCGAGAGTATCGGAATTTTTGTGTGTAAGGCATATCTCACTGATCTCTCAAAGGAGACTGTATGCCAAGCAAGACAAAACCCTGCACCACGTCCAGGGTAATCCCCCCGCAAAAAAGTAAAAATGGGGGGATTACCTTGTTACTGTCGTCAGTTACCATTACCTTCTCCTGAAGTTGTTGACCACATTGAAGAACTGAATTTGACCTGGCAACTGCATACATCAAACCAGGAAACTGTCAGAGCAAAATGCGACTACTAAAAATAAAACGGCACTCACGACATAAAACCCACAGTCGCGATGAAATGACCATCATCAAACCGCAACATCCGTTCCGGCCATTGCAGCGCGGCCAGTTTAAAACGGGCCGCCACCGGCTCGCAGGCCTTGCGTGCAGACCAGCGCGCACCCACAGAGAAATCAACACAAAACACATTGCCTGCCACGCCATGCCACGCCTGCGGCAATACGCCATCAAACAGGTCAGGGCCGCCTTTGTTGGCATTGGCGTCGCTACTGTCGAAACGTCGCCAATAATGGCCGACTACCACCGGTATGCCGTCGGTATATTCATCCCACCATTGCACGCGTTCGGTAAAGCGCCATTTGCCACTCGAATAAAAAGCAGCCTCCCCCTTGCGCTCCACGCCCGAGGTCAGGACCTTGAGTGGGTTCATCATTTGCTTAATTGCTTCGTTGTCGGCAAGTGCGTGCATGAACGGCGGCTCATGCTGAATATTTTCCAGTCCATGTTCCCACCTCAGCCGTTCCTCTGCCATGCGCGGCTCCAATTCGCGCGCGCATTGTTGCGCCACCTTCTCCCAGGCATCGTAGTGTTGACGGACACTGCCTAGCGGAAGGTCGCGGATCTGATCAAGTTTGTCGCTAATCCAGGCAGCATGAATCACGCGCAAATCAGCTCGCTCCAGCGCGATGGGCAAGGTCGACAGAAACGCCACGATCTTGCTTCTGGCCGTTTCATCTGCATAATTGAGCGGCGCATAGCGTGCTTGGTCGCGCTCCTTGCGTTCTTCAAAAAACCATCCCGATCCGTCTTTGGCATCCTCGCGGAGTAGATTGATTTCGTGGTTTCCCAATACCGCGACGGCACGGCCGGTACGGATCAAGTTTTCTACCAAGGCCAACACGGCGGGGCTATCCGGCCCCCGGTCGCAAAAGTCACCGACAAAAACCAAGGTTCTCCCATCGGGATGTTGTCCCTGCTCGTCATAGCCCAGATGGCGCAACAGATTGCACAGTGCTTCATATTCGCCGTGAATGTCGCCGACGATGTCCAACGGTCCTTCAGGCAGGGCTTGAATCAGGTTCATGACATTTTCTTATTTGTGTGAAGCGCGTTGGTTTAATCGCCGGTACAGGCGCGGATACGATGGTTGTCATAATTGAAGCACTCGTACAATACATTGTCTTGGATGATTTCGCGTGCAATTCTTCGCGAATTAATGGGCCAGTCTTTCGGTTTAATGGAGGGCCAGGGCTTATCCGGAGGCTCCTCCATGTCGATGACATTTTCCTGTGATGTGTATCCGACCGACCATTCCGGGCTTGTTGCATACGTTACTCCGTCGTATGTCATCAACCACAGCATTTGTTTATTGCCCAGTGGCAAGGCATCGACCAAAGCTGTCAGGTGTCCTTCCAGATGATCCAGGTACGCCTCTTCCAGCCAAGAGTCCATTCGCATCGAGACGCAAATTTCCTCCCATAGGTTGTTGATGCCTTGCCCCTCCATAAGGCCAGGTTTTTCCGACTGACATTTGCGAATCAGACGTTTAGTCAGTAATTCACAAAGCTGCACTGCCTGGTCTTGCAATACGGAACGATACAAACCATAGGGATCATGCATCGGTGCCCGTGTACCAAATTCAAACATGGTTTTTCCTTAAACGTCTGTGTCAACACGACGGCTGAAGGGAATTCCCTTGTCCGCCAACCAAGCGATGAGTTGCTCCACATCGGGGAAAGGATCGGCCAGGCTCTGCGGCAGTTGCGCATCACAGATGGTCGTCATGGCCGCCAATGCAGGCATTGTCAGAGCGTAGGCGAGCAAGAGGCTCTCCATCGCAGGCAGATCGGATGCGGCGACCGTGTAGGTAGTGGCAACCTCTCCCCCGCAGAATCTTTCCGTCAGCTCTCCCCTATCGTACAACTCGACTTCCAGCCCTCCGAGACGGTTTAACCTCACAAAGCCGCATGCTCCGGGCAACCGGCTCACCATACGCACACTGTCTGGCGTCTTCGCTTCAGAGGCTTCTTGCTGCCCATCCGGATTGCTCATCATGTCCTCGGTTGAATAGTTGCTCATGGTCTTTCCCAGTAAAAATATATACGATCAAATTGATCTTAATAAAACTATAGCATCAATTTGATTCGTTTGTGATATATTCAATTCATCTTGTTTTTAACCCTGAGGCTTGTCTCTATGTCCCCTCCTCCCATGCCATTGGATGCCTTGTCCGCCGCGCAACGCGAACGACTGGCCTATATAGAATTTCGTCTGTGGTTCCTCGGTGAGGTGAGCCGCATGGATGTGCTGCAGCGTTTTGGTATCGCCACGGCGGCAGGCACGCGCGATCTGGTGCTGTATCAGGAGTTGGCTCCAGGCAATGTGGCGTACATCAAGAAGCGGCATTGTTATCTGCCGACGTTCAAGCCGCTGTTTCAGCATCAGGTGCAGCGCGTGCTGTCGGCGTTGACTTCCGGCTTCGGGGATGGCGAGCGCGATACAGGCAACTCCTTGTTGCCGCATGATGTTCCGGCGCGGCTGAATCAACCGCAGCTGGCACCGCTAGCCATGGTTACGCGCGCCATTCACGGCGGCTATCCACTCAAGCTCAAGTATTACTCGATGAAGCGGGGACTCAGCGAGCGGGAAATCATCCCCCATGCGCTGGTGGATTCTGGTTTGCGCTGGCATGTCCGGGCCTACGATCGCAGCAAGCAAGAGTTTCGTGATCTTGTCCTGACGCGCATGGAAAAAATCAGCCCTTTGAAGGAGCGGGACCCTCGCACCGAAGTATTGCCGCAGGAATGCCAGCTGGCCGATGTGCATTGGCAGCGCTTGTTAAACATGAGCTTCATCCCGCATCCGGGCCACCCGCATCCTGAATCGATCATGCGCGACTATGGAATGACCCATGGCCAGTTGTCGGTGCAGGTGCGCGCCGCCAATGCCGGGCATGTACTGCGGCAATGGCAGGTGGATTGCTCCCCGGACGCGAGCCTGCAGGGGCCAGAGTTCCGGTTACGACTGACGGATCTGCGCCTGCTCGACGATCTGGACAATGCAGTACTGGCTCCCGGATACACCAAGCTCTGACATTGCCTGCAAGCATTCTGCTTGTTGAGTTCGAATCTGCACCCTTTACTAAAAATTGCTTCCCTCACAGGACGGCATGTCCCGTAACGCCCACTCCCGTCCAAATGACCGGACACCTCACCCAGGAACATCATGAAACTCATCGCTACCCTGATCGCCACATTGACTCTCTCCGCTTGCTCCTCCGCACCGCCCTTGTCAGCGGTGCCGCCAAACGTCCAGGTCGCCAGTGTTCCCTCCGACTTGCTGACCACCGGTTTTACGCGTGGCGGCCTGACGCTGGTATTCAATAAATCCGGTCAATGGGAGCGCATCACTTCCGTGTCGGCAGTCACTATCGGCAGCAATTTGATCGGTGCCGCGGATGAATCCATTACCGTGGCGACCATGAAGGCGCGTCGCCAGATCGCGGAATTCATCAATACGGACGTCAAGAGCAAACGCACCCTGACGACCATCTCGACAACCATTCAGAAAGCGGAAGGCAAGACCGGAGGGGAACCCGAAAATAACAGCGACGATGAAAGTCAGACCTCCGCCAGAATTGCGCAGATGGTCAAGGACAGCATCGTTCAGTCCAGCCGCGCCATCCTGACTGGCACGATGGTGGAGAGCGAGTTTATTGATGCCGAAAAACGCCAGGCTATTGTTACCGTCTTCGTCGATCGCAAGACTGCTGCGGCAGCGCTGTCCATGAGCGGACGGGCTAAATAATGCGCGCCGTCCTTGTTGCCCTGATGCTGGCGATGCTTGCCTCTATTGCCAACGCAGTTCCGTTACCGATCCTGACCACGCTAATCGGTCAGGGCATCAAGCTGATCGAGTTCTCACCGGAGAAAGTGGTGGTCAATGCAACCGGGACGGGATCAACCCGCGAACTCGCCATTACAGCGGCTTTGCTGGCGGCGTCCCATCAGGCGCTCGGTTCCCTTATCGTCAGCACCCAGGAATCGGCAGACGACAAACTGGTACGTGATGAGATCATCCAGCACACGACTGGCATTGTGAATAAATATGACGTCATCTCC
The DNA here is from genome assembly GCF_034313965.1 of Herbaspirillum sp. RTI4. Classification (NCBI taxonomy): domain Bacteria; kingdom Pseudomonadati; phylum Pseudomonadota; class Betaproteobacteria; order Burkholderiales; family Oxalobacteraceae; genus Herbaspirillum; species Herbaspirillum sp. RTI4. The sequence goes on from NZ_JAVIWQ010000002.1 coordinate 3,905,880, forward strand.
TGCGACCGGGCCGACGGACGGTACGAATGCACGATCAAGGCCGTGGTCTCTACTTCTCCACTGCGTACGGCGGCGATATCGCTTGGTGCTAAGGTTCAGACCTTCGACGGCGGATCTGCCTATGCCGAGCAGGTGAGCATTCGAAACAGCGTGATCGAAGGGCGCAAACTGGTCATGAGCTTAGTCGACCAATTGTCGACCTCCGGCATGGATCTGAAGCTGAAAAGCACAGCGGCAGTTCCGACAGATAGTGAAATGGCATCCGTGCTAATAAAGTACACGGTATCGATCAATCCTGAGTTTGCCGACTCGATGAAGTCCATTCTCAGTAGGCTTGAGGATTCTACCGACAAGCAACGGATAAGCACGCAACCGGGGTATATCACGGTAGTCGGTGGCTGGCCGGTTAGTACCTATCGAATGTATGACGGGAAGATGGTTGCGCAGATTGGCGAAAGCATGAAGGAGCAAGCGATATTATCAGTCCTTATCACCGTTCGCGGCGACAATGACGAGTCGCTTGGCACCTACTGCGACCGAGCAAAGACACCCCTCTTCGCTAAGAACATGGATTACGATATCTGGCGCAAGACGGACAACACCGCCGCAAGCGTTCGATACGTCAACGATCCAGTGATTTATACCGGACGCAGCGGAACTCGCTCAGTGCAGATTGCCATGCCAGAGGAAACGCTTTCAAGAATGCGCTCGGTATCGATCAACGCCGGATGCAAACTACCGGCAAAGTAATTAGTCCTACCTATCAGCAATTTTTTTTGCATCCACGGTTGCATCCATGAATTAAATTAAAAAGTGCACACCTCTTATTTAATAGGACTTTTAAGCTCTTATCCAAGTCCACCTATCCCAAACACACGTCAGAGAATTTCTCTGGCGTCTTAAAACCCGCTTCCAGCCCAGTGCTGAAGCGGGTTTTTTGTTGATGTACCTGATGCATCTGATGTGTCCGCTACACGGGCGCTTGCCTATCCGTTCACCGCATCTATTTCCAAAAATCAGCGCACACTCAACAAGGTTGCTCTGCCCGGTCACTCAGAGGTCGCTTAAATCACTCAGGCCACTCAGATCACTTGCCAGGCACGAAAGCCATTACTCCGCAGCACCCGGATGTCGCACCCGATTCCGTTCCATCACCTGCCAGCCGTTCGTAATCGGATAGCGCCGATCCCGGCCAAAGGACATGCTGCTGATCTTGACTCCGGGAGGAGCCTGTCGACGTTTGTATTCAGCAACATGCAGCAGCTCGTTCACCCGCCTCACCAACGACAGTGAGAACCCCTGCGCCGCCACTTCATCCACACCAAGCCGACACTCCACCAACTGATGCAACACCGCATCAAGCAAGGCATAGGGCGGCAGCGTGTCCTGATCGGTTTGCCCCTCATACAATTCCGCAGAAGGCGGCTTGCTCAGTATGCGCGGCGGAATAACTTCACCATGAAGATTGCGCCACGCAGCCAGTGCAAACACCGTAGTTTTATACGCATCCTTAAGCACTGCAAAATGCCCGCACATATCGCCATAAGGCGTAGTGTAACCAACCGCCATTTCAGATTTATTTCCCGTATTCAATAGCAATAAATTTTCCTTACTACTGATCGCCAGCAAAATGCCAGCGCGCAAACGCGTCTGGTTGTCGCCGAACGCCAGATCCGATACTGGCCCATCAAACACCGTCTCCAACATGGCTCCGAACGCCTGCATCCCCAGATCAATGGGAACGGTATCGATCCTGATACCCAACCGCTGCGCGCAATCGGTCGCGTCCTCAACACTATCGTCGGAGGTAATCGGCGAGGGCATCATCACGCTACGGACATGCGCTGCGCCCAATGCGTCGCTGGCAAGCGCCGCCGCCAGTGCGGAATCAATACCGCCGGACATGCCAATAACCACGCCAGCAAAACCGTTGCGCAGTACAAAATCGCGCAAGCCCAGCATCATGGCGCGATAGATCATTTCCGTATCGCCCAAACGCGGCTGAACAGTTCCCGCCAGCGGAGACCAACCTGCGCCCTCGTTCTGTAAACGCACGAACTCCATATCCTCACGAAAGACGTGCAGTCGCGCGCAGATATCGGCCTGCCTTCCCAACACAAAACTGCCGCCGTCGAAAACCAGTTCGTCCTGCCCGCCGATTTGATTCACGTACAACAGCGCCAGCCCGGTTTCTTGCACCCGACTGATAGCGGCACGTTCTCGCGCATCAGGTTTACCCGTTTCAAACGGTGAGGCATTCATGGCGATGAGCAGCTCAGCTCCCGCGTGTTTCAGATGCGCGGAAACATCGGCAAACCACATGTCTTCACACACCAGCAGTCCGAGCTTCATGCCCCGCCAGAGAAGCGGTTCCGGCATCGCGCCGGGCGTGAAATAGCGCCGCTCATCAAAGACGCCGTCATTAGGCAAATGGTGTTTTTCCTGACGCGCAGCCACGCGGCCGTCTTGCAGCAGAAAAATCGCATTGAACACGATCTCTTCCTCGCACCACAAGGAGCCGATCAGCATGGCCGGGCCGCCGCTTGTCATGCGCGCGCATTGCTCCAGCGCCTGCATCGCGCTTTGCTGAAATGCCGCGTTGAGAATCAGGTCTTCCGGCGGATAGCCGGTCACGTTCATTTCCGAGAAGACCACCAGGTCGGCTTTGGCGATGACTGCGACTTGATAGAGCGCAGCGATGCGGGCAAGGTTGGCGTCGATATTGCCGACGGTGAACGCGGCCTGAATCAGGGCAATGGAAACCGACATGAGGGAAGTGCTCCGAAGAAATGATACGAACGTCGACGCTCGTCAAATGAATCGGGCCATCATAGCAGGCGTTAAATATCCGACTCAGCGGCAGACTGTCAAAAGCCAACGAAGGGGCAGGTCGGGCCAGATCAGTTACGCCAACCCATCAATCGAGTCTATCCAGCCACTGCCGTATCCCGGCCAGACTGCGAAATTCCGAAACAGAACGGCAGGCAATCTCCGGATGCCGCACCCGCAACATGCGCGACAAAGCCGCGCCTGGGCCGAGTTCCAGCACCACTGTAATGCCCTGCTCCACGCAAGCGTCCATGCAGGCAGTCCAGTCAATCGGCTGCGTGAGCTGACGCATCAGCGCCTCTTGCACCGCCGTCTTGTGGCGCAAGACCTGCCCCGATACACCCGCCAACAGCGGTATATGCGGATCATGGAAAGTCATCTGTGCAAGCCTTGCCGCGAACGGGTCAGCCGCGCCCTGCATCAAGGGAGTATGGGAAGCGACCGACACCGGCAGATGGCCAATGCGCGCGCCGCGTGCCTGCAAATCGCATTCTGCGGCCAGTAAATCCGCCTGTCTGCCACCGGCGATCAGCGTATCGAATCCAGTGTCGATGGCGAGGTAAATTCCGTACAGTGGCAAGCGTTCTCGCACGATATCAACAGCGAGGCCAGTGACTGACATCAATCCCTGCGGCGCATCAATTGCGCAGGCATCCATCAAAGCGGCGCGTTGTGCAGCGAGTGCAATCAGCTCCGATGCCGGCGCTGCGCCCGCAACACCACAGGCAGAAAATTCGCCTATGCTGTAGCCCGCCACTAACATCGGCTCTGGCAGCGCGTCTTTGAGCAGATCCCATATCGCCAACGTGGCAGCGACGATCAGCGGTTGCGCAATGCGATTGGCGAATAACAAGCTGTCGTCGGCCAGGATGCTTGGCAGCGGATACGCCAGCACCGGGGCGAGCGCGACGCCCACCGCTGCCTGCGCCTCCGCTGGCAGCAGATCGAACATGCCCGGATTCTGTCCGCCTTGACCGGGACATAAAATCGCCAGCCGCCCGCTCATGTCCCTGTCGCAGTACACGCCTGCATGACCAGACAACTACCCGCCAGCAAATCGGCCGCACCGCCCGGCGAGAGTCGGTGCCGCACGAATTCAGCATGACATACCAGCGCCCGCGGCATCCAGTCCGCCGAAGCCGTACCACCCGCATCGAGAAAATCGCGACCGGCGTTTTTCACACGCGCCGCACCGTCTTCCGCACCGCGATGGTAAACATTGGTATCGCTGATGTGCGCCATCAGCGCAAACAGCGCGTCGATTTTGGCGTGTCGTTCATCGCCACCGGCAGCGCGTGTTGCGTGCATTTGCGGCAGCGCGATGTGAAACAAGGAAGGAAATCCGAGTGCGCCCTCTTCTCTTGCACCGCCCACCGCATGCAGTGCGGCAACCTGTGCGCCGTGCGATGCGGTGCCAACAGGCAGCGTGTGTCGCGCCAGACCCTCGCCCCACTGAATTAATAAATTGGCTTGAATCGCTGCCGCCGACAGCACGATGCCCTGTGCGCGACAAGAAGCAATCGCCGCGCACAACATCCCCAGACAAAAAATCGCGCCGCGATGCGTGTTGATGCCACCGGTCGCACGCAACATGCGCGCCTCAGCGACGATGCCGAGTTGGCGCAATACCTCGAACGGCGCGCCTGCCATGCCGGCCAGCGATATCTGCACAAAATAATGGCGCAAGGAAAACAAACTGCGCATAAAAATGGCGGCATCCATATCGCGATGGCTACCGTTATCCACCAGCGACACCAGTCCCGGCTTCGGATAGAGCGCCAGTTCCTGATACAGACTACGCACCGCCATGCGACCCAACTCACGACAAAAAAGATCGTGCCGCCGTTCATCGGAACGTGTGCGTTTTGGATGACGGCGCACATCCTTATGAAAAATCAGATGACGGTGCATGACCTGCCTTCCCAGCTTTCCAGCAAGTGATCGATGCGCTGCAATTGCACGCCGCGATACCGCTTGAGCAATACGCGATTACCCGGCAGAAGCGCCGCTTGTCGCCACTCTTTCCACGCCACTGCGCCGGATTCGCCGAAGCTGATTTCACCATCGAGCGGCAACGCCTCGGCATGACGCGTCAGCAGCGCCACGCCCTGCTCCAACTGTCGTCGGTCGCGCGGAAGAAACAGAAGATCGATATCGGAACTGTCCCGCAGATAAATGTCTTGCGTCAGCGCTTGCCAGGACAAGGAACCGTAAACCCGAATATCGAGTTGCAGCGCCGCCGCTTCGTCCTTTAAATATTGCAAAGGAATTTGCCATGCAGTCGGGGCAGCCGTGATGACAGCGGCTATCGACAAGGGTGGATTTTGTTCGCGAATATCGGTCGCAGTCACACGAAACGCAATCCGCAATTTGTCGCCCTGCGCATCCGGCGGTAAGGCAATACCGAGGCAGACTGCATCGAGATCAGCATCGTCGTCAGCACGCCGTACCACGGCAGGAAGGTCTTCGGTTTGCCAGCGCTGAAGGTGAGGACGATGCGGCGCAGGCACCTGCTTGCAAGCCTGCGCCCAACCTGATGCCGTCAAGCAAACCAAATTATGGCGGGGAAACATGCGTGCCGCCGACAATCGCTTGCACCACCCGCTGCGACCAGTTGCGCCCGCCGCGTGCCGCACCCAAGGCTGCGCGTTGATCGACGCTGGAGGCCTCTGCCAGCGCTTGCTGCAACTGCGCGGCCAGATCGCCGCTCCAGATGGCAGCGAGGCCGCCCATGCGCAGGTAATTTTCCGGGCCGGGCGCAAACACCGGATTGTCCTTTGCCAGCTCCACCAGCCGCTCTTCCGGTACTTTGGTAATCCGCGCCATGGCCGGCAAACCCATCACGCGGATGGTCGCATCGGGCAAGGCATAGCAGGCATCCGCCATCAGGCCGCTAGTAATGAAACCGCCCGACAGCGCCTGATCGTAGACCAGACCAATGATCTTGTGGCCGCAACGACGCGCCAGATCGATGGACTTGCCCAGATGCGCCATGTAGCTGTTGATGCCCAGCATTTCATCGCGATGCCGCAGGCGCTGGCCTTGCGTATCGACCAGAATCACAATGGCACGGCCCGGATGTTCGCGCACTGTGCGCAGAATCGCTTGCGCTTGCAACAAGGCGATTTCAATGCCGATAGGCGTGTGGCCGGTGGTGCCGACCACGCTGACGGTCTCGCTACCGACCTGCGCTGTGCCGCATAAAAAATCCTCGCGTTCGACGATCTCGTGTCCCTGCGGGAATAATGCCGTCGCTAATTTTTGCCAGTTCATGCTTGCACTCCCTGCCGCAATGCCTGGTTCTGCGCCACGAAAGCCGCGGCTTCCAGCATCGGGATATCCTGCGCTGCGACGACGCCCAGACGGGTCCAGATTTCCATCGGGTCTTGCGCATCGCCAAAACGCTGCATACGCTCAGTCAGCATGGCGTGTTCCGCCTCCATATTTTCCAGCGTCAATTCGGAGGAGGCGCTACGCAAGACTTGCAAGGTGCGCCATGCCGCATCGCGAAAAGCATCGATGTCATCGGCCACGATGTCCTGACAATCGCCCAGCAAATAGCGGTGTTTACCGCCACTGGTGCGCCAGACCAGCGCCCGGTCGCGGGAATCGAATTCTTCGACACCGTTTGCAGTTTCGATCACTTCCGGGCCGGACATGGCGAGTCGTCCTTCTTCCGACATGATGATGGCATTGGTGCAGCGAGCGACGATGCCCATGCCGCCGAAACAGCCGTTGGAGCCGCCGATCAGCACGATCACCGGAATTCCGGCAGCGCGGGTATCGAGCACAGCACGCATCACTTCCGAGACCGCGATCAGTCCGGCATTGGCTTCATGCAAACGCACGCCACCGGTTTCCAGCAAGAGGATGACGCCATCCGCTTCTTCCGCCACCGCACGCTTGAGCATGCCGACCAGTTTCGCACCATGTACTTCGCCCACGGCACCGCCCATGAAACCGCCTTCCTGCGCGGCGGCAAACACGGTCGCGCCGTGCAGACTGCCGCGGCCGACGATCACGCCGTCATCGAAGGAAACCGGGGCGTCCAGTTGTGCCAGATGCGGACTGACGATGCGTTCTGCAGGGGGTAGAAATTCGGTGAAGCTGCCGGGGTCCAGCAGTTGCGCCATGCGCTCGCGGGCATTGGCTTCGAGATAGCTGCTCATTTTTTCTCCAGCATGGCTTCGACTGCCTGATCCAGCCGCAGGCTGACCACGGCCGGCGTCGCGCCCATGTCGTTAATGGAAATACTGACGTCGGTCAGTTGCCAGCGTTGATGGAAGTCGTGCATGACTGCTTCCCAGATAGCGCCGAAGCCGCGTGCAGCGGTATTGATATCGATCTTGCAGGCACCGCTCAGCGCGGCCGGCTCAATGAGCACTTCCAGGTTGCCGGAGCCAACCACGCCCACCAGTTCCGGTGCGGCAGGCAGTCGGCGCGAACCGTGTTCAAAACGGTAATGTAAAGTTTCCATGGAGTGTTTCCCGATCACCAGTTTCTGAAGCGTTTAGGCGGGTTGTACAAACCGCCGGAAGCGCGCACCAAATCTTTCATGGTCTTGGCGGCGAGCAAGTCGCGGGTGGCGAGTCGCTTGTCGACGCCGAGATCTTCAGCGCGGCGGATGATGCCGCGATCACGCAGGTTTTCCACCATACGCTTGTCGCGCCCGAGTCCGACTGCGGTATATCCGGCCACGCCGCGAATGGCTTGTTCGCGTTCTTCATCGCTACGACAAAGCAGTAGATTGGCGATACCTTCTTCAGTCAGGATATGGGTCACATCGTCGCCGTAAATCATCACGGGCGGGATCGCCATGTTGGCCTGTTCGCCCAGTTTCCAGGCATCGAGCCGTTCGACGAAAGCAGGCTGCATGTGCTCGCGGAAAGTCTCTACCGTCTGCACCACCAGCTTCTGGCCGCGTGGAATCATGTTCTTGCCGGCACGCGCCTGTTCGCCGGCTTTCAGCCAGGCAGGACTGGCGTGACGACGACCGCGTGCATCCGCACCCATGTTCGGTGCGCCGCCAAAGCCGGAAATACGACCCAGCGTGGCGGTGGAGGAATTGCCCTGCAAATCGATCTGCAAGGTGGAGCCGATGAACATGTCGCAGGCATAGTGACCGGCGGTTTGCGACAGCCCCCGGTTGCTGCGCATGGAGCCGTCAGGCCCGGTGAAAAATACATCGGGACGGGCGCGGATGTATTCCTCCATGCCCAGCTCGGAACCGAAGGAATGCACCGATTCGACGAACCCGGCTTCAATCGCCGGGATCAATGCCGGATGCGGATTAAGCGCCCAGTGCTTGCAGATTTTCCCTTTCAATCCTAGCGAAGCGGCGTAGGTCGGCAAAATCAGTTCGATGGCGGCGGTGTCGAAACCGATGCCGTGATTAAGCCGCTGCACGCCATATTCGGCATAGATGCCCTTGATCGCCATCATGGCCATCAGGATTTGGATTTCTGAAATTTGCGCCGGGTCGCGGGTGAACAAGGGTTCGATGTAATTCGGGGTCGGCGCCTTGACTACGAAATTAACCCAGTCTGCCGGAATATCCACCCGTGGCAGCACATCGACAATTTCATTGACTTGCACGATGACAATGCCGCTTTTGAAGGCAGTGGCTTCAACAATGGCGGGGGTGTCTTCGGTATTGGGGCCGGTGAACAAATTGCCGTGGCGATCTGCCGAGTGCGCTGCGACCAGCGCCACACGCGGCGTCAGATCGACGAAATAACGACCGAACAATTCCAGATAGGTATGGATCGCGCCGATGTTCAGTTTGCCGCTCGAAGCGAGATCGGCCAGACGTCCGGCTTGCGGCCCGGAGAAGGAAAAATCCAGTTTGGCGGCGATGCCCTTTTCAAAGATATCCAGATGTTCCGGCAAGGCCAGCACCGAGAGCAGCATGTGCAGATCATGCACCCGCGCCGGATCGAGACCCGCCAGTGCTTTGGCCAGAAAATCGGCCTGCTTCTGGTTATTGCCTTCGAGGCAAACGCGGTCGCCGGTTTCCAGCACGCTGTACAGCAAGTCAGCGATGCGCGTGGCGGGCAGCAGCTTGCCGCTCAGGTCGGCGCCCAGCGTCGTCCTGGCGCGCGCCAGGCGAGCGTCGCGGTTTTGCTGTTGCCGGTTCCATACTTTTTCAGTGACGGTCATTTACTTCACTCCCATCAACAGGTCGGGCAAACCAGTCGCAATGCCCGGCATGAAGCACAGCAGCAGCACGGCTAAAAACATCAGGCCCAGGAAAGGAATCGTTCCCTTGATCACTTCCGACAAGGGAATATCGGGCGCAATATTTTTGATGATGAACAGATTCAGTCCGACCGGCGGATGGATCAGCCCCATTTCCATGACCACGGTCATGACGATGCCGAACCAGATCAGATCGAAACCGGCTTCACGCAGCGGCGGCAGAATGATCGGTGCGGTCATCAGGATGATCGATACCGGTGGCAGGAAAAATCCCAGCACGATCACCATGCCCAACACCACGGCCAGCAGCAGCCATTTCGACAGATGCAGGTCAACCACCCCTTGCGCCGCCGACTGACTGATGTGCAGGTAACTCATCACATACGAGTACAGCAGCGACATGCCGATGATGAGCAGCAGCATGCCGGATTCCTTGATGGTCGAACTCAGGAAGGGCACCAGATCGCGTGGCTTATAGATACGGTAAACCACACCGATCAGGACGATGGCCAGCAGCGCACCCAGTCCGGCAGTTTCAGACGGTGTGGCCAAGCCGCCGTACAAGGCAACCATCACGCCGATCAGCAGAATCAGGAAGGGCAGCACACGCGGCAGCATTTCCACTTTTTGCGCCAGCGTGAAATGCTCTTCCTCCAGATAGGCCGATTTGACGCCGCTATCGAGATAAATGGCATGCGCCATTTTGTATTCCTTGCGCGCGCGATACACGGCATAGGTCGCAAACAAAGTCACCAGCAAGACCCCCGGGCCGATGCCCGCCAGGAACAGGCGACCGAGTGATTGCTCTGCCGCGACGGCGTACAAAATCATCGTGATCGACGGTGGCAACAAAATGCCCAAGGTGCCGCCTGCCGCGATAATGCCGGCCGCAAAGCCCGGCGAATAGCCGCGTCGTCGCATTTCAGGAATACCCGCGGAACCGATAGCCGAACACGTCGCTGGCGAAGAACCGGCCATCGCTGCAAACAGGGCGCAGGCAAAGACGTTGGCAATGCCCAGTCCACCGGGAACGCGATTGAGCCAGGCGTGGATGGCGGAATACAAGTCTTTACCAGCCGGTGATTTACCGATGGCCGCGCCCTTCAAAATGAACAGGGGAATCGACAGCAAGGTGATCGAGGCGATTTCTTCATACACGTTTTGCGTGACCGTATCGAGCGACGATGCCGGCATGAAAAAATACATGAAGCTGCTCGCCACTACGCCTAAAGCAAAGGCGATCGGCATGCCGGAACACATTACGACAATGGTGACGACACCGTACAAGGAACCTAATATCAACGGTGTCATGCTTGCTCCTTGGTGCCGGTGAGACGGGTCAGTACCTGCACCAGTATTTGCAAAGTGAGTACGCTCATGCCGAGCGCCATCATGGAATACGGAATCCAGAGTGGCGGCGCGAAGGTGGAAGAAGTGGTCTGCCCCTCGGACCAGGCCTCATGAAACAGGGTCCAGGATTTCCAGGAAAAGAAGGCGCAAAACAGGAAGGAAACCAGATCGACGAGGAACATGCGAATCTGATTGGCGCGTGGCGACAGCAAAGTCGCCAGCGCTTCGATCCCGATATGCCCGCGCAGCGATTGCACATGCGCGGCACACAAGAAGATGACGCCAACCAGGACAAACACGGCGGCTTCATCCTGCCAGTCGGTAGGCTGGTGGAAGAAATACCGCACGACCACCGAATAGGTCAGAATCAGCGCCGTCACCATCAATGCCACCATGGAGACGGTCACTGCCGCTTTGTTGAACCATTGCAGCACAAGCGCTACTGCCGCCAGTACCGCATTGGCCGGCACCGGCGCGTTGGCCGGCGGGTGCACATCCAGTCCGCCGTGACTCACAGCAGCTTCTCCGCCAGTTGCAGCAGATTGGCGCAGCTGGCGTTGCGGGCAGCAAAATCTTTCCATGCCGTGACGCGGGCAATGTCCTGCCATTTTTTAACAACGGCGGCGTTGAGGTCAAATATTTTGGAACCGGCTTTTTGGTAGACAACCGCCACTGCGTTGTCATCGACTTGCGCGGCCTTCATGGCGAACTGTTCCATCTCGGCACCGACAGCCATGATTGCCGCTTGCTGGTCTTTGGGCAGGCGGTCGAAGACGGCCTTGGAAATCATCAGCGGCTCAAACATGTACCAGTAAGCCTTATCGCGTCCGGTGGTCAGCGACTTGGTCACTTCTTCCAGTCGGAAAGAAATGAAGGATGTCGATGAAGTCATCGCCGCATCCATTGCACCAGTTTGCATGGCGGCATAAATTTCATTGGACGGCAGCGTGACGACAGCGGCACCGACTTCCTTGAGGATCATATCCATTTCACGCGAGCCGCCGCGAATCTTCATGCCCTTGGCGTCGGCCGGTTCGACAATCGCTTTGCCGCGCGAAGCCACGCCGCCCGCCTGCCAGATCCAGCTCACGATCAACACGCCCTTTTCCGCCAGAATGCGCGCCAGTTCTTTACCGACTTCGGCGTTTTTCCAGGCAGCACCTTGCTGATAGGAAGTCACCAAACCGGGCATCAGGCCGATATTGGTTTCCGCGACTTCGCCGCCGGCGTAATTGAGCGGCACCAGCGACATGTCGAGCGCGCCTTTGCGCATGGCAGAAAACTGGGAATTGGTTTTCATCAGGGACGAGCCCGGATAAATGTCGAACTTCAGCGCACCGTTGGTGCGCTTGCTGACACCCTCGGCGAACATGCGCGTGAGGCGATCGCGGAAGTCCCCTTCGTTGATGGTGCCGCCGGGAAACTGATGCGATATTTTCAGGTTCGTGGTTTGGGCGAATGCCGACGAAGTCCAGAACGGCACTGTCGCGATCGCGCCGAGCAGATTGCGGCGCAATGGAGAATCGGGAGTCGTCTCAGAAAGTGTGGCGGGCAGGGATGCGGAAAGCGAACGCGGAAGCGAAGTCATTTTGTCTCCTTCAGGGGTCGATGGCCGGATCGAGCCAGTCATCTTGTTTTTTTATGAAATGTTTGTGTATACAATGTCTAACAGCGCGCATACATTGTCAAGCACCAAACCACAAATTAACTGTTCCCACTTTTAGCTCTACATCAACATCATGACTCCACCGAAAAAACGCTCCGTCTCGGCCGATCTGCGCGAAGCGATTGAGGAGTGCATCGCAGTCGGCAAGCTCTTGCCCGGCCAGCATCTGGACGAAACCACGCTGGCGCAGGAATTCGGCGTTTCGCGCACTCCGATCAGGGAGGCCCTGATACAACTGGCCTCCATGGGGATCGTCCTGATCCGCCCACGGCGCGGCGCGATCGTGGCCGATATTGGCCCACAGCAATTAGTGGAAATGTTTGAAGTGATGGCGGAACTGGAAGCCATGTGCGGCCGTCTCGCCGCGCGGCGCATGTCGCCCAAGGAACATGCCGCACTGACCGCCTCGCATCTGGCCTGCCTGACGGCCTGCGAGGAGTCCGATCCCGATGCCTATTTTTATCTGAACGAAGCCTTCCACGAACAGATATACAGCGGTAGCCACAACACCTTTCTGGCCGATCAGGCGCGGGCGCTGCATCGTCGCCTGCGGCCGTATCGCCGTCTGCAACTCCGGGTACGCGACAGACTGCATATTTCCTACGACGAACATGCCGCCGTCGTCGCCGCCATCATCGCCGGCGACAGCGAACTGACGGTCGATCTGATGCGCGACCACATCATGATTCAGGGTCAGCGCTTTGCCGACCTGATTGCCTCGCTGAACCGGATGAAAACGGCCTACGAAACGGAAAAACCCACTTTAGGCGAGTCGTTGGCGTAAAAAGTGTGGCATTTATGCCGCAATCTGATCTTTACCGGACAGGTGACGAAATCTCTGATGAACTGTGGAAAGTGGGGCAATTTCAAGGGATGAGCAGAAGCAATGTACTTTGCCAACGCACCGGAACCCCTGAGTAAGCGTAGTGAGCGGCGCAAGCTCAGGACGAGAAGCGCAACCGTACTTGAGTGCATGAGCCTCGCAGCTGGGTAGACACTTACCCCTCCAACGCACCGGAACCCCTGAGTAAGCGTAGCGAGCGGCGCAAGCTCAGGACGAGAAGCGCAACCGTACTTGAGTACGGTGAGCATCACAGTCCTGAGATTACGTCGCGCAGTAGCTTAATCAGGGGTTCCTAAGTTTGTTCTAAGTTTTGGGCCTTATTGTCCGGATACGGACTAGAAAGACATCAATCCGGCACTGGACAAGCCCCCAGGCATGACGATACCTGTGGCATGCAAGCGCCGAATGGATAGGTACGATGAGAGTATTGCTGGTAGAAGACGATCCGATGATAGCCGCCGCCATCCAGCAAGCATTGAAGGATGCGGCGTACGCCGTCGACTGCGTGCATGATGGCAAGAAAGCGCTGACGTCGATCAGCGCGCAGCATTACGACGTCATCCTGCTGGATTTGGGTTTGCCGCAGATGGATGGGCTGGAAGTGTTGCGGCACATCCGCAAAGAACAAAACGCGGTTGCGGTCATCATCCTGACCGCACGCGATGCGGTGGAAGACCGGATTGCCGGGCTCGATCATGGTGCCGACGACTACTTGCTCAAGCCATTTGAAATGGGCGAGCTGCTGGCCCGGATGCGGGCAGTTGCCCGTCGGCACGGCGGCAATGGCAGCCCGGTGCTGAGCAATGGTGCGATTTGTTTGAGCCAGACGACCCGCGAAGCCAGTTTTGAAGGCATTTCCATCCGCCTTTCAGCCCGCGAATTCAGTCTGCTGCAATCGCTGCTGCTGCGCCCGGGAGCTATCCTGTCGCGGCAGGAACTGGAAGACCGCTTATATGGCTGGAATGAAGAAGTGGAAAGTAATGCGGTTGAATTCCTGATTCACTCAATAAGAAAGAAATTTGGCAATAAAATTATTAAAAATATCAGAGGCCTGGGATGGATGGTTTCAAAAGAATTCTGAATAATTCACTTCAATTCAGATTATCTCTCTGCCTATCTTTAATAATCGCCACAGTAACTATCTGCGGCGGCATTATTTCTTTTAAAGCGGCATTTGACGAAGCCAATGAATTTCAGGACGATCACTTACGGCAAATCGCCGGATTGATGCAGGAACATCCGCTTCCGCCTGATTTTTCGATCGCTCAATCGCGAGAACAAATTGCTGATCCGGACTCACAAGTACTGGTTCATGTGATCAGCAGAAAAAACTCTACGGTGCCATTCGGCAGCCATGAAATATTAGAATTGAGCGCAGGATTACCGGAAGGCATACAAACCTTCCAGGCTAAACTCGACCAGTGGCGATTGTTCATCAGAACGCTGCCAACCGGCGACCGTCTGGTCGTCGGGCAACGGACCGACGATCGCGATGAACTTGCCCGTAATGCAGGCTTGCGAACGGTCTTCCCGCTGATTTTTCTGATCCCTGTTTTACTGATACTGATCAACGTCCTGATCCGCCACATGTTGCGCCCCATCACGCGACTGGCCACCGAACTCGATCAACGTCACGACACCGATCTGCAAAGCCTCGATGAACGCGGCGTGCCCGATGAAATCAAGCCCTTTATTGCCTCGATCAACCGACTTTTGCTGCGCGTCGACAAGTCGATGGAAATACAAAGACGGTTTGTCGCCGATGCGGCGCATGAGTTGCGTTCCCCTCTGACGGCCCTCACCTTGCAAGCAGAAAATCTGGCAAAAATTGCCTTGCCGCCCGCCGCCGATGAACGCTTGACGGCGCTGCGCAGCGGCTTGCACAGAATGCATTCTTTACTGGAACAACTGCTGACCATGGCGCGTTCGCAGACGCCGTTACCCGTACCCATCACTGCCATTCCTGTGGCCGATATGTTCAGACGCGTGCTGGAAAACATGATGCCGATGGCCGAGCAGAAAAACCTGAACATCGAAGTCGAAGCGGACCCGGACGCCCTGTTCAGAGGACATGAATTCGATGGCATGACGCTGATAAAAAATCTGATCGACAATGCGATTCGCTACACCCCTTCCGGCGGCAAGATCACCCTGCGCGCACAGCAACAGGGAACGACACTGTCAGTGGAAATTGAAGATACCGGGCCGGGCATTCCTGCGGCCGAGCAGGACAGAATCTTCGATCCTTTTTATCGCATTCCGGGAAGCGGCGAAGTCGGATCAGGACTGGGATTGGCGATCATCAAAACCATTCTGAAACGGATGGGTGCCACTATTTCTCTATTGAATTTAGTGAATCCATCGTCTGAAATTGAAGGCTTTCGATTTACCGTTTTATTTCATCATCAATGATTATTTTTTGCGAATCACAATCGTGATTACGGATTAAAAATAATATTATTATTTATCCTCAAGTTTATCTGCACTCATCCGTTACTTAAAAAGTAAGCCCTTTAAAAAACGGATTCGATGCGCGCATATTAGTAACGTGTCGACCGACATCTGAAAAAATGATTTGAAGCAACACCGCTCAATCAGCGTTATCGCAAACACCAACCAAAGAGGTTTTTTATGTCTATCGCCAGCATCAGCCAGTCCACCGCAGCCGCCAGCGCTGCCGCAGTCAACCCTAAAATGGCTGCATCGACCAAAGAAGCAAAAGAAGCCCCTGAAGCCTCCGAAGAAAGCTCTTCTGCATCAGGCACCACAGCAACAAAAGCACCGAGAGCGGCTGCCAGCCCCAGCACCGTCGTCAACATCAGCCCTTCTGCTCAGGCAGCTTTTGCCCAGGAAGCGACCGAAACTGCAGCGCAAACCGCCAAGGAAGCTCAGGGCGGCGATCAGCAAGCCAAGCGACTGGAAGTCAAACTGGCCGCAGCAAAAACAGGCGCGTAAATAGGGTTAATAGCAGGCCCTAGTATTGATTCCCTGGTATTAAGTTCCTGGTATTAAATCCCTGTTATTAAGTTCCTAGTAGCAAGTTCCTAGCAACAAGCCGATCAGCAAGCCGAAAACAAATCGGCATACAAGCCAAAAGACTGCTTGTTGCTAAAAAAAGCGAAGCATACGAGTTCGTTTCAGATGGAAAACAAAGCCCCCCGCGCAGTGGAACTGTTCGGGGGGCTTTGTACGTCTGGGAGGGATTCTAAGTTCTTATACAGGACTTGCGCAAAAGGCCGCTGGCTAGGCGCATTGCCGCAGGCAGTGCCAGTTAGCACAGAGCAAGACAAGACGAGGCAACAACGCCAGCGGTCTTTTGCGTAAGTCCCCCTATATTTAGAACAGGTCTTATAGCCAGGTCAATCGAATCGCCAGAACATGGCGCTCATCGTGAAACAAGGAAGCTGCTGCGCGCTCCTCTCTCATCAACGCGGACGCAACATCGTCACCGCGAAAACCATCGGCACCGACGGCAGCGCAAATTGCCACTTCATTTCTATCGCTGCATAGCGTCGGGAAGGGAGGAATCGCATGTGAAGGCCCCTGATTCGGTGACGGCGCAGTGCAATCTCGGAGGTTCATTAACAAAATATAGTTTTTTACTATTGGTATTTTTTATTCAGAACACAGGAAAACTCTCTCTATGGCAAAGGTAAAAAAAGTCCCTTACTACGCAATGGCGCGGTCTTTATTCAGAGGAAAAATATGGAAGGAATTCAGCGGCTCAGCGGGCGCGGTGCCTATCAATACCCCGCAGCAGATTTCCTATGAACGACCCGCGCCGGGCACGCCACCGCCGCCGAAATTACCCAAACCACCCAAACCGACGAAAGAACAACTGAAAGCAAAGAAAGCGGAAGAAGCCGCTCAAAAGGCGCTTGCTCAACGTCAGAAAAAACAGCCCGCACCCAAGCCGAAACAAGCAGAACCCGCAAAACCGCAAATTCTTGACGCAGAAGAACGGGAAAAGCTGCCGGAATTTGACCTTCAGGACATTCCCGGAGCCATGAGAAAAATTGGATGGCCGATAGCGGCGAAGTTGGCTGAGAAATGGTTTGCTGGGGCCGCGCATGTTTATGATAACAAAATAAATTCATTACAACCTTTGGACGAAACTATCATCACACTTAATTGGGCTTTGAAATATAAAAATGTTAAAGATAAATTTAATAATTTATTAAAAAAACAATTATGCAAACGTGTGCAGAAAAAAATAGCCCTCTCCCTTTGGGTTCCCCGCGCGCGCGCGCGCGCGCGCGCGCGCGCGCGCGCGCGCGCGCACACACACGCGCGCGCGCGCGCGCGCGCGCGCGCGCGCGCGCGCGCGCGTGTGGGCGCGCGCGCGCGCGCGCGCGCGCGCGCGCGCGCGCGCGCGCGCGCGTGTGTGTGTGCGCGCGCGCGCGCGCGCGCGCGCGCGCGCGCGCGCGCGCGCGCGCGCGCGCGGGGGGGGGGGAAAAAAAAAAAAGGGGGGGGCGTGTGTGTGTGTGTGTGTGTGTGTGTGCACACACACACACACACACACACACACACACACACACACACACACACACGCGCGCGCGCGCGCGCGCGGGGGGGGGGGGGGGGGGGGGGGGGGGGGGGGGGGGGGGGGGGGGGGGGGGGGGGGGGGGGGGGGGGGGGGGGGGGGGGGGGGGGGGGGGGGGGGGGGGGGGGGGGGGGGGGGGGGGGGGGGGGGGGGGGGGGGGGGGGCGACACACACCCCCCCCCCGCGGGGGGGGGGGGGGGGGGGGGGGGGGGGGGGGGGGGGGGGGGGGGGGGGGGGGGGGGGGGGGGGGGGGGGGGGGGGGGGGGGGGGGGGGGGGGGGGGGGGGGGGGGGGGGGGGGGGGGG